>CALKLF010000111.1 GCA_937992175.1 uncultured Fimbriimonadales bacterium | reverse complement strand
CTACAGCTTCAGACGAAGCGTCGGTCTGCGCGTGTGCCGTTTGGGGCGTTGGTGGAGTGCGGGTACTTGTCGCCTGGGGATGCGCTTTACTTTGAGGGGGACGAGGCGCGCCCTGCGTTTGTGCTGGCGAACGGGCATCTTCGGTATTGGGATGGGGTGGAGGGTTCCATTCACGCGGTGGCGCGGCACATCACGGGCGCGCCTGCGAACGGGTGGGAGGTGTGGTATTACGACGACGCGGAGCGCGGGGCGCGCCTGCCGATCGACGCCCTGCGCCAGCGGTATCTGCAGGAGATAGGTAGTGGCGGGAAGTAGCTTATCGCCTGCAAGCAAGGCTTGCTCGCGCGCTCTGGGGCATGTGCCGACGCCGATGCCGATTGTGCAGTGGATGGTGCAGCTCGCCGCGCCGCCGCCGAACACGCCCTGCACGGTGCTGGAACCCGCCTGCGGCGACGCACGCTTTTTGACGGAGTTCGCCCGCGCCTACGGCAACCACCACCGCCTCGTCGGCGTGGAAATCAACCCCCAAACGCCCATCCACCCCCATGCGAGGCTCATCCACGCCGACTTCCTGCTCTGGGACACAGACGAACAGTTTGACATCATTCTGGGCAACCCGCCCTACGGCATCGTCGGCGACGCCTCGCACTACCCCATCCACCTACTCAAAGAGCGAAAAGCCGCCTACAAACAGCGCACTGCCACTTGGAAAGGCAAATACAACCTCTACGGGGCGTTCATAGAACGCGCCGTGCGCCTTTTGAAGCCCAGCGGCAAGTTGGTGTTCATCACGCCGACCACTTGGCTGGTGCTGGACGACTTTGCGCTGCTGAGGCGGTTTTTGGCGGAGCGTGGGCGGGTGGAGGTGTTCTATGTGGGGCGCGTGTTTCCGAGGGTGAATGTGTCGGCGGTGGTGCTGCGCTTCACACAGGGGGAGCGGGGGCTGCTTGTGTACGACTGTGTGGGTCGTCTTGAAATGGGTGACTGCCCTGCGGTTGTGTGCAAGCCGACTTATGCGGGCGAACTCATCCGCTTTGAGACCGACGAGTGGCTTATGTTTGAGCGGTCGGGTACGCCGCTGGGGGATCTGTTTGAGATTCGCTTCGCCGCGCGCAGTCCCCAGTTTCGCAGGAGCGGGCTGGCGCGTTCCAAGCCTCAAGCGGGCGATGTGCCTGTGCTGACGGGGCGGAACCTCTCGGCAGGGCGGATAGACTATGAGACCTGTTATAGCGGGTGGTGGATGCGTCAGGAGGATGCCCCGAAATTGCGCAAGTTCTATGCCGAGCCACACTTGGTGGTGGGGCACACGAAGGGGGCGCGGCTCATCTGCGCGGTGGATTGGCGGTGTTATCCGTGGCGTGAGGAGTATCACCTTGTGCCGCGTGCGGGGGTGCAGGTGGACTGGGCGGCGCTGGAGCGTTATTTGAACAGCGAGCAGGTGCAGGCGTATCTGCAGGCGTTATATCGGGATTTCACCCCGCACTTGACTAAAACGATGCTCGAGCGCGTGCCTGTGCCTGGACAGGTTGCAACAAGCAAGTATATGTCTCCCGCTCTGGGGTAGGGACTGATCTTTGCATATGTCACGCCAATTCGGCTATAATATAGCAGGCGGTGTGGAATAACGCCTGTGGCGGCGGCCATGAGAGTGAGCATCTTTGGACTAGGCTATGTCGGAGCGGTTTCGGCGGCGTGTCTGGCGCGAGAAGGACACACGGTCATCGGCGTCGATGTAGACCCGTATAAGTTAGACCTGATCCGTCAGGGCAGAGCGCCCATCGTCGAGAAGGATCTGGAGCCGTTTTTGAAACAGGCGGTTGAATCGGGGCGACTCACCGTCACAGATAACGCCACTGAAGCCGTGCATAACACCGACATTTCTCTGCTTTGTGTTGGCACGCCGAGCAAGGAGAACGGCGACCTGCGCACCGACTACTTAGAGCGCGTGGCGCGACAAATCGGCGAGGCGCTGATTACGAACCCGAATTACCATATCGTCGTCATTCGCAGCACGATCTTGCCCGGCACCGCTGAGGAGATTGTGCTGCCCATCTTGGAAGAGGCGTCGGGCAAGCGCGTGAACGAGCATTTCGGGCTGGCAGTGAACCCCGAATTCTTGCGCGAAGGCACTGCGATTGCTGATTTTTATGACCCGCCGTTCACTGTCGTTGGCGCGTTGCGCGAATCGGACGCGGAGCAGGTCGCCGCGCTCTACGAGAACGTGAAGGCGCAGCTGTTTCTGGTGTCCATCCGCACCGCTGAGATGATCAAGTATGCCTGCAACGCTTTCCACGCGCTCAAAATCACCTTCGCGAACGAGCTGGGCATGCTCTGCAAGGCGGAGGGCGTCGACAGCCACGAAGTGATGCGCGTATTCTGCGCCGATACGAAGCTAAACATTTCCTGCAAATATCTCACGCCGGGGTTCGCGTTCGGCGGTTCATGCCTGCCAAAAGACCTACGCGCCCTCACCTATCGCGCCCGTTCAAACGATCTCGAACTGCCGATGCTGGAAGCTATCCTGCCCAGCAATCGCCGTCAAATCGAAGAAGTTGCCCGAACCCTTGTGCGGATGCGCAAGCGCAAAATCGGGCTGTTTGGACTCTCATTCAAGCCGGGAACTGACGACTTGCGCGAAAGCCCTCTCGTCGAACTCGCCGAGCTGTTGATCGGCAAAGGCTATCGCCTGCTCATTCACGACCCGAATGTCTCGTACGCCGCGCTGCATGGCTCTAACAAAGCGTTTATTGAGCGGGAAATCCCCCATATTCGCGAAATCCTGCGCGAGGACGCGCGTGAGATCATCCACCACGCTGAGGTGCTGGTGATTGGACACCTTAGTGCCGCAGCGCGTGAGGCGATTCTCGCAGAGCATCGCGAGAACCAGGTCATTGTCGATCTCGCCCGTGCGCTGACGCCTGACGAACTTCGAGGACGCTATGTTGGACTGTACTGGTAAGCCGAAAGGGAGAGTCTTGATTCTGGTGGAGAACCTGCCCGTGCCGATGGATCGGCGCGTGTGGCAGGAGGCGCTCGCGCTCACCGAAGCGGGCTATGAGGTCTCAGTCATCTCACCCCGCCCCCACGAGGAGCCAGAATACATGGAGCTGGAGGGCGTGCATCTCTATCGCTACCCCCTACCTCCACCTACCAAGAGCGTGCTGAGCTTTCTCTACGAGTTCACCTACTGCTGGCTGCAGACCTGGCGGCTCGCTCGTCGCGTCTGGAAAGAGCGCGGCTTCGATGTGATTCAAACCTGCAACCCGCCCGACACCTTCTGGGTGATCGGGCGCTTTTATAAGCGCAAAGGCGTCAAATTCGTGTTCGACCAGCACGACTTGTGTCCCGAGCTCTACGAATCGCGCTTCCATCGGCGTGGCTTTTTCTACAAAGGGTTGCTGTGGCTGGAGAAGCAGACCTATCGCACTGCCGACGCCGTAATTGCCACGAACGAGTCGTACCGACGCGTGGCGATGGAGCGCGGCGGCGTCCCACCCGACAAGATTACCGTCGTGCGCAGCGGTCCCTTAGCCAGTCGCTTCCAGCGCGTGGAGCCTGACCCTGCGCTCAAGCGCAGGCGCAAGTATCTGGGCGTCTATCTGGGCGTGATGGGCGCGCAGGACGGCGTGGACTACCTGCTGCGCGCGATTCACCATGTCGTCCACACCTTCGGCTATCACGACTGCCACTTCGCGCTGATTGGCGGCGGCGATATGTATCCCGACCTTGTGAAACTCGCGGAAGAACTCAACCTGACGGAATTCGTCGAGTTCACTGGGCGCATTCCCGACGACGACCTGCTGCGCTACTTCAGCACCGCCGATGTCGCCCTCGCGCCCGACCCGCTGAACCCGCTGAACGATGTGTCCACGATGAATAAGGTGATTGAGTATATGGCGGTAGGACTGCCGATTGTGTCGTTCGACCTCAAGGAGTCGCGCTTCTCGGCGCAGGACGCGGCGGTCTACATCCACAATAATGACGAGAAAGCCTTCGCGCAGGCGATTATTGACCTTCTGAACAACCCTGAAAAGCGCACTCAGATGGGCGAGTTCGGGCGCAAACGATTCTTAGAGTGTCTCAGCTGGGAACATAGCCGACAGAAGCTGATCGAGTTTTACGATAACCTGATGATGCAACCGTGCAGGCGCGGCAAATCCGCTGGCAAATGAGTGAAAACGATGCGTAAACTGGTTGTGGCTTACGCCGGGGACTTTGCGGAGTATCCGATGGGCGGCGTGCTGGAGTACACGAAAAACTTCAGCCGCTACGCTCCCGTCGAACTCTACTGCGTCGGGATTACTACTGACCCCGACCTGCCCCTGCGCCAGTGGACAACCGTGAAAATTAAGGAGGTGGAGCGTCCGTTCCTGCCGCTGCTCTATGTGGACGACGAAAAGCAGCGCCGTTCGAAAATCCCACTCAACTTCAAGTTTCTGAACGCGCTGAAACGCCAGAAAGCGGAGTTCCTGCGGATGGGCGCAGCGATTTACATCCAGCGGGCGGAACACGGGCTGGCGTTTATGCACGATGATATGCCCCTGTTTTTCAATACGCACGGTCAGTCGGCGTTCTTTGAGCGGTGGACCTCGCATCCGTTGTTCCGCTGGCGGGCGTTTCGAGCGTGGTTTATGCGGATGGAGGCGCGTGTGATAGCGCGGGCGCAGGGCGTGTTCACGATTAGCCCCGCGGATTATGAGTATTATGTGAACAAGTTCCCCCAGCATGCGGCGAAAATCCACTACACGCCGCTGGGCATCGAGATCGACGAATACAAGCCCCCTGCCGAGCGCGAGGCGGGCGCGCCGCAGATTCTGTTCGTGGGCAGGCTGGACGCCTCCAAGGGGCTGGATTTGCTGATTGCGGGCTTCGCGCGGTTCCGCGAACGCTACCCCGACGCGATTCTGACCATCGTCGGCGGCTCGCACGATTTTAACCCCATGGAGGCGGAAGTGCGCCACGCTATCGAGCAGAACCGAGTCTCAGACTCCGTAGTGATGACGGGCTTGCTGCCGCGCGAGGCGATTCTGCCGTATTATCATCGGGCGGATGTGTTCGTGATGACCTCGCTGTGGGAAGGACTGCCCACCGCGTTATTAGAGGCGATGGCGTGCGGCGTCCCCGCCGTCGTGACCAATGTCGGCGGCATGCCTGCCGTGGTCAAGGACGACGAGAACGGCTATGTGCTGACCGAGCGCGACCCCGCGCTGTTAGCCGACCTGATGGAACGCGCCTATCGGAATCGCGCGCGGTTGAGCGTCGAAGCCCGTCGCACAGCGGAGCGGTATTCAATCAGGGCGCACGCGGAACAGGTGTGCCAAAAGATGGGGCTAACGCCAACGCCCCACCCTACCGCGCAGGAGCTACTATGTTGAAAGCTCACGAGACGGAGCGCGTCGACGCGCTCGAGGAACGACCGAGGAAGGTGCTGCTGGTGCTGGAGAACCTGCCCGTGCCGCACGACCGCCGGATGTGGCAGGTGGCGACCTCGCTGCGCCGCGCGGGCTACCACGTGTCGGTCATTTCGCCCCGCCCGCCCGAAGACCCCGAATACTGCTGTCTGGAGGGCGTCCACCTCTACCGCTACCCCATGCTGCCCCCCACGCACAGCGTCGGCAACTTCATCAAGGAAGCACTCTACTGCCTGTGGCACACTTTTCGGCTCAGCAAGCGCGTCGAACGCGAGCAGGGCTTCGATGTGTTCCATGTCGGCAACCCGCTCGACATCTTCTGGTCGATCGGGCTTTACTACAAGGCGCGCGGCAAAAAGTTTGTGTATGAACATCGCGACCTGTGCCCCGAGCTCTACGAAGTACGCTTCAAAAAGCGCGGGCTGTTCTACCATCTGCAGGTGTTGTTCGAGCGGTGGTCATACCAGCTGGCGGACATGATTATCGAGATGAACGAATCGTACCGCCAGAATGCGCTGGAGCGAGGCAAAGCCGATCCCGAAAAGATTGTAATTGTGCGCAGCGGACCGCGTGCGTCGGAATTTTTCCCTGTGGAGCCTGACCCTGCTATCAAGAAGGGCAAGAAGCACCTTGTGTGCTATCTGGGCATCATGGGACCGCAGGACGGCACGGACATTTTCGTCAAGGCGGCGCATCATATCGTCCACACGCGCGGCTATACCGATGTGCATTTCATCGCCGTCGGCTCGGGCGACTGTCTGGAGGAAGTCAAGCAGCTTGCTCAAGACCTCAATCTACAGGATTACATTACCTTCACGGGCTTTGTGCGCGAGCGTGAACTGCTGCTGCGCTATCTTTGCACCGCGGATATCGGCGTTGCCAGCGACCCCGACAACACCTACACCGCCCGCTCCACGATGAACAAGATTATCGAGTTCATGGCGGTAGGCGTACCCATCGTCGCCACACAGAGCATCGAGAACAAGTGGTCGGCGCAGGAGGCGTTGGTTTCGCCGTCCGACGACCGCCCCGAATCGTTCGGCGATACGATTCTGGAACTCCTGCACGATGAAGAGCGCTGCCGCTTCATGAGTCAGTATGGGCGGCAGCGGTTTCTGGACTGCCTCAGCTGGGAGCGCAGCGAGCAGGTGTTGCTCACCGCCTATGATCGGCTGTTCAACGGCTTGCCGCCCGGCGTCTCGTGCGGGAAGTGAGAGGGTATAATTTCAGTGATGAGCGCACCGACCCAGTTCCCGATTCGGCTGACCGAGCGCGCGGTGGCTCGGATCAAGCAGATTTTGGCGAAGCAGGGCAAAACGGACGCCTACCTGCGTGTGGGCGTGCGGTCAGGCGGTTGCTCGGGCTTCGAGCATGTGATGATGCCTGTTGATGCGCCGCGCCCGAACGACCTCCTCGCCGAGTTCGACGGCGTGCGCGTGGTGATCGACCCCAAGAGCGCGCAAATCCTGGAAGGCGCTACCATCGACTACACAGGGCAGCTGATTGGCGGGGGCTTCCGCTTCGATATCCCGAAGGCGAAACGCCAGTGCGGGTGCGGTACCTCATTCAGCGTATAGAGATGCCGAGCATTACGCGCCGATAAAACATCACGAGCGCGAGCGCCGCGTTATACAGCGCGTAAACGCCGTAGACCCACAACGGTGCGTCGGGAAGGAACACCCAGTAGCTCGGCGCGAGGTAAAGCAAAGTGTGGACGACGCTCACCAGCCATGGGAACGGAATAATTGCAACAACCCATTGTGCGGCTAAAACGCCCCAGACCAGCTCCCCCAACAGCCCTGTAGCAATGGCGGTGTGGCGCATTACGGGTATCGCGTAGCGGTGGAACGCGTCATTCTGCAGAGGGTGCCTACTGAAAACCAGGCTACTTGCGAATGCGCACCAGCCAGCGAGCGCAAGCAGTATCATGCCCCAGCGCGCAGGTTCCAGCTGTACGCCCGACGCAGCGAAGACAATCATCGGGGCAAGCACCCCCATGCTCATCCAGAGCGTGGTGAGCCAGAGCGCGGCGCGTCCCGTCGGACGCGCCGCGCTTTGCACTGGTTCGCCCCGCCATAGCGTGAAAAACGCCAGCTCGTTCTGAAAGAAGCCATAAAGCGTCCAGCCCAGCCAGAGGCTGCCGAGGGCAGTCGCCTGCGCCTGCAAAGGCGTCTGCACGCGCTCGGCAGCATAGGCATAGAGGCTTATGCCCCACAGCGTTAGCAGTAGCACGCTGCCGAGCAGAGGCTGCCAGAACCGCGCCCAAAGCAGGCGGGCATCCGCGGCTCGAAGCGCTGCCAGTAGCCCCAGCAACGCGAACCCCAGCAAGAACGCGCCGCCCAGCCAACCCATCGGCAGCGTCAGTCCTCCAAGCGACACAGCACGGTGCGCCTCGAATATCACCAGTGGCGGCGAAAACAGCAACACAGGCATCGCAGGCGGCAAGCCTATCCCACCAAACACCGCCTGCCAAAAGTAGAACACCGCGAGCATAAACGCAAGCGAGAGACCCGCAGTGCCTTCGCCCACCACCTCCGAATCGGTCCACCCCAGCAGCTGCGCGCGGCGCCCCTGAATCTTGACCAGAAACAGCTCGGGCAGTAGGCGCATCACACTGAGCCAGAAGAGGAGCAGTGTGCCCATCAGCATCATCAGGCTCACCCCGCCCGCCCGCGCGCCCAACCAGAGCGCAGGCGCGAAAGCAACCAGCGAAAACAGCGCGTAGAACCCTGCGAAGAGCCATCGTCCCAAAATCAAGCTCAGCGGCGACATCCCCGTCAACCACAAATCGGGGAGCGCGCGTCCCTCCACCGCATCGTCGAACAGCGCATCCCCCAACGACATCACCTGAAACAGGATGAGCGCCCCCAGTCCGCCCAGAATGGCCAGCAGCAGCAAGCTCATCATCAGCGCGTCGGGTAAATATTCGTTCCCCACATAGAACGCCAACGCCCCAATTGAGCCAATCGCCGTGTTCGCCAGGAGGCGTGACCAGAACACACGCGCTCGCATATAACGGCGATACTCAAACACCATCACCGCGCGGATCTCCTCCATCACTGCCAGCGTCCCTCCGATGGCACAATCTCAGCCTCCTTACTGCGCAGGAGATGCTCTGCACGCCGCACGGCAGGCATACGCAGCAGAAAAGCCAACCCCCACGCAACAGGCGTCAACAGCATCAGGAAATACTTCAGTGGCATAAACAGAATCACAACCAGACTGACGGGAACCATAACCAACCCCAGAACCTGCACGATGCGAATGGTACCCTCGAACCTTGAAGACGCCTTGCCTGCGCTCGCCTCACGCACGGACGGCTCAAAAGGTATCACAGCACAGCCCATCAGCATGAGTACCAGCACGATGCCGTTCCACCCCAGCACGCCCACAGCAGCAGTGCCCAGCGCAATCAGCACATTATCGCTAAATAACCAGTGCACGACCCACAACAGCGGAAGATAGGCGATGAGGGTGCGCATTAGGGTACCCCGTAGCCAACTATAGAATACACTGCCGTATACCACATGCGTGCCCCGCAGGCGCGTCATGCTAACCATAGTCAGCTGTTTTGCCTCGTACAGTGCGCCCAGCAGCCCCGTCATAGAGCCGAACCTAAGCGAGGCAACAAACCCAAACCCCAGCCAAACCAGTACCGCGTGGGAGTGTCTCTCCAGCCACTGCTGCGCTTGGTGTTTCAGCATCGGATTGAGATGCATTCCCAAAAGACAAAGCACCGCCACAGTCCACCACAAGATTGCCCAGAGGGTACGCGCGCGCGTCCAGAAGGGGGGCGCTTGCCAGCGAGGCGAGTTCATCCGCGTGCGTGAAAACTGTGTACTATGGCGATGCAGCCCCCACACGAGGGGGTTATCCCAGTAATACTCGTCGAGCCACGCACGCAGGCGTTCGCGCCAGCGCACCCCAGCTACGGATAGAAGAGCCATATCTCCACCGTCTCTGTACGCTGCTCAGTCGCCACTTTGGCGCTCCCGCGAACTAAATACCCAACTAACGGCTCATAGGGGAACGAAACCGACTGGTTGGGTGCGAGTCGCCAAGTAGCCAGTGGCGGGTTTGTCTCCCATTTCGACATATCGTCGGCAGATTCAGCCTCACTGGGCGAACTTGAGCGTGGGTAGCTCTTGACAGCCATAACCTCGAAGGTCAAGTCCTCACTGATGTTGCGCAGTTCATAGCCGTCGCGGGTGCGCTGCAGGCGTAGTGGCGCGGGCGATTGGGTTAGCGTGCGCAGGGTGAGCGTAGTAGGGGTGAAGCTGTGGTTGCGCAGCTTCGTTCCTTCACTCGTGAACGCCACTTGGATTGGGTTTGGTGCAATTGTGGGTTCTACTGCGAGCGCGTCGGCTGCTCCCCAAGTCAGCGTCCACTCACCTGAGGGTAAGCGGCAGAGGCACTCAGCGCGTTCTAAGGCGTGTTCACCAACGCCCAGGATCACTCGGCTGCTTTTGAAGGGCGCGGTTTTCGGCTCCTTCGGCGTGGCGAAGTAGAGCGCGATGAGGGTCAACCCTGAGAGGGCGGCGACGCCATAGGGGGCGTAGACCACTCGGCGTTGCGCCCGCAAGGTGCGCCAGAGGATGTATAGTGATGCCCAATAAGCTGTGAGGATCGCAGCGAGGTACGGCGCCGCCACCACGCGCTGTTTGCGTATTTCAGGGTCTCGCTCAGGTGTGTCTGTGAGCTGCGCGAGTTGTAGGATGGGGAAGCGCGGGCGGTGCAGGAGGGTCGCCCATAGGGTCGTTTGCCCCTGCCAGTTACGCCACGCAGAATGCGTTAGGTCGCTGCCAATCACCATCAGCCTGCCGAAGCCCCACTGAGTCTCAATTGCCAGCGTGCGGTTGCCGACTTGTACCAGCGGTGCGCCGCGCGGGTGGCTCAGCCACGCAACGGGTACGGGTTCACGCAGGGGCGGGAGCGGCTCGCCTACTCCGGGCAGCTGGAGGGGTTGCTTGAGCCGCTGGAGGCGGACCTCCTCCCACGCAGGGAGGTAGGGAGCAAACTGCGTGCGTTGCATCAACGGCGCCGACGCATTCAGGGGCACAATCAGCTGCCCCCCTGCGTGCAGCCACAGCACCAGCGCACGCTGCTGCGCCTCGCTCAGCCGCTCTGCGCCCTCCGTCAGCACGATAAACGGTACTCCCAGCAACGCGATGGGCGAATCGGGCAACTGTTCAGGGCGCAGATATACAGGCGTTAGCGGGAAACGCTGCGACTCAACAGAGAGTGCGGGGAAGGTGAGCAGTGTCACAGGCGCGTACTTAATCTGCTTGAGGAACTCGAAGCCTCCCACAAGGTCGCCCACGATGAGCACGGCAACGCCGCGCGGGTTCACAGGCGCGGGTAGAGAGCTATTCTCGCCCATCGCCCACCACTCAAATAGCGGGAGACGGCTCAAGCCCTTCTCAAGGGTCAGATTATAGCAGAGAAACTCGCGCCGAGTGGGCGCGTGGGGAGTGCGAGGCACAGCCAGAAAGCAGTGAACACCGCTTGTACGCCACGCCAAAGTGTCTGTGCGCGCTTCAGGGACGGGGGGCGCCTCTAAGCGCATCGGAATCGGGTCAACGAGCAGTTCAGGTAAGAGCGGCGTCAATTTCGGCTCGCTGCCCCACCCCCACCACACGAGACAATTCGTCAACACGATTGCCCACAGCCAGCCGCGTCCCATTGCAGAAAATTATACCTATGGTATTGCATGCACGAACAGCGTGGGGTATAATAGAAGCGTACCGAGCGGGCATAGCTCAATGGTAGAGCTCCAGCCTTCCAAGCTGGTGGTGCGGGTTCGATTCCCGCTGCCCGCTCCAGATTGTACCCCCTACCCCTACGAACCCCTACATCTTGTGGAAAAACGCCCCTAACGCCCGTACACACGACGATGCGCAACGCAAGCCTCGCGCTGCTCGGAATACCGCAATTTCAGGCGACAGGCTTTGTCGATCTGTGCGGTACGAGTAATCCCATCTCGGCACGATTCTGAGAAACTCCCCTCACCGCAGCATCAGGTCGTAGAATTGACGACGGGATGCCGACGCTACGCATGCGTTCGTGTAGCGCTGGCGTCCCCGCCGATGAGGCGCGTTTCTCGAGGCTGGGAGGGGCAAGCTACGCCCGACGGCGGCGCAACCCAATCAGTCCCGCCAAGCCTGTGCCCAACGCCAGCATACTCGCGGGCTCAGGAACGACCTTATAGCGGAAAACGACCCGCATATAGGCAAGCTGTTCGCGCGTTCCAGAGATGTTGGTCCAAATACAACCCTGTGCTGGCAGAGACGATGGAGGGGAGTAGAAGTTAGGCAATCCATTCCCAGCGGTTGCAGTGCCCGATACAGGCGTTACCCACAGGCTGTTCGCATTGGCGTTCGCAATCACCGTATTCAGGGTGGTGAGACCCATCACTGGATTGTTAATATTCGCCCCTTGTCCCGGGCTATCCACATAGACAACTTCCCAGTTCGGCGAGGATGCCAGAATGGGTGTCCATGTGGCACCGCCATTTGTGCTGGTGTAGCCGCCTAAACCCCATACGCCCGCCGCAACATCCATCGCTGGGATGTAGATGTAGTCGTCTACCTGCAGCGTCAGGGAATAGAAGTAGGGAGTGGTCCATCCCCCGTTATGGTTGGCGATGAGGGAAGTCGCACTGGTGGCATTGCCTACATACAGGTCGAAGTCGTCATCGGCGGACACATATATCTGGAAGTTTACTGGGGAAGCGGAAACTGACAGAACAGTTGCCCCGATGCCCGCTACAACGAGCATAGCCGTCAATCCTCTCGGCGCGAGAGCGCCCAAGATAGTTCGCAAATGCATTAGTTAAGACCTCCTTCGTAGTGTAGATTAGAATCGCCCAAAACTCAAGGCAACTCTATGTACCATGACTCGAAAATTGTCTTAAATCGGACAACCTTGAGTTTGATACATATTTAGACCAGCAATTTTTGTGCCAAAGATAACGGTTCGAGATACAATCTCGTAAATTTCGTATCTTTTTTTAGAACCTACGAGTGGAGCCAGAGGCTGTTTGGGAAATGTAGGGAGCTTTCTGCGTGTTTCCTCCTGCAGAATGGTTTGGTGTGCTGTTGGCGCCCTCACCCCCTGCCCCCACACAAAAAATGTTGCCAGTGTCGAAACAGTGTCTCGTCGAGGTTCCCTGGACAGGGCGTCCTCTACCTGCTTGCAGCGTGTGTCCATGTTGAGCGTTGCTTGCATCTGCTCTGCAATCCGACGGTACTCGGCATAGGCGTTGTTCGGCGGATAGTCGCGCGTGGGTATCTCAATGCGCGGCGAGCGAAACAGCCAAGTTAGCCCTCCTGCACACACCACAAAACCCAACAAGAACGCTGCTGCCCCACATCCGATCCGCCATCAGCGCATATACCAAGTATATCCCACCCCCCTTGACAAGCCTTCCCCCAATAAGGTATTATTTAGCCACGCTAAACAACTAAGGAGGCTACACTGTGACGGAGAAAACGCCTTTACTGGAAGTACGCAATCTGTGGGTGAAACTGCCCGATGAAGAGGAGCATATTATTCGCGGGTTTAACCTGACGATTCACGCGGGCGAGGTTCACGCGCTGATGGGTCCGAACGGCTCGGGCAAGTCAACGCTGGCGAAGGTGCTGTCGGGGCATCCGGGCTACGAGGTCACCGACGGCGAGGTGCTGTTCCGCGGCGAGGACATTCTGGAGCTGGAACCCGACGAGCGCGCCCGCATGGGGCTGTTCCTCGCGTTCCAGTACCCGATGGAAGTGCCTGGCGTCACCATCGCGAACTTCCTGCGCCTTGCCTATCAACGGCGCTTTAATACCGAAATCAAGTACACCGACTTCTATAAGATTCTCCTGCAGCACCTGAAGAAGCTGGAGATGGACCCGAGCTTTGCGGGTCGCCCTGTGAACGAGGGCTTCTCCGGCGGCGAGAAGAAGCGGTTCGAAATCGTGCAGATGTCGCTGCTGGAGCCTGTGCTTGCCGTGCTGGACGAGACCGATTCGGGGCTGGACATCGACGCGCTCAAAGTTGTGTCCAGCGGCGTGAACATGATGCGCTCGCCCGAACGCGCGTTCCTCGTGATTACTCACTATCAGCGTATTCTGAACTATATCACACCCGACTATGTGCATGTGATGGTGGAGGGGCGCATCGTGCGCTCTGGCGGACCCGAGTTAGCCCTGCAGCTCGAAGAGAAGGGCTACGACTGGGTGCGCGGCGAACTCGCGGGCGCAACCGCCCCGTAAGGAGGTATCCCAAATGGCGCAGCCCGATATTCTGACGCTGGATCAGGACTATAAGCAGAAGTACGGCTTCTACGACGACATCAAACCGGTGTTTCAGACCGAGCGCGGTCTTACGCGCCGCGTGGTCGAGGAAATCTCCTACCAGAAGAGCGAGCCGAAGTGGATGCGCGATTTCCGCCTGGAGGCTTACGAAATCTTTATCAGCAAGCCGATGCCTTCCTGGGGACCCGACCTGTCGCGCCTCGACTTCGACGAAATCGTGTACTACATCAAGCCCACCGAGCGTCAGGGGCGCAGCTGGGACGAGGTGCCGGATGACATCAAGCGCACCTTCGATCGGCTGGGCATCCCCGAGTGGGAGCGCAAATTCCTTGCAGGCGTGGGGGCACAGTACGATTGCCTGACCGCCGACACGATGGTCTTCACGGAAGATGGCGCCGTGCGCATCGCCGACATCAAGGCAGGACAGGTGGTCTACTCGCTCGACCCCAACACGCGCCGTCTCATCAAGCAGCGTGTGCGCGGCGTCGCCTACAAGGGGCAGCGCGCTGTGTTCGAAGTGAAAGTCGCAGGTCGCACTATTAAAGCGACTTTCAACCACCCCTTCTACGCGCTGGTCTACGAAAAGCCCGAAAATAAGCAGCGCGGACGATTCCGAACCGAGTGGCGATACCTGTCTGACCTGAAAGTCGGCGACTACATTGCGATTACCAAGCAGATCCCCGACGACGGCAAGCCGTATGCGCTGCCGCAGTTCGACATCGAGCGCGGCTACACGGGGCGCAACCAGTCTGGCGAGTTCGAGGTACGCGCGGGCGAGTGGCTCTACAAGCGTCAGCAGAAGCGGCTCCGCTTGCCTACCGAGACCAGCAAAGCCCTGATGTGGTTCTTCGGCGCGTTTCTGGGCGACGGCGGATTGCGGCGCAAGGGCAAGGACAAGCCCAAGACCGTCGTGGACATCGCGTTTCCTGCCTCTCAGCCTGAAATCCGCGAACGGCTTGCCGATGTGATGTGTGAGGCGTTTAACTATCGCCTCACCTTCGATAAAGATCCGTACCGCGTGCGTATCCACAGCGCGCCCATCGCCCGCCTGATTGAAGCGCTGGGGATGGACGGCGACGCTTACACCAAGTCTGTGCCTCACTGGGTTTACGGACTGCCGCGCACTCAGAAGCTGGCGTTCCTCGCTGGCTATATCGACGCGGACGGCGGCGTGCGCTGTGACGAGAAAAACAACGATGTGTTGCTCACCAGCGTCAACAAGCCGATGTTGGAAGCGATGCACCGCCTCGCGCTGATGTGTGGACTGCGCGTGTCTGAGATCTACACCTTCACCTCGCGCTCCACTTACAAGGGGCAAACCACTGAGCGCACGGGGTACCGCTTCCTGATTAGCGGCGACCTGACTCCGCTGGCGGACTACTCGGTTAAGGTGCAACTGAACCATCAGCCGCGCCAGTATTACCAGCAATATAACTCGCATCACGGCTCGCCGCTGGACGCCCACACCAGCGAGGACATCGGCTTCGCGCCTATCGAGTCTATTACCTACCTCGGCTTCGAGGACACCTACGATATCGAGGTGGAAGGCGTTCACAACTTCGTCGCCGAAGGGATTGTGGTGCATAACTCCGAAGTCGTCTACCACAACCTCGCCAAGCAGTGGGAAGAGAAGGGCGTGATTTTTGTGGACACCGACACCGCCGTGCGCGAGTACCCCGACCTCGTGAGGGAATATTTCGGCACGGTGATTCCGCCCCATGACAACAAGTTCGCCGCGCTGAACTCGGCGGTGTGGTCGGGCGGCTCGTTTGTGTATGTGCCTGCGGGCGTGCATGTGGACATCCCGCTACAAGCCTACTTCCGCATCAACGCCAAGAACGCGGGGCAGTTCGAGCGCACGCTGATTATCGCGGAGGAAGGGTCGTTTGTGCATTACGTCGAAGGTTGCACCGCGCCCGTCTACGCCGAGGAAGCCCTGCACAGCGCTGTGGTGGAGATTATCGTCAAGCGCGGCGCGCGCGTGCGCTACACCACCATCCAGAACTGGTCGAAGGATGTGTATAACCTCGTGACCAAGCGCGCCGTGGCGTATGGCGACGCTGTGATGGAATGGGTGGATGGCAATTTGGGCTCGCGCGTCACACAAAAGTACCCCTCTGTGTACCTGCTCGAACCCGGCGCGCGCGGCGAGATTCTCTCCGTCGCGTTCGCAGGCGATGGGCAGCATCAGGACACGGGCGGCAAGCTCATCTTCGCTGCGCCACATACCACTGGGCGCATCACCTCCAAGTCCATCTCCAAAGGTACGGGGCGCGCCAGTTATCGCGGGTTGGTGCAGGTACTCGAAGGCGCACACCACGCGAAGTGCAATGTGGAATGCGACGCGCTGCTGCTCGATGAAGACGCCAAGACCGACACCTACCCCTACATCGAAATCAACGAGAAGGAGGTCACCATCGGGCACGAGGCGCGCGTGAGCAAGGTCAGCGACGAGCAAATCTTTTACCTGCAAAGTCGCGGGCTGAAGAAAGACGAGGCGCTCACGCTGATTGTGTCGGGCTTCATCGAGCCGCTGGCGAAGCAGCTCCCGATGGAGTACGCCGTCGAGCTGAACCGCCTGATTGAACTGGAGATGGAAGGCTCCGTCGGCTAACGGCTTGTTGCCAACCCGCTCCCGAGAACGCTCCCTGACGGCTTAGTCAGGGAGCGTTTTTTGCGCCGAATTGTGCATAATATATAGAGCGGGGCGACAAGTTGAGCGATTGGCTACGGATAGCGGAGCATGTTGCAGCGCGGGGGGCCATCTTAGCCCTCGACACGCTGCTGGTGGCGTTTTTAATCTATCGATTGCTGCTGCTGGCGAAGGGTACACGCGCGTATCAGGTGCTGATCGGGCTGCTGGTGTTCGTGCTCGCGCTCTACCTGAGCGACGCGCTGGGGCTGGAGACCATCCACTGGCTGCTCGATCGCATGACGACGCTGGGACCCGTCGCGCTGGTCATCCTGTTTTTCCCGGAGTTGCGCCGCGTGCTGGAGACTATCGGGCGCGTGGAGTTCTGGCGCAGCAGCTTTGGCGGCGCATCGAACACCGAGCCAATTCAACGGGCGATTAATGAGGTGGTGAGCGCGGTGCAGCAGATGGCGCGCGACCGAATCGGCGCGTTGATTGTGTGGGAGCGCAAGGATCGTGTAGCGGAGGGCAACGGCATCGAGTTGCAGGCGGAGATCACCTCGCCCCTGTTGCGCACGATTTTCTATCCCGGCTCGCCCCTGCACGACGGTGCGGTAATCTTGCGCAACGCCGAGATTATCGAAGCCGCTGTCTACTTCCCCGAAATCAGCCAGAACCCTGACATCCCCAGCAGCATGCACACCCGCCATCGCGCAGGCATCGGCGTGACGGAGAACTCCGATTGCGTCTCGATTATCGTTTCGGAAGAGACGGGGCAAATCACAGTGGCGGTGGACGGCGCGTGGACGCAGAATGTGGACGCTGACCACCTGCGTCGCCTGCTCAGCGACCTGCTCACAGGCGAGGCGCGCCCGCGCATCCTGGAGCGCATGGGCGTCACCCTCTCGAGTGTGCGCAAGAACCGCGCCGAACGCCACGCCAATAAACGTACCGAAGAGAAGACGGCGTAGCAGCAGGTATACTTCCCTATGAGAGGTGAGGCGATGACCAAACAGGCGATACTTTCGAAGGACGCGCCCGCGCCGATTGGACCCTACTCGCAGGCGACGCGCGTCGGTGACTGGATTTTCCTCTCAGGGCAAATCCCGGTTGACCCTCAGACGGGCGAACTGATTGCGGGCGGCGTGGCGGCGCAAACGAAGCAGGTACTACAGAACCTGCAGGCAGTGCTAACCGCGCTGGGGCTGAATCTCGACCGCATCGTGAAAACGACAATCTATATGACCGATTTGAACATGTTCGCGGAAATGAACGAGGTCTACGCGACCTATTTCCGTCCGCCGTACCCTGCCCGCGCGACGGTTCAGGTGAGCGCGCTGCCGAAAGGCGCCCAGGTGGAGATCGAGGCAATCGCCTATGCAGGAGGCTAACGATGCAGAAGATGCTCATCGGCGGGCATCTGGTCGGGGCGGACGAATGGCTGGAGGTGTTGAACCCCTACACGCGCGAGCCTGTTGACCATGTGGCGCGGGGGGGCGCAAACCATGTGGATCAGGCGGTCGCGCTCGCCCGACACGGCGCGGAGAAGATGCGCGAACTCTCCCTCAGCCAGCGCGCCGCCATCCTCAAGCATGTCGCCGAGCTGATTCGTCAGGAGCGTCAATCGCTGGCGACGCTGTTGACCTTAGAGACGGGCAAGCTCATCGGCGAGTCGCGTGTCGAGGTCGAGCGCGCCGCGATGGTGTTCGAACTCGCGGCGGAGGCGTGCCATCACCCCCGCGCGACGCAGTTCCCGCCCGAGTCGTTCACCGACGGTGCGTCGCGCTTCGGTTTCTGGGCGCGCGAGCCGATGGGCGTCGTGGCGTCGATTCTGGCGTTCAATTTACCGCTGGCGCAGGCGGCGCAAAAAACTGCGCCCGCCATCGCTGCTGGCAACGCGATTATCCTCAAGCCCTCGACCGAAGCGCCGCTCACAGTGCTGCGACTGGGGCTGTTGCTCTATCGCGCGGGCACGCCACCCGAAGCGCTCAGCATCCTCACGGGCAGGGGCGAGGAGCTGGGACACGCCCTCGCTGCGCATCCGCTTATCCAAACCCTCACCTTCACAGGCAGCCGTGAGGTGGGGCTGAGCCTGCCTGTGCACGCAGGCGCGAAGCGCATCGAGATGGAGCTGGACACCGTCGGGGGACTCGTCGCCTCCGAAACCGCCGACCCAGAGCATGTCGCCGAAGTAATCGCCTGTTGCGGTTTCATGATGGCGGGGCAATCGTCCACCTCGATTCAGCATGTGTGGGCGCACGCGCGGATTTTCGACGCGCTCCGCGACGCCCTGCTCCAGCGTGTGGCGGGGCTGCGTTGTGGCGACCCGATGGAGGAGGGCACCACCCTGCCCCCGCTCATCCATCCGCACGCGCTGGAGCGCGTGGAACGCTGGGTGCAGGAGGCAATCCAGCACGGCGCGAGGACGCTCGCGGGCGCGAAAGCCCAACCGCCCTTCTATCTGCCCACCGTACTCACCGAAACGCCCACGCAGACCACGCTGTATAACGAAGCCGTGTTCGGTCCCGTTGTGCTACTGCATGTCTACAAATCGCCTGCGGAGCTGCTGCAGCAACTGAACCGCTTCTCCATCGGGCTGCGTCTCGCTATCTACACGCGCGATATTGCGGAAGCATTCGAACTGGCGCGTCATGTCCGTGCCCTCAGCGTGCATGTGAACGACTCGCCTTCCCTGCCTATCGACCCCATCATTCGCGGCGATATGCAGGAGCATCACATGTGCTTTGAGGATATGCTCCAGCGCATCGATCGGCTCAGCCAAGCGAAGTATATCGGCTTCGGACGGATGGCGCTGTTCTGATGGAAACCCTACTCCACTGGGATCGAGAACTGTTTTATGCGC
>CALKLF010000110.1 GCA_937992175.1 uncultured Fimbriimonadales bacterium | reverse complement strand
GGAGTCGAGGCGGCTCCGCGTGCGCTCCCTCCCCGATTGCGGGGAGGGTCGGGGTGGGGGCGACGGCTTCGGCAGGCGTCAAGGTAAAAAGGGGTGATTTAACCTTTGAGGGACATAAGTCCCTCAAAGATGGAATCGTCCCCCTTGCCTGCTATTCTTTCCCTCCCTTCCCGACCTCCCGTGAACAGGGGGGGGCGTCGTCGCTGCCCGCGCATGCGCTCCCTCCCCGCAAGCGGGGAGGGTTGGGATGAGGGTGACAGCCTCCTTGCTTGCGTCAGGCGAAAAGGGACAACCTAACCTCTGAGAGACCTGTCCCTCACTCCAGCAACAGGCGTTCTACCGCACGCTCGGATCGCCGCAGGCTAAGCCCCAGTAGTACCATTCGACATACTGCCCGCTCCACTGCACGCTGCGGGGATAGAGCGCCTGGAACCGATACCACTTCGCATGTCCGTCTACATGGATGGCGACCGAGCCTTCATTGTGGCGCCCCTTGTAGTTCGCTCCCCAGAAGCTGGGACCGGGCCACTGGAAATAGGCGGCGGGAAAGTCGATCATCATAATCGCCTTACCCGGGTTAGTAACAATCGGATCGTCAATCGATCGACCGGGTTCGATGTAGTAACTGCCGCAGCTCCGCGCTTCCGCCGTATAACAGGGTGATTGAGGCTGATTGATGTAACCATGATACGCCCACATGTTCTCGTTCACGCGGTAGTCCATTGGCGGATAAATATCATCGAAGTAGTTGTCGCGTCCGCGCTGGGACATGCCTAATCCCACGCAAGGACTGTTCGGGGCAATCATGTAATCGCGTTGCGGATTGTGGCGTTCAGCGTGCTGCACGGAGCCATAAGGATAGCGCGACGAGGGACACCTGAAGATGTCGCGACTTTTCACATACGGCATCACGCGCGCAGCCACGATATAACTCTGGGGCCAGATGTAAACAGGGAGGCGATTGTCGAAGTCGTTCGCGTACATAAGCAGCGCGAGTCCGATTTGTTTGCCGTTGCTCAGGCACTGTGTCTGCCGAGCTTTTTCACGCGCTTGCGCGAACACAGGGAACAGAATTGCCGCGAGGATAGCGATAATCGCAATCACGACCAGCAGCTCGATCAAGGTGAAGCCGCGTCGCTGTAGAGCCTTCATTGTGCATTACCTCCTGTGGTTAGATTACGGTCAGGAACCAGCGCGGTTCCCGAAAGGGGCGGCAGCGTAATCGCTATGCGCCCATTCGTAGCAGGATAAGTCGCCTGCTCGATTTCCGATGTGCTGACGGCGATACGCCAGCGAGTGGAGTCGCCGATAACGGGCAACTCGGCGGTTTGGGGCTGAGCGGAGGTGTTGAGAATAACGAGGACTGGATTTGCCCTCACCCCCTGCCCCTCTCCCACGCCGTGGGAGAGGAGAGTCTCGGCTCCCTCCCTCCCGCGCGGCGGGAGAGGGGGCTGGGGGGTCAGGGCGTCCTCCAAATACCGCCCGAACCCGTACACGCCCTTCGCGTCGTCGACGACAAGCGTTTGCCACTCGCCGCGGCGCAGGGAGGGCTGCGCCTTGCGCAGGTCAATCAGTTGTTTCACATAGTCGCGCAGAGCGCGTTCCTCGTCGGTAAGCTCAAAGCGCATGGGGCGGCGGTTGTCGGGCGTGCCGCCGCCGTCCAAGCCGATTTCGTCGCCGTAGTAAATCGCGGGCGCGCCAATACCTGTGAACTGCAGCAGCAGACCCAGACGCACGCGCCGTAAGTCGCCTCCGCACTCGCGGCGGAAGCGCGGCGTGTCGTGGCTGCTCAGCATATTGTACATCGCGTACAAGCTCTGGCGTGGGTACATAATCTGCAGCTGCGCCATCCGCTGGTCGAACTGCGAGGGCTTAAGGCTGCCGTGCGCCACGAAGCCCAGCACCGCCCCGCGCCATACATAGTTCATCACGCTGTCGAACATATCGCCCTGCAGCCAGCGTCCTGCGTCGTCCCAGATTTCGCCGATAATGATAGCGTCGGGGTTCGCGCGGCGCACCACTGGGCGGAACTCGCGCCAGAACCCATCGGGCACTTCGTTTGGCACATCCAGACGCCAGCCGTCTAAACGCAACTCGCGCGTCCATCGTTCAATCACACTCAGCAGGTAGCGGCGTACCAGCGGGTTATTGTGGTTCAGCTTCGGCATGTACGGAATGTTCCACCACGCCCAGTAGTTGGGGTGCCACTCCACCGCCACAGGGAACCGCTCCACGATGAACCAGTCGCAAAACAGCGATTGCTCCTGACGGCGCAGCAAATCCTGAAACGCGAAGAAGTAAATCCCTACATGATTAAAAACGCCGTCCAACACAAGGCGCATCTCGTGCTGATGGAGCGTGCGAGCGAGTTCACGCAGGTCGTCGTCAGTTCCGATTTCGGGGTCGACGCGCTCATAGTCGTCGATATCGTAGTTGTGGTGCGTCACGGAGGCGAACACGGGGGTCAGGTAGAGCGTATCCACGCCCAGGTCGCGCAGGTAGTCCAGTTTTTTGAGGATGCCCTGCAGGTCGCCCCCGTAGAAGCCGTCGCCCTCGATGCGCCCTGTGAAGTCGATGGGCTTGCTGGCGTCGGGGTCGTTAGAGGGGTCGGCGTTATAAAAACGGTCGGGCATGATTTGATAGTAAATCGCGTCCTGCGCCCAGTCGGGGATTTCGAACCTGTTGTCGCCCACGCGATGGCGGAAGGGGGTGTTTCCCTCAGGCAGGCGGATACGCATTCTGCCATCGCGTATCTCGAACCAGTAGTCGGTGTCGGCTTCAGGTAGCGTGGTGCGATAGTAAGTATAGAGTGCGTCGCTCACGAAGGGGGTCATCGCGAGGCGTTGCGTGCGTCCATGCTGGCGGCAGAACAGAATCACACGCTCCACATCGTCCTTTCGGGCGCGCAGGCGCAGGGAGAGCCTGCCCTGCACTGGGTTGCGGTCGCGCAAGTCGGCAGGGTTGTGTCGAATCGCGCTGCGGGTTATCTGTCCGTCGCCGACGCGGGCAGGGCGATTGTAGCCGTCAGGCTCCACCCACACCACCGAGTTGAGATTGCCGTTGCCGTCGTCAATCGCGGGGGCGTTCGGGTCGGTCATCCAGTCGGTTCCGTTGACCACGAACTTATACTGGTGTGCGCCAGGCGGCAGTTGCAGAGTAAGCGTCCAGACGCGCTTCTCGGCGTCAGATTGCATTAGGCTCGCGCGAGGCTGCCACTCGTTGAAGCTGCCCGCGAGGTAGACCTTCTCGGCAGGCTGTTGCAGCTCGAGGCGGAATCGCACGGGGTAGGTCGGTTCGTTTGCCCAACCTGCCCAGAGCGTCAGGAACGCTGCTGCTGCAACTATCACGCTGCGTCGCTTCATCGATTGCCTCATGGCTTGGACAGGACTGTCCAAGCTCTGTATCTCAATCACGGACGGGACCGTCCGTACTACGGGACTTGAGAAATCGTATTCTGAACTATATTATAGCATGGTTTGACAGCGGCGTCAAGAGGGGGAGTAAGGTGGAGACTGGCTGTTTCTTAAGTTCCTCAAAGATTAAATCGTCCCCAAAGCATGCATGGTGCGACGGCATTCCTGCCGTCGCCTTGCAGGTATGCTCCACGACGACGACGGGAACGCCATCGCACCAAAAGGAGGCGTTTTCACATTTGAGGCAGTTAGTCTTCCCAACATTTACCTGCTGCTCTTTACCCCCCTCCCGACCTCCCCCGTGGACGGGGGAGGAGTCGCGGCTGCCTATGCTTGCGCTCCCTACCCGCTTGCGGGGAGGGGCGGAATGGGGGTAGCTTTGGCGCAGGTATTGGGGTAAAAGGGAACGATTTCACATTGGAGGACTCAAGTGCCGCAAAGATTACATCGTCCCTTTTTACCTTGACGCCTGCCAAAGCCGCCGCCCCCACCCCGACCCTCTCCGCTTGCGGGGAGGGAGCGCACACGCGCGGGCAGCCACGACTCCTGCCCCGTTCACGGGGGAGGTCGGGAGGGGGGAGAGAGCAGGAGGCAAAGGCGACGATTTCACATTGGAGGAACTTAATACCAACTCTCCCAACCCCACAGGGTATCCTTAATCTATGCCGCGCTACGAGGGCATGACCGCGCTCGTCATGCTGGGGCTGGCACTGATTGTTATCGGCGGGCTGGTCGCAGCGACCTGCACGCTAGGCGGTATCGCGAACTTCGCACGCTGGGGCGACTCGTCGCTGATGTTCGTCGCCACGCTGGGCTACATGACGCTTGTCGCAGGGATGTTGATTATCGGCGGAGTCTCCATCTACGGGCTGTGGAAACACCGCAAACGCTTCGAGGGTCCCCAGCGCACCATCGAAAACGCCTACATCGTCGCTTGCACGGCTATCGACAAACAAACGGGCGAAACTGTCTACTACTGGCATGACTATCCCGACCCGCTCACCTACTATGTGCGCCTGCAAGAGCCGAATGGCAAG
>CALKLF010000109.1 GCA_937992175.1 uncultured Fimbriimonadales bacterium | reverse complement strand
GGGAGGCGTCGCGGCTGCCCGCGCGTGCGCTCCCTCCCCGCTTGCGGGGAGGGGTGGGGTGGGGGTAGCTTTGGTACAGACATAGGGGTAAAAAGAGACACTTCAATCATTGAGGGACTTACCAGCTGGGGCTTCAGATGTTGTGTGTCGTCGGCGGGACGCCGACGCTACGAACGGCGTGCGTAGCATCAGCGTCCCCGCCACAACTTCATAGAGTCGACTTGATCCGCAATCTTCAGCAGCCGCCGCCGAAGTTGAACAGCACTACCAACAGGTCGGCGTCGTCCACCACGAGGTCGCCGTTCACATCCGCGCGGTTGCGCCCCGTCGCGCCGAAGTTGAACAGCACCTCCAGCAGATCCGCGTCGTCCACACAACCGTCGCGGTTCACATCGCCGTCCACGCCTGCAATCACGCGCACATCGGTAATGTTCGTGTAGCGCAGGCTGTTCGCCACGCGGTTCGTAGCGCGTAGATCGGGGTCGTTGTTATACTGGTTGCCCTGCGGGATGCGCAACGCGACATACTTAATTCCGCTGTGCCCCACCATCTTCTGCGAGGAGTACCAGATCTCGTTCGTTGGATCCTCATAGAACTTAATCCCAAGAGGGTTGTTGCCGTTCAGGTACTCCAGCGTCGCCGTGGGGCACTCGCCGAAGGTATTGCCCGTGCTGGCGTCCCACTGGCACACATTCGGAATCGTGCCGTTGTCCTTGCTCAGCGTGCCGACCAGCGTCCAGTTCGGGTCATTCGCGGGGTCGCTGTTGGGGTCGGGATCCTGCGACGCGACATAGATATCGATGCGCTGCGGCGCAGCGGTGTCGGAGAAGGGGCGAGTCTTGGTTGGACTGGCTTTATGCACGAGGTCGCGCACATCCCATGCGAACACCTGCACTTCCACCACATTCCAACCACTCTGGTTGCTGTCGTCCAGCTCGTACTTGATCCACACGGGACCATACAGCTGTCGATCGCCCTGAAAACCGTTCTCGTTCGTGTACGCGCCGCCCTGTCGGAACAGCGAGCGGGGCACGGTGAAGGTTAGGGGCCAGTTGAACGGCGCGTTGAGCAGGGAGTCGACAGTGGTAACGGTCACAATCCCTGTGTCGCCTAAACCCACCGACTCGCCGTCCACATCGAACAAGAGAGCGTCCACCTGAATTGTGTACGCAGGCCAGAAGCCGAAGGACTCGCTATTCGTGGCATCTTGAAAATCGCGGCGGCTCCACTGCAAGGGTTGCTCAGCGAGGGAAATAGTCGCCAAGGCGTTCGTCTTACGCACTTTGCCCTTGTTATCGCCCAGCACCACCTGGGCGCAGGTCGTCGCTACAAGCACACTCGTCAGACCCAGAGCTAAAATATGTCGCATCATAGTAGCCTCCTTTCGGCTCGCGGGTTGCGAGCGAGTGTAAAAGTACCTGATTTTTGTTTAAGGAGCGGTTAAGAGAGGTGTCATCTCCATGCAATCAGCAGTGTCCCCATCGTCGCTAGCGTGCTGATTAGGTTCACTGTACTGTTGTTGATCCAAGATACGCCGCGTGTGAGCTGCGCTGGCGCGCCGCAACAGACTCGTTTCTCGCCCGTCGCGCCACACGCGGCACAGTGGAACCGCGCCTGCAGCGTCGCGCCCAGCAAGCTGTCCAGCAACATGCCCCACACGCCCAGCCCTGTAATCATCCAGGTCTGCACACCGTAGCCTGTGAGCGGCGTGCAAAGCGCGGCGATAATCAGTGCGCCCATCATCCCTCCTAAAGTACCTTGAGTGCTGATTGCGCCCGATTCGCCTGCGGGCGCGCGCCTGCCTGTCGTGACCATCCACGCTGTGTCGCTGAAGCGCACGCCGAACTCGGTCGCCCAGGTGTCGGCGGCTGCCGTCGCAAGGCTCGCCGCGTAGCCCAGCCAGAACACTGACTCCTGCTCAGGGTACAGTGCAACACCCCAGCAGCAGAGCATTGGCGCGAGTCCGTTCGCCAGCACCTGGACTGCGGTGCGCTGTTCGGTTTTGTGGGGGCGTCCGAGTGCGCGGGGCAACAGGCTGCCGCTCAAAAAGAAGGCGAGCAGCGGGATACTCGCCCCCACGCCTCCCACGCCGAACACGCTTGCGCCCACCAGCGTCGCCGTAAGCGCGCCACCCGCCGTCAGCAGGCGTGTGCGCCATGCGACCAACGCAATCAGCCCCGCCAGCCCCAGCCCAAGCAACCAGCTCATTTGCCCGTCCGCCCCGACACACAGCGATTGTGGAGCAAGTAGAACCGCCAGAGCCGTTCCGTCGCCTGTGAGATTCCGATGCGCGGCGAAACGCCGACCTGACTATCGGGTACCGACTCGCCCGCCCAGATTTGCACGCGCCCTGTCATCAGCGACTCACCGTTGAACGCCCGTGTAATCCCCAGCGCCCGACACAGGTTGCCCGGTCCGCGACAGAGCTGCGTCCAGTGAACCTGCCCGCGCCGCAAGAACATTTGTTCCAGCCCCACTGTCGGCTCCAGGGCACGAATCAACACCGCTTCACCGACGCCTTCAGGCTGACAGACCGCGTTGAAGCACTCATGCATCCCATAGATGAGGTACACATACGCCGTGCCGGGCGGTCCGAACATCGCCGCGTTGCGCTCCGTTTTACCCCGATAGCTGTGGCTGGCAGGGTCATCTTGCGTGTACGCCTCCGCTTCCACGATGCGCCCGCCGACCCAGCCCTCGTCAGCGCGCGCAACCAGCCAGCGCCCCAGCAACGCACGGGCGACCTCGACAGTGGGCTGCAAGTAGAACGATTCGGGCAGCGCGTTCCCCATACAGCCGCCGATTATACCGTTTGGGCTATAATTCCGCTATGAGACGCACAGCAGGGGTTCTGATTCTTTGGATTGCACTGCTGGGATTGCTCTTTTCGCAGCAGGTTTCCTATGAGGGCTATCAGGTCTGGCGACTGACCCTTGAGAAACCCGCGCAGGTGGAGGAGATTCAATCCCTCGTGCGCGACATCTGGATGATTCGGGGCAAGACCGTCGATGTGTGCCTCTCGCCCGAGGAACAGGCGTCGCTGCGCAAGGCGGGCTACACGGGCGAGGTCTTGATTAAGGATGTCGCCGCAGTGATTCGCCAGCAACAGACGGAGTTCGCCCCGCAGGACGGGGGGCTGTTCACCCGCTACCTCACGCTCGACGAGATTTACGCCGCGATGCGCCAGTTCGCGGACCAGAACCCGCGCCTCGTACAGATGTTCGAAATCGGCAGGTCTATCGAAAATCGCCCAATCTACGCGCTGCGCCTGACGAAAGATCCCCGTCGCGCCCGTGTGTACCGCGACCGCCCACAGGTCGTCATCAACGCGATGCAACACGCGCGGGAATGGATTACGCCTCCTGTCGTGCTTTACTTCGCCTATCGGCTGGTCTCGGAGTACGAGTCGGACGCGCGCGTGCGTGAGTATCTGAATCGGTTGGAGGTCTATATCGTGCCTGTCGTGAACCCCGACGGCTATGTGTTCACCCACACCACGAACCGCCTCTGGCGCAAGAATCGGCGGTACAACGGGCGCAACCAGTGGAATCAGCCCGTTTACGGGGTCGATCTGAACCGCAACTGGGCTTACGAGTGGAGCGGTCCTGGCTCCAGTGGCAACCCGTCAAGCGAAACTTATCGGGGTACAGCCCCGTTTTCGGAGCCTGAAACCTATTTTCTAAGTCGATGGATGCTCAGCCTGCCGCTGCTGCGCTCGCATGTGGATGTGCATAGCTATTCGCAGATGATTCTCTGGCCCTGGGGCTTCACGACCAATCTGGCGCCTTTGAATGCGGTGTTCGAACGGGTAGGATTGGCGCAGCAAGCGGCAATCTTGAATGTTCACGGGCAGTTTTATACCGCCGGACCGATTGCCACAACCATCTATCTTGCAAGCGGCGGGATGACCGACTGGGTGTTCGGGGCGCGCGGCGCGTTGTCGTTCGCCTACGAGCTGCGCGACACGGGTCAGTACGGGTTCCTGTTGCCGCCCGATCAGATCCTGCCGAACTGCGAGGAGGTCTACCCTGCGTTCTTAGAGCTGCTGCGCTGGACGCTGCGCCGCGACTGGAGCGAGTAGGGTTCACAGCGTCGCCTGCACCGATTGCAGGTACAGCTCGACCACTGTCGGCGCGTCGCCGTCGGCGCGCAGCACGCCTTTATCCAGCCAGAGCGCGCGCTGCGCCACGCGCCGAATCGCGTCCATATCGTGCGATACGAACAGAATCGTGCGCCCCTCGCGCTGGAACTGCTGAATCTTGTCATAGCACTTTTGCTGGAATCGCGCGTCGCCAACTGCCAGCACCTCGTCCACCAGCAGGATGTCGGCGTCCACATGCGCGGCGACGGCGAACCCCAGCCGCATCAGCATGCCCGACGAGTAGGTGCGGATAGGGGCGTCGATGTAGCTCTCCAGTTCCGCGAACTGCACAATCGCTTCGATGCGCTCGGCGACCTGTTTGCGCGTGAGTCCCAGAATCACGCCGTTGAAGTAGATGTTCTCCAGCCCCGTGAGGTCAGGGTGGAACCCTGCGCCGAGTTCAAGCAGTGGAGCGACGCGCCCGTTGATCTCGATGACTCCGGAAGTGGGGCGGTACACCCGCGCAATGATTCCGAGCAGGGTGCTTTTGCCAGAGCCGTTCTGCCCAATCACGCCGACGGTCTCGCCCTGATAGATGGTGAAGCTCACCTGTTTGAGCGCGACGAGATGCTCCACGCGCTTCGGCAGGAACGAGAGCAGCAGTCCTTTGAGCGAGGCGTAGGCGTGGTGGGCAAGTTTGAACTCTTTCGTGAGGTTGTGGGCGCGGATAGCGACGGGAGTCTGGGTTCGCGTCGCTTCCGCGCAGGCTTTAGAGGTCGGGACCACGCCCCCCGCCTCCTCCGCGTCCGCTGGGCGCACCCGATTGCTGCTGCTGTTGCGGGCGCGCCGGCGCACGGCGCAGGCTATTGTCGATATAAATCGC
Organism: uncultured Fimbriimonadales bacterium; assembly: GCA_937992175.1. Lineage (GTDB taxonomy): Bacteria > Armatimonadota > Fimbriimonadia > Fimbriimonadales > GBS-DC > GBS-DC. Next base: position 8,554 of record CALKLF010000109.1, on the reverse strand, counting down.
CCAGCTGTGTCGTACCGTGTTGCCCGCCCAGTCGGAGGCAATCAGGGTCATCGTGTGGCGCCCGTCGGGCAGGGGCTTCGCGGCGGTTCCCGCACGCAACTGCACCGTAACCTCGCCCAGCGACGGCTCGTATTCGGCGGGCAGCGGCTCGTCGTTCAGGAGCCACTGCACGGTTGCGGGATTAATCCCGCTTCCCTCATCGCGCAGGCGCGCCGTGAAGTCGAGCGGCAGTTGCCCCGACATCATCTCACCGATGGTCGGCGTGGTGCGCACCACCTGCGGCGCGACACGGTCTACCCAGCCGAAGCCGAACATCGTCAGGTTGCCTTCGCCCGTCGCCACGACGAACCCGTTGGGCGTGAACACGGGCTTGCCCGACAATGCGAGATACGCCACGCGCCGATTGTTCTGGTCGACCGTGCCCTCAGGCGGACGCAGCGTGTAGAGCCACTCGAGTTTGCCCTCAGGCAGTGAGTAGCACAGCAGCGTGCCGCGCCGAGTGGCGAGCCAGAGCTTGCCGTTGTGGATTTCAGGGGCGGTGAGGGGTTCATAGCGCATCTCAATCGGCTCGCGGTCGCCCGCCACGATTTTGCCGGTGTGGTCGAACACATAGAGTCGGTTCTCGCGCGTCAGCACGGCGATGCAATCGTCGTTCGCGGCGGGGGCGAGGCGGAACTCGGTGTTGAAACGGCGCGTCCAGCGCACCGCGCCGCCGTTCGGGTTCAGCGCAATCACCACATCGTTCGAGGTGACATACACGCTGCCGTTGGCGTATACAGGCTGCGGGTCATAGTTCGGCGCGGGCAGTCGGAACAGCCAGCGTCGGCGTCCGCCAGCGGTGTTCACTGCATGGACGAACCCACCGTTCGTGCCGAAGATGAGCGTCTCACCCTCTTTGATTAGTTTGCCCGCGATGTAATCGTCGGCGCGATAGGGTTCACGCCAGAGCGGCTCGCCCGAGCGGGCGTTGAGCGCATAGACCTCCCCGCGCCCCGTGCCGATGTAAAGCACACCGTCTTCCAGCAGCGGACGCGCTGTGGGTGCGCTGTCCGCGGTGAACACCCAGCGCAGACTGCCCGTCTCGGTATCGAGCGCCATCACATTCCCGTTGTTCATACCGATGTAGACCAGCCCCTCGCCTTCCACCGGCTGCCCAATAATCGTGGTGTTGAGGGGCGCGTCGGCAGGGTACTGCCACTTCAGCGTCCCGTCTTCAAAATTGACGGCATAGAGGCGGTTCAGACAGGGGTAGTAAATCGTCTGTTTGCCCACGCCGGGCAGCGCGGGGTTGTTCGGCGCAGGGTTGCCAAAGAATCGCCACATCGCCGCAGGCGTCTGCGCCCATACCGCCGCCCCGATGAGACCCAGCATTAACGCCCAGAATATCCTTCGCATATCAGGCTCCCAATTCGTTAGACGCGCGAGTTTCCCTGCTACTCGCCGTCCGCTTTCGGGCGTCGGCGGCGTGCAGTCAGCGCTGCACGCCGCGCGGGGATTCACCTATCAAGAGTATATCAGGCTCTCACAGGTTCCCACGCAACGCCTGCTCGCGCTCGATAGCTTCAAACAGCGCTTTGAAGTTGCCTTTGCCGAATCCGCGTGAACCGTGCCGCTCAATCACCTCGAAAAACAGTGTCGGGCGATCCTGTACTGTCTTCGTGAAGGTCTGCAACAGGTAACCTTCTTCGTCACGGTCGACTAGGATGCCCAGCTCGGCGATGGTGCGCAGATCCTCCTCGATCTGCCCCACTCGGTCAGGCACTTCCTCGTAGTAGGTCTGCGGCACATAGATAAACTGCATCCCGCGCGCCTTCAGGTGGCGAACCGTGTTGATGATATCGTCCGTTAGCAGCGCGATGTGCTGCACGCCCGGACCCGCGTTATATTCCAGATACTCTTCAATCTGGGATTTGCGCCGTCCCTCCGCTGGCTCGTTGATGGGCAACTTAATCTTCCCGCGTCCGTCCTGCACCACTTTAGACATCAGCGCGGAATACTCGGTGCTGATGTCGTCGTCAGAGAAATGCACCAGCAGGTCAAACCCCATAATCTCGCGATAGAAATCGACCCAGTGATTCATCTTGCCCAGCTCCACATTGCCCACGATGTGGTCGATCTCTTTCACGCCGATCGATTCGCCGGGGATAAACAACTCCCTGAAGCCGGGCATGAAGGTTCCCTTATAGCGGTCGCGGTTCACGAACGAGTGGATCACATCGCCGTAGGTGTGAATTGCCGCCAGATGCACCTCGCCGTCGTCGTCTTTGAGGACAGTCGGCTCTAACGCGCCTTGCGCCCCTCGCCGCACGGCTTCGCTGTAGGCGCGCTCCACATCATCTACCTCAAAAGCGATATCGCGCACGCCATCGCCGTGTTTTACCAGCCACTGCGACAGAGGATGGTCTTGCTTGTAGGGGGCGGTCAGCACAAAGCGGATTTCGTTCTGCTGCAGCACATAGCTTGCTTCCTGTCGGTTGCCTGTCTCCAGTCCGGAGTAGGCGACCACATCGAATCCAAACAGCGTGCGGTAGTAGTACGCCGCTTGCTTGGCGTTGCTCACGAAAAAGCGCACATGGTCGATGCGCCGAATTGGCATGATGTCTTGCATGGTTCCAACCTCCTTCGTTGCAGGTAGGTAGAGTATACCTGCTTTCCAAAAGCTCGTCTATTGTAGGAGACAGCGACGCGATGGACGCGCCTCTAAATCCCCGCCCGCGCCAGCTTCGGGTTCCGTATCCATTTATGCGCCTCCACCACGACCACCACGCTGAGCGCGACCAGCACGCTGCGCAGCCACGCCTCCAGCTCGATTGGCTCCACGCGCAGAATGAACTGGGTAATCGGCAGATAGAGCGCGAGCGCGTGAATGCTAAGCGCAGAAAGCGCCGCAATCAGCAGAAATGGGTTGCGCAGCGGGCTGAGCAGGAACGCCGAGCGGAACTCGGAACGCGAGTTGCCCACATGGAAGTTCTGAAACAGCACCATCGTCGTTAGCGCGACGGTCTGCGCCCGTGTGAGCGAGCCGGTAGATTCGTACTCGTACATAAACAGCCACAGCCCTGCGCCGCCTATTAGCAGCCCCACAATCGCCGTGCGCTCCCAGAGCAGGTTCGAGATAATCCCCTCGTTGCGCGGGCGGGGCGGCTGACGCATGATGCTCTTGTCGCCCGGCTCGAACGCCATCGCCACATCCTGCAGACCGTTCGTGACCAGGTTCAGCCACAGCAGCTGCGCAGGCAACATCGGCATCGGCATGCCCAGCAGCACGGCGAACAGGAACATCAAGATGGAGCCTGCGCCCGTCGAGATGAGAAAGAAGGTGGCATTGCGCACATTTTTGAAGGCGACGCGCCCCTCATCGACGGCGTTGCGGATGCTGACGAAGTTGTCGTCCGCCAGCACGATGTCGGCGGCTTCGCGGGCGACATCGGTGCCGCTCTTGCCCATCGCGACGCCGACATCGGCGGCTTTGAGCGCGGGCGCATCGTTCACCCCATCGCCCGTCACGGCGACCGTCTCGCCGTTCGCTTGCAACGCGCGCACCACGCGCAGCTTATGCTCGGGCGAGACGCGGGCGAACACATTCACGGTGCGCACGCGCTCGCGTAGCTCCTCGTCCGTTATACGCTCCATGTCCACGCCCGTAATCACCTCGGCGTTGGGCGGGGCGATGTGGAGTTGTGCAGCGATGGCGCGGGCGGTGGCGGCGTGGTCGCCCGTAATCATCAGCACGCGAATGCCCGCCTGATGGCACTCGTCGATGGCTTCCAGTACGCCGCGGCGCGGAGGATCCATCATCCCCACCAGCCCGATGAACACCAGCTCCGACGGCTCTGGCACACCCGTGCGCGTCTCGATGCGCTCCGGGCAGCGGCGGTACGCCAAACCCAGCACGCGCAATCCGCGCCCTGCCATGCTGTGCGCGTGGCTCAGGATTTCCTCTTGCGCGTCGGCGTCTAACGGCAGCTCGCCATCGGGGGTCAGCCAGCGCGTCGCCATGCGCATCACGCGCTCGGGCGCGCCCTTCACGAACATCCAGTGTTCATCGCCGCGCTCGCGTATACTGGCGGAGTATTGCAACTCCGGCTCGAACGGGATTTCGCCGACCATGGGATGGCGCGCGCGCCACTCGTCGTGATGGAAGCCCGCCTTGAGCGCAGCAATCAGCAGCGCCGCCTCCGTCGGGTCGCCGTGAATCTCGTATTCATCCTCGCTAATGCGCCGCACCTGCGCCTCGTTCGTTAACACGGAGGTCAGCAACGCCAGTACGAACGGATGCTCGTCGTCACGGGGAACCTCCTCCTGTTCCAGCTCGCTGATTCGGTACCACTCGCCCGCTGTCCAGTATTCCTGCACGGTCATGCGGTTCTCGGTGAGCGTGCCCGTTTTGTCGGAGCCGATCACGGTCGTGCTACCAAGCGTTTCGACGGCGTGCAGACGGCGCACGAGCGCGTTGCGTTTCGCCATCGCGCTCACGCGCAGGGCGAGCGTGATGGTCAGTACAATCGGCAAGCCTTCGGGAATCGCGGCGACGGCGACGCCCACGATGACCTTGAACATATCCACCACGCTGTTGCCCAGCGCCAACCCCAGCGCGAAGATGACCGCACAGCTGATTCCGATTACGATTCCGACGATATGCGCAAAGCGACGCATGCGCTGCTGCAGGGGAGTCTCATCGACGCGCTGCTCGCGCATCCTGCCCGCAATCTTGCCCAGCTCCGTGCGCTCGCCCGTTGCCACCACATAGCCCCGCCCACGTCCTGACACCACAATCGCGCCCGAGTAGAGCATATTCGCGCGGTCGGCGACGGGCGTCTCCGCAGGCACGGGCGCGACCTGCTTATACACAGGCACAGACTCCCCCGTCAGCAGCGACTCGTCCACCTGCAACGCCGTCGCCTGAAACAGCCTGATGTCGGCGGGCACGCGCACGCCCGATTCCAACAGCACCACATCGCCCGGAACCAGCTCGCGACTTTCGATATCATACTCTTTGCCTTCGCGGATGACCAGCGCGTGCGGGGCGGTGAGTTGCATCAGCGCGCGCACCGACTTCTCCGCGCGATACTCCTGGATAAAGCCAATCGTGGCGTTCAGAATCAGCACCGCGGCGATGACGCCCGTGTCGATATACTCGCCCAGCAGCAGCGTGACGACCGCCGCCGCCAGCAAGATGTAAATCAGGGGACTCTGGAACTGATGCAGAATGAGCTGGAACACACTGACGGGCTTGATTGGCTCGATTTCATTATAGCCGTACTGCTGCAGGCGTTCCTTCGCCTCACGCAGGCTCAGCCCCTGCTCACTGGTTTGCAGCTGCTCTGCGACCTGTTCGGGCGTCAGCGCGTGCGGGACGAACTCTTGCGGTAGCAACTCAGGCGCTTCAACGAGCGGGTTCTGCATAGGCGGGCTCCTCCTGTATAGAGGATACCCAGTTTCCTCCCCGCTACTCTTGCGCTGCACGATGGATGAGCGCCAGCGCGGCGTAATCGTCGTAGGGTTCTGGGGGGATGCGCATGCCTCTGGGCAGCAGGCGTCGCCAGCCGCGCGGGGGATGATAGCGGAAATAGAGTTCCCGCGCTTGCAGAGTCGTGTCGCGCTCCTCGACCGACTCCCAGCGAATGTCGGGGAACCACTGATGCAGCTGGGAGAGCAGGCGTTTTGCGCCTGTGCCTGCCCCGACCAGAAATCGCTGGGGTGCGTGCTGGGTAATGCACTGCTCCAGCGTTTCTTGCAGCTGCTCCAACGGCGGAATCGCGCGAAACAGCACCTGCCACTCGCCCCCGTCGTACTCGGCGACGGCGACGCCAGCTTTGTGAGTGCCTGGATCAACGGCTAAATAGCGGATTGCAGACCCTCCTGGATAGGTATACCCGCACAACGCGCTCAGGGTATCCTCTATAGCGCGATGCACAGGTTGCTTTCGGAACGGGCGCGTCAGGCGCAGCCGTCGCCGACCCTCGCGCTCACGGCGCAGGCGCAGGAGCTGCGACGGCAGGGCGTAGATGTATTGAGCTTCACAGCAGGCGAACCCGACTTTGATACCCCCGACTTTGCCAAAACGGGCGCACTGGAAGCGATTCATGCGGGTTATACCAAATATACGCCGACGCCCGGGATCCTGCCCCTCCGCGAAGCCATCAGCGAGAAGTTCGAACGCGAGAACGCACTGCGCTACGCGCCCGACCAGATTGTGGTCTCCTGCGGCGCGAAGCACTCGCTGTTTGGGGTGTTTATGGCGATTTTAAACCCGGGCGATGAAGTGATTATCCCCACGCCGTGCTGGGTGTCGTACCCGGAGCAGGTGAAACTGATGGGCGCGACGCCCGTATTCGTGCCCGCCGACGAAACGACCGACTTCATGCCCGACCACGACGCGCTCCGGCGCGCCATTACGAAGCGCACGAAGGCGATTGTGCTGAACACGCCCTGTAACCCCACAGGCGCCGTGTTCGGCAGGCGGCAGCTTAAGGAAATCGCCTCGCTCGCGCTCACACACGACCTGTGGATTGTCGCCGACGAGATTTATGAGCATCTGACCTATGACGGCTACACGCACGAGAGCATCGGCGCACTGAGCAAGGAAGTATTGAACCGCACGATTACCGTAAACGGCGTGTCGAAAAGTTTCGCGATGACAGGCTGGCGAATCGGGTATCTGGGCGCGCCGCCAGAAGTCGCACGCGCTGTGAGCCGTTTGCAGGATCAGATGACCTCCAATGCCTGCACGATTGCGCAGCATGCTGCGCTTGCCGCGCTCCAAAACGCCGATTCCCAGTGGTACGACTCCGTGCGCGCGACCTTTGACCGTCGCCGACGGCTGATGGTGGACGGGTTGAATGGCATTAACGGTATCCAGTGCTGGACGCCGCGCGGGGCGTTTTATGTGTATGCCAGTGTACGACCGTTGCTGGGGCGACGCTATAAGGGGCATGCGCTCGAATCGTCAGCGGATGTCGCGGAGTTTTTGCTGCGCGTGGTGGGGGTAGCGACTGTCCCTGGCGAGGGGTTCTGCGCGCCGGGCTACCTCCGTCTCTCCTATGCGACCTCTGAGGCGATTATCCAGGCGGGCATAGAGCGAATCGCAGACGCTGTCGGTAAGCTGGAGTAGACGCGAGGGGAGCGGCTTATCGCTCTTGGATGCCCTGATTCCACACTGCAATCTCACGAACGGTTTCCCAGAATGCGCTGGGCTGACCCTTCTCGGTTGCTAACCCCGCGCTGCTTGCGCTTGCCGTTAAGGGGAGACGCAGCGTCACGACATAGGGCTTGCTGAGCGCAACAAGACACGCCGCCTCCAGCCACTGCGATGGCTCGTCGCGCGTGAAGACCTCATAACCCCCCTCGGGCGGCAGGCTCAGCTCCAGATGAATCGGCTTGCCCAGCTCGCCGTAGCGTTCCAGCAACTGGTCTAAGTCGTACAGCGTCCCATCGTACCAGCGCCATTCGAAATGCACGGCTTCGAAGGGGACGCTCATTTCCACGCATCGCTCCAGAGCGGGGTACGCGCTGAGCTGTCCGTGGAAACTATGGACGCCCCTTAGCAGTCGCACGACGCCAAAGTCGATCGCACGGGCTGCCTCGCAGAGTTCCACAAGCGGGGAGGGAGAGGCTCCTGGAACATCCAACCCGTTGTCGCAAGAGGCGAGCGTCCAGTAGCGAACCTGTCCCCGATAGTGGCTTATGAGATTTCGCAAATCGTCGGTGAGCGGGTGAGGGGGGTTGCTGTTTGTGATGCTCGCAGCAATCGCCATCCGTCCGCTTTGCGCTCGCTGGATAACGGCGTTCCAATCCGTTGAAGGCGATTTGAAATCGAGATGAATCAGGTTCAGCGGATGTCCAAGTCGCTCCAGCGCGGCGTGCGCGGTGTTGGCACATCCTGCGCGGACTCCCCAGAGAAAGGCAGTGCGTCCACGCATACGCTGAATCCGAGTGCGGGCGACGCTGACCACTCCGCGTTCCGTCGCCGATACGCTCTCGGCGAGGCACTCCAGCCACTGCTGGCTACTGGCTAAGCTCTGCGCCTGCTGCAGGCAGTTCTGAACCTCTTCGAGCGGCGCGCCCCGACGCGCGTATTGCCTGACGAGCGCATTCGCCGCTTTGAGATAGCGTTGCGCAAGCTCACGCTCCACGAGAATCGTCGGGGTTCGCGCCGTAAAACCATCCGCCCAGAGGTAAACGCGCCCTATGCCTCGCAGCGCGACCGGGTAGGCGACGCCGAACGGCGACGGGGGTAGGCATGCAGACACGCCAGCGCTTGGGGGTTCCAGCGGCAGCGGGTCGCCCCCCGCGTCTGTCCAGCGCAGCAGTCGCCAGTCGTCCACCCCGCCCGCCGTGCGAATCTCTAACACGCTCACAATAGGTATTTTCGGTAGGTTGGAGGCGAAACTACAGTGAATCAGGGCTTGCCCCCTGAGGGTGTTCGAAAAATCGGGGGCGTCAGTGTTTGAGATGCCTCGCTCCGCTCGGCATGACAAGGGACACTCGGAGCGCAACCCCTGTCATTCCGAGCCGAAGGCGAGGAATCTCCACCAACTCGAAGCGTTTTTCG
>CALKLF010000108.1 GCA_937992175.1 uncultured Fimbriimonadales bacterium | reverse complement strand
CAAGTTCCAGTTCACTTCCAGCGACCAGGTTTGCTTGAAGCGCATCCAGCGGGCGTGTCCGTCGATGAACAGGTAGTTCGCACCGCCGTTGTGCCAGATCTGGGCTAACTCCTCTGCAGGGTCAATCAGTCCGCAGGGGTTGTTGAACGGGTCGTCGACGCTGAGGGGCCACATGGAAGGGTGGAAGTGATCCCACAGCAGGTTCTCTTTCATCTCGGCGATGTAAATGGTCTCCGACGGCGTGCGAATCGAAGCCAAGGTGATGTATCCGCTGCAGTCCAGAGTGCGGTACGCGCCGTATTTGGGCGTCATCCAGTAGTTGATGCCGTAGGAGGTTTTGCGCACATAGTCGGTTGGGTAGCCCGGCAGCGGACGCTCGAAGTTCACACTGGGGTCGGAAGGGCAGCGGTATAACAACCCCGCTCTGGTGTGCGGCATTAGCAACGGGAACACACCACCCGCGCCAAGATGTTGACTGGGCGGTAAGGTCTCGTCGTAGTCGTGCGCGTACATCAGCACTGCCAGCCCCATCTGCCGTTGGTTGGACAGACAGGTGGTTTGGCGCGCCTTCTCCCGCGCACGCGCGAACACGGGAAACAGGATTGCCGCCAGATCGAGATTATCGCGACGACAACCAACAACTCAATTAGGGAAAACCCTTTCGCTATCGGTTTCATAGGCATAAGACGCGAATACGCACTAATGCGTATTATACCCTGCGAACCCCGCAATTTGTTGGGTATGATACCTATGAGCTACACACTGCCTCTAACTAAGCAGGAGGGAACGACGATGCGAAACGCAACACGCTGGATTGGATTGTTGGCGCTGGCGCTGGCTGTAAGCCTTGTATGGTTGAATGCACAAGGCAGTAAGCGCGACGGCACGCTGTTTCTGAACTTGACGACTGATGACGCATGGAACAACGAGATGGCGTTGAACTACGCCTCGCAAGCCCGCGACTTGGGTTATGATGTGGTGGTGTTTCTGAATGTGCGGGGTGTACATGTAGCGCAGAAGGAGCCACCCGCAGATCTGGCAAAGGCGCAGGAGCAGCTCAAGTCGCTGATGGCGCGCGGCGCGAAGGTTTATGTGTGTACACCATGCAGCCGCCGCGCTGGTCTCAAGCCGCCCGCCGACTGGATTGACGGCGTCATCGAAGGTTCGCGCGAGACCCTCGAAATCCAGATGGCGTCCAACACGAAAGTCATGTCGTACTGAGTGCAGTCGCGCGCTCAACTCTCTGTCGCCAGTATCTGCGCGCAGTCGCTGCACTCCAGCCACTGTTCACGGGGGAGTTGCTGCAGAGCGTTGTGGGCGCGCCCTTTGCGAAAGACAGGGCGGTAAAGCGTCTCCCCCGCGCCAAAATGGCGATGACAGGTGTGGCACTCCGAATCGGAATCGACCGAAACAGGCACGAAACCCGCCACAACCCAACCTTCGTGTCCTAAATGCGCTGCCAGCGATTCAACCGCCGCGCGCACTGCTTGCGACTTGTTGCCGTAGTAATACTGGTTAGCAATCTGATTCAATAGTTGTATGGTCGCTTCATCGAGTGTGAAGTTCAGCCGTTTCATCGTGTGTATTATAGCACATGCTTATTCTGCGTTCGGAAAACGCATGCGAGCCTCGGAGATTTAGATATAAAGGACGCCGAATCCGCAAACGACCCTGAGCCTACTCACAACATAATCACGAACCGCTCCGCCTCGCGTGTGTAGGTGTTGAACGGGTCGCGCATGTCCACCTGGCGATTGCGATCCACATACACAATATCCCAGTCGATGTAGTAGCGGTTGTAGCGTCGCTCGGCGAGTTTCTTGATGACAAAGCCGCGCGCGCTCGCGCGAGTGTCGGCGGGAGGCGTGGTAATCCCCGCGTCAATCTGCACATCGTCCACCACGCGCATGACCTCGCCCATCTGCTGCATTGCGTAGTAAAGCCCCTGTTCGGGGTTGATGTTGTGATACTCCAGATCGATGGAGTGCAGCGCGTCGTCGCCCCACTGCGCGCCCGTATCTTCCATATACTGGCGCAGGATTTTGAGCTTAATCAGCCAGTCGAGGCGGTCTTCCAGCTTTTCGGGGTCGGTCTCTAAGGTGTCCAGCACATATTCCCACTCCTGCAGCACCCAGTCGGTTTCAGGGTCGCGCCCTGCGAAGCGTTTCTGCGCGAGCTGAAGGTAGGCGCGTTGCAGGTCAATCGCCGAAATCGTGCTGCCGTCGAGCATGGTCACCATCCATTTACGGGTGGGGTCGCGCGAGATGCTTTTGAGTGTGTGCAGCGCGTCTTGCAGGCGGAGCCAGTTCGGAATGGCGCGGGCTTCGGCGAGGTCTAACACGAGGCAGGTCGTACCGATTTTCAGCGCGGCGGCATACTCGCTCATGTTGCCCTCGCCGAACAGCAGGTGCAGCCGCTGATAGTTTTGATAGCCGTACACGCTGTCCCATTTGGGGTTGATAATCGCGCGGTTGAAGCGCACACGCGAGGCGTTCTCGCGCACGATGTGGTCGGCGCGTTGCGAGAGCTGATACTGCACGGTGGGGTCAGGTTCCACATTATAGACATTAGAGACCCAGATGAAGTCGATGGGGTGGTCAGCAACCTCGGAGAGCGAGGGGCGGAAGCCCGCGTGTTCGAGTCGGTGTCCGCCGACGCGCCCTGCGCCTGCGAAAATCTGCCGCGTGGTCAGGAACGGCAATACCAGCTTATGCCAGTCGCTGGGCAGGCGGTCGTCCGTGCGTACCAGATAGTTCTCGTGGCAGCCGAAAGTGTGCCCAGCGAAGTGGTCGACATTATTATTGTGGAAACTGACGCGCTCGTCCCAGTTCATCTGTTTGAGCGTGTTGTAGATGATGCGCTGTCCCGCTTTCTCGTGGGCGACGATATCGAACAGGCTGGCGCATTCGGGCGTGGCGTACTCCAGATGGCTGCCGACGGCGTCAATATAGAGGCGTCCGCCGTTGATCAAAAAACCGCCGCTGCGAGCAGGCTCGAACGCTTCGTCGCGGGCGGTCAGGTCAATCAGTCCCAGTCGGGCTTTGTGGAACACGTAGTTCTTGACGGCTTCCACGACAGTCTCGGCAGTGCCCACGCGCTCGTCCCGCACGAAGCATCCGAACTCGGTCTCGATGCCAAACACGCGACGCCCTATCATAGTTGGCTCCCCCTACGGCTCATATGTCTATTATACACCATGTTGCGTGGGTAGAGTTCCAGCCGCGGGCGGCGCGGTTTAGCAGTGCCAGTCGATGTCGGTGGTCTCTTTGGCGTGTTCTTCGATGAACTTGCGCCGCGGCTCCACCTTATCGCCCATCAGGATACTGAAGATGCGCTCCGCCTCCATCGCGTCCTCAAGCTGCACCTGCACAATCACGCGCTTTTCGGGATCCATCGTCGTATCGGCGAGGTCTTCGGCGTTCATTTCGCCCAACCCTTTGAAGCGTGTGACCTGCACATTCTTCTTCTTGATTTTCTTAAGGATTTCCTCCAGCTCCTGCTCGTCCTTGGCGTAGTATTGCTCGTCCTTGCCCGCGCGCACGCGGAACAGGGGCGGCTGCGCAATATAGACATGCCCGTTCTCGATGAGCGGGCGCATGTAGCGGAAGAAGAAGGTCAGAAGCAGGGTGCGGATGTGTTCGCCATCGACATCGGCGTCGGTCATCACCACTATACGATGATAACGCAATTTAGAAATATCAAACCGACTATCGGACTCCCCGCTGCTGAGGTTGCCGTTGGAGTCGAGGCTGATTCCGGTGCCAAGCGCGGTAATCAGCGAGCGGATTTCCTCGTTTTCGAGGGCTTTATCGAGTCGGGCTTTCTCCACATTCAGAATCTTGCCGCGCAGGGGCAGCACCGCCTGGAATCGGCGGTCGCGTCCCATCTTTGCCGAGCCGCCCGCCGAGTCGCCCTCCACGAGGAACAACTCGCACTTGCTGGGGTCGCGCTCGGTGCAGTCGGCGAGTTTACCGGGCAGCGAGCCGCTGTCGAGCGCGCTCTGGCGTTTGACGAGTTCGGCGGCGCGGCGGGCGGCTTCACGGGCGCGCTGCGCCGTGAGCGCCTTCTCCACAATCTTGCGCGCCACTGATGGGTTGCGCTCTAAATACTCGCTGAACGCCTCGCCCACGATGGAGTTCACCAGCCCCTGCACCTCGAGGTTGCCCAGCTTGGTCTTCGTCTGCCCTTCAAACTGCGGGTGCAGCAGCTTGACGGCAATCACGGCGGTCAAGCCCTCCAGCACATCATCGCCCGTGAAGTTCGGGTCTTTATCCTTCAGCAGCCCCGCCTTGCGCGCGTATTGATTAATTACACGGGTCAGCGCGGTCTTGAAGCCCGACAGGTGCGTGCCGCCTTCCACCGTGTGGATGTTGTTCGCGTAGGAGAGCAGCGTCTCCTGATAGCCCGTGTGATACTGTAGGGCGACTTCTACCTCCGTCTCTTCGCGGGCGTTGCGGAAGTAGACCACCTTGTGGATGGGGTCTTTGGTTTCGTTCAGTTCCTCCACGAGCTGCGCGATGCCCTTGCTGAACTTGAAGGTCTGTTTCGGCTTATCATTCAGCTCGTCGGTGAAGGTGAACACCACATTCGGGTTCAGGTACGCCAGTTCGCGCAGTCGTTTGATGAAGAAGTTGGGGTCGTAGCGATAGTCGCCGAAGATTTCGCGGTCAGCGAGGAATCGGACAGTTGTGCCGCGTTTGTTGGTGGGTTTGAGTTTCTTGAGGGGCGCAACTGGCACGCCGCGCTCATACTTCTGATAATGCAGGTAGCCGTCGCGCGCGACGGTGACCTCCAGCCATTCTGAAAGCGCATTCACCACCGACACGCCCACGCCGTGCAGACCGCCCGATACGCGATAGCCGCCGCCGCCGAACTTGCCGCCTGCGTGCAGCGTGGTCATCACCACTTCCACGCCAGGGCGACCTTCCTCAGGGTGAATATCGACGGGGATGCCGCGCCCGTTGTCGATGACCGACACGCTCTGGTCTTTGTGCAGAATCACATCGATATGGTCGCAGTGCCCCGCGAGCGCCTCGTCGACCGAGTTGTCTAACACTTCCACAAAGAGGTGGTGCAATCCGCGCGCGCCCGTATCGCCGATATACATCGCGGGGCGTCGGCGCACGGCTTCCAAGCCTTTGAGAACCGTGAGTTGCTCGGCGGTATACTCGCCCTCCACTGCGCTGCTCAGTCCGTTGGTCGCTTCCCCGATGACCTCCACGCCCTGCGTTTCAATCGGCTCCATAGTGGGCGTTTCGGTTTTGCCTGATTTTCGCTTGACCGCCATAGATTTCGTATGCCTCCCTGCCACAAGATGGGCTGGATACACAATAAGTATACCTGTTAGCGCAGGCTGGTTTCAACGCGCTCGCGCCATTCACGCACATCGGCGATGCTACCGAAACGCACAAAGTGGCGCAGCGTCCGCGCCAGCCGCGCCATGTTCTCCAGCTGCTCCACGACCTGATTGAAGTGGTTCATCACGCCGTCTTGCGACTCGAACTGTCGGTACGCGCCGTACCACCCGTTCGCGAGCGCAGGCGCTGTGGGGGCGCGGGGGTCTAACGCAATGTAAGCGCGCGGGTGAATGTAAGTCAACCCCAGATGACGCAACGCGAGGCTCAACCACACATCCGTGATAGAGCCGACATAGCGACGGTAGGCTTTTTGCAGCGCGGCTTGAGGATTACTAATGTAAAGCATCGAAATCTCGCCTGGCGTCAGCTCCAACGCCCAGTGAGACACGACGCATTGACTAATGGGGCTTCCCGTTCCGTTGTCGCGCGTGCGTGGGTCGAACAAGCCATAGGAGTATGCGCCTGAAAACACAGGGTCAATCGGATAGGAGGGGATTAAGGCAATCCCTTCGCACTCCCAGAAGCGCGGGTCGGCGCGATAAGTGTGGATTCGGCTGAAGCTGCGGTCTTCCGCGATGACGCTGGTGCAGCGATGGGCGCGCACGCCTGCCTCGTAGTATGCGCGGGCGAAGTGGATTCCGCCCAGCGCGTTATGCGCCGGGTTGATATAGCGACACTTCTCCCCGCCGTAGCAGTCGCTGAAGCCCAACGCGCGCATCTCCTCCATCTGAAACTCCACCCACATCTTCGCGAACCAGTGGCTGTTGTGCCGTATCGGGTTAATCGCCTGCCCGGCACCAGACATGCGGGGACTGAAATCCAGATAAATCAGATCGTTGCAGGTAAATGCATAATGCGGCTGCTGTTGTTTGATCCATTCGGGCGCAACCTCGTGCAGAATCACTTTCCCATGCTCGACGGGCACGCTTCGGGGTGCGCCGAACTCACCGCCTGTGTGACGAATCCAGTCGGTCTGATTCGCCATGTTGAAGCTGCCTGGCGGGGTCTTGTGGTCATGCGAGGTACAGAGGAACACGCCTTCCGCCTGTCCACGCAGCAGCAGCTGGTGCATCCACCAGGCACGCTCGCGCACTGAGGCAGGAATAGCAGTGTTGTGGAGCAGATTCCAGTGCCCGCTCTGCATCCCAGGAAAATAGCGATAGCCTGTTCGTATCCCCATCTGCACTGCAAGCCCTGTCGCATGGCAGAACTTATAGAGATACCAGAGCGTCTCTCGGTAGCCCTCCCAGAGGTTGGTCTCCGTCAGCCCCAGCGGCGGGGTTGTAGTGCGCGCCTCCACAGGGTGATCCAGATCCAGCGTCAGCACGGCGGGGTAGCGAGGGCGCACGCCTACTCGCTGGAGACCGTATAGAAAGGGCACGAGACCGACTAAACTTGTCGAGTAATCGTAGAGAGGGCGAGCGTAGTTCGCGCTTCCTTGCGCCTGCACCACAGGCAGGAAATAGCGATTTCTATAGCGCACGGCAACGGCAGTTCGTAATCGTCGCCTGGCTGGAGCCGAGACTGCCCAACAGGTCGCGTTGCGCTGTATCTACCGTCAGCACATTAAACAGCAGAAACACGAGCCGACTGGCGTAGCTGCTCTGCACGGGCGGCGCAGCCGGCTCCAGCCGCCGCGCAAAAGAATCTCGAACCAGCCCTGTCAGCAGGATCAGCGCAAGGATCCATCCTATCACTCGAACGGTCGCTTGATTGCCTCTCATTTCGCTACCCCTCTGATATTATAGCCCAAGTTGCAAAGCTTTCCGCAAAAAATGCTACGGAAACACGAGGGGAGGCAGAGGAGGTTCCTCTTGCCCCGCTCTGTCAGAAAGGGGTACACTCTTGGCGAGGCGATGCAGCAAGAGTTCTCGTTGGAGACGCTATTACAACATTTAGGCGAGGAGGAGCCGTTTCCGTATGGCTCCGTGACGCCGCCGATTATGCAGACCTCGCTGTTCACTGCCCGCGCGCTGCGCGAGCGCAACGCCCAGCAAGGGCGCAACGAGTTCGGCTACACCTATACGCGCAACGACAATCCCACAGTGCGCCTTGCGGAGCAGAAACTCGCTGCGCTGGAGGGCACGGAGGACGCACTCTGTTTTGGTTCGGGCATGGCGGCGATTGCGTCCGCAATTCTCACCTTCGCTGGGAGTGGGGCGCATGTAATTTGCGTAGACACTGCCTATCCCCCGACGCGCACGCTGCTGGAATCGTGGTTGACGCGCTACGGCGTGCAGACGACCTTCGTCTCGGGCGAGTGCGTGGAGGAGTTTGAGCAGGCAATTCAGCCCGACACGCGCCTTATCTATCTTGAAAGCCCCTCCAGCCTTTATTTTCGCCTGCAAGACCTGCGCGCTGTGAGCGAGCTGGCGCGGGCGCGCGGGATTCTCACGCTGTGCGACAACAGCTGGGCGACGCCCATCTTTCAGAACCCCCATGCGCTGGGCGTAGACCTTGTGTTGCATAGCGCGAGCAAGTATCTCGGCGGGCACAGCGATCTGCTTGCGGGCGTCGTGGCAGGGCGCAGGGAACTCATCGAGCGGGTCCGCCAGACGCGCGAGCTGCTGGGTGGGATTCTGGAGCCGTTTGGCGGTTGGCTGCTGCTGCGCGGGCTGCGCACGCTGCCGATGCGGATGGAGCGCGCTCACAAGAGCGGGTTGCAGGTCGCCGAGTGGCTGGCGGCGCAATCCCCGATTGCGAAGGTTAATCATCCGGGTTTGCCCAGTCATCCACAACACGCGCTGGCGCGCGCGCAAATGCGCGGCTACAGCAGTCTGTTCAGCTTCGAGACCTTCCCCATCACTGAGGAGCATGCCTATGCGTTTGCAGAGCGACTACGCCTGTTCCGATTCGGGTGCAGTTGGGGCGGCTACGAGAGCCTGCTGCTGGGCTGGGCGCAGGGCGAGGCGGACGCGCAGGGTAAAGCGCCGTGGCTGTTCCGCGTCTATGTCGGGCTGGAGAACCCCGACGACTTAATCCGCGATATGCAGGGGGTCATCGATGTGTTAGCGCCGTAGCGTCGGCGGGGACGCCGACGCTACGGGATCAGAACCGCCCCTGCACGAACTCGCTGAGGGCGCTCGGCGTGTTCGGGTCGAAGCCGACCACATCGAGCATGCCCGCGTCGTCGGGGTGCGCGATGCTGAACGGGTTCGCCAGCATGCCGACCACGACCAGTCGCGCCGGGACGCCCATCGCCTCGCGATAGCGCCACAACGCCTCGCAAGGATGCACATCACCCCACCATGTCTCCGAGTCGGTGTAGATGACGAAGGCGTCTGCCTCGATGCGGTTCTGCAACGCCCACAGCATCGGCAGGGCGCAGTCGGTAGCGCCCATAGGCACGCTGCTCAGATAATCCATCGCCTCGTCCAGTCGCATAGTTGGCTTCAGCTTCAGAGGCGTTAGCTGGTGGCTGAAGCCGACTACATGCGCCTGCGGCTCGGCGTTCAGCGTGACCAACGCCAGCGCAGCGCTCGCTTCGGCAGGCGTCAGCCCAACGATGCCGCTCACCCAGTCCATCCACATCGATCCCGAGATGTCCAGCGCCAGCACGATGCGCTTGCCCGTCGGCTCGACGTGCGCGAAGGTCGCGTAGAACGCTTCATTCAGCGCGTCCACAATCGCGGGCACGGGCGTCCACGCGCCGCGTCCGCGCATGCCGCGTCCCTGATTGTAGGTGACCAGCGCTGCTAAAACCTGCAACGGGTGGACTCGCGCCTTGCGCAGCCGCTCGGCGTTCGTCAGCTGCGCGATGACATGGCATGTGGCGTCGCTGGTCTCAGTCAGCAGCCCCACGCGCGTCATGGTCGCCAGGTTGCGAATCAGCGCGGTCATCGGCATCTGCTGCAGCAAGGCGTCCCACACGGCGGCGTAAGTGAGCAGCTCGGTGGGCACGACCTCGCGCGGCAGCGCGTGCGCACGAATCAGCGCGGCGGCGCGCTCAGGCGTTATATCGGGTTGACGCAACTGCTCGACGGCTTCCAGATACGCCCGCGTCTCGTCGGGCAGTTCGGGCGCAATCTCGCGCGCGACGATGTAGCGGAACAGCGCGTTGCGCTCAGGCGTGTCCGCCTTCGGATGCGCCAATCGCAACAGGTCGCGATGCGCCCAGCCGCCCCGCTGCTGGTACTTGGTGACCTGATACGCCAGTTCGCGCAGGTCGCGCTGCAGGTACCACTGGGCAACGGCGCGTCGAAGCCCGCGTCCCCAGCCGCGCAGTTGCGTAATGTAGTCCACGAAAGTGAACAGGTGGGTTCCCGTGCGCACGATTCGCGGCATCGCCCCCAACGCGAGCGCGCGGGTTTGGGGCTTGCCCATCTCCATCGCCAGCGCCAGCGTGAACAGCGCAGGGTCGTTCTTGTAGGCGCGTCCCTGCTCGCTGATTTCCGCCGTGCGCTCAATCGCGTAGGCAGGGTCGCTGTGCAGCAGCTCCAGCGTCGCCCTCGCGTTGTCCAGCGTCAGCTTCTGCTCCGATACATAGTAAGTGCCGCCCTCCGTTCCGAGAATCAGGAACCTGTCCAGTTGCTGGCGCGGCTCCAGTCGGTAGGCGAAGCCGCCCGCATAGTTGCGCTCCTGACCCGGCAAGGGGGTCGTCATCGTGCGCGGAATGTGTAGCCTTGGAATTCGCATCGTTTCACGCTCCTGTATTTCGATTCAAGACGCCTCGCTGCCTCGGTATGACAAGCACAATCGGCAATCGCTGGTGTCATTCCGAGCGAAGCGAGGAATCTCGATATCTATCCACTCAGGAGGCGGGGGAGGGGAATTGAACCCCCGTCAGCAGTTCAGGCTGACTTTACCCGACAAACGATAACCATCCCCGTCCGACCCGCGGATAAGTAGTCGGCGACGGCGCAATCGTTTATCAGACGATAACCGTCAGCCTCCGACCCGTGGGTAAGTATGTGGAGACGGATTCCCCCGCACTCCTGTTCCCCCTGCCAGCGCAAGGGGATAGGTACTCCTACGGGAAAGCGTTTGGAAAAGTTCCCGCGTTCGCGCTTCCTGCACCGGTTCGGGTTAACCTTTTGTGGTGCGCTGCTTTACTTTCAGCAGTCGTCCGAGCGTGTCTTGCTGCGCCGATTCGTCAGCAGATTGTGGCTTGGGCGTCTCACCGAAGCGTTGATTGTCGGCGGGGGGCGCGTCTTGCGCGGGCGGGGACGCCCGTGCCACGCTGTCCTGCACGGGCGGGGACACCCGTGCCACTGAGGACGCCGTCGCACCGACAGGGATGCGCTTCGCGCCTGCGCGTTGTTTGGCAGCCTGCAGACGCTGGGTCGCCTGCACGGTTGCGGGGCGCGGGGCGCGGCGCAGGCGCAACCTGCCCAGCAGCGCGGCAACCGCTTCGGGAATCGTAATCACCACGCGCCGCACGGTGATGTCCACCATCAGCAGCAACAGGCTCAGCAGCAGCGCAAGCGTCCACAAGTCGCGTGTAAAGCGTTGCGGGGCGGGCGGCGGGTCGTAGGCGCGCGTGGGTTCAGGGTTCACACGCCCCCGCGTCTGCGCCGCGATGCGCTCCAACAACGGTCGGTTCTCACGATAGAACCGATACTCCAGCGGGTAGGGCACGGCTAACGCAGTGGTCAGCGTCGCCTGACGCCCCGCGCCGAAGTCGCCCTGCGTGCTGAGCGTATACAGCCCCTGCTCGCGGATGGGGAACTGCGCGATGTATTTGCCCGCGCCCTCCATATTCATCGTGAGCAGGCTCTGCTCGCCTGACGGCGCACCCACCACCAGCTGCGGAGTCAACCCGTTGATGGGGTCGCCCTGCGGAGTGAACGCCTGCAGCTCCACAATCGCCTGTCCGTTGCGCACGGTCGCCGTCAACCCCAGATTCGGCTGCGCGGAGGGGCGCATCGCGCTGCGGATTACCTGCGTCCAGAACACAGAATACCCCTGCCAGCCCATCCAGCGTTGCGCCCAGCGCGGCTGCGCGTCGGAAGTGAACGCAATCGCCGTGCCCAGCCCGTAGCGCCACACTGCCAGCAGCGGGTCGTCCTTATGGGTACGCATCAGCACCTGCGCGAGGGGACGATCCGAGACCAGATTGTACGCCAGCAGCGCGGGTGTGCGCGACCAGTCCACCTCGCGCAGGCGTTCGTCGGCGGTGTTCACTTTGGGAGTGAACGCGCCCTCTTCGATGGTGCTGCGGGTCATCGCGCTCACATCGGCAGTGAACAGGCGCGGGAGCGAGGCGGCGTCGCGCGTCTGATAGAACTGCCCGCCGCCGACCTGCGCCAGTTTCTTGAGAAACGCCGTATCCTTACCGTCGCCGAACGCCACCACGCTCAGCGTCACGCCCATCGCCCGCAGCTGGCTGGCGCGCTCAAGACTGCCCTCTTGCTCGTCGCAATCGCTGGCGTCGGCGAGCATGATGATGTGGCGGGCGCGGTCGGGCGGCTCGGTGAGCATGCCGCGCATCGCCATCTCCAGACTGCCCCGCACGAAAATCCCGCCCCCCGTGCCGTATACCTTCTGCAGCACGGCGATAATCGGCTCGCGTTCACTGGCGGGGAAAATCGCGCTCGGCGGCTGCCCTGCCCGCTGCCCATGACAGCCCTGAAATTGCCGCCCATCGCAGCTGAACGGGTCGAAGCCCGAGCGGGCGTAATCGGGCAACAACCAGTCGGAGCCGTGGCTGCTGATAATCACGCCGAATCGGTCAATCGGGCGCAGCATCTGCAGCGTCTTGATGGACGCCTCCGCCGCCAAGTGCGCCACCTTGTGCGGTCCGATATACTCGTTCATGCTGCCCGAAGCGTCCACAATCAGCACCACCGTCGCCGCGTGCTGGATCTGGCGGTGCTTGATGTCCAAGTCCACAGGCAGCACCTCCGCGATTGGCGTGCCGTAGTAGCCGCCCATCTGATAGGACTGCGCGCCGCCTATCATCACGAAGCCGACACCCCCATCGCGCACGGCGTTTTTGACCGCTTCCATCTGCTGGGGGCTGAGCGCGGTGGCGGGGAAATCGTTGAACACAATCGCGTCGTAGTCCAGCAGCATCTCAGCGCGGGCGGGGAAGTTGCCTTCGCGCACGCGCGTCACGGAGATATTGTTCGCCTGCAGGGCGCGGGCAATCGCTTCGCTGGCGCCTGCCCTGCCTTCGGCAATCAGCACATGGGGCTTGCCCTGCACGCGGGTCAGCGCAAGCCCGATATTGTTGCGCGGGTCGCTGTCGGGCTGCGCATCCAGTGTGGCGCGGATGCGCTGGACTCCGGCTTTGTCTGCGCGGAGCGTAGTCGTAATCAGGTTCACGCCGGGCGAGAGTTTCACAGGCAGGGTTTTGAGGGGCGTCCCTTCGCGGTCAAGCGTGATTTTGCCCTCAGCGTGGCGTTGCGACTGCACAACGATGCGCACATTGTACGGCTCGCCGACTTTGGCGATGCTGGGGGCTTCGATGGCTTCAATCAGCGCGTCGTTGCCCGCTTTGCCTGCGGGCAGCGTCACGACATCGATGGGGATTCCTTCCACGCTGGCGACCTGCGCGGCGGCGAAGGCGTCGCCGTGCGTCTCGTTGCCGTCCGTGAGCAGCACGATGCGCCGTGCGTAGCCGTCGGGGAACATCGCCGTCGCCAAGCGCAGCGCGCCCGCAATATCGGTACCTGCTGCGTTCGGCTTGGCGTACAGCGCGCCGAGTTCCCGACGCGGCGCAGGCAGCCACTCCACCATCGGCTCCGCGCCGAACGCCACGAGTCCGGTGAGCACATCGTCGGGCGCGTTGCGCAAGGCTTGCTGCAAGTACTCCCGTGCCGCCTGACGACCCGCGTCCGAAACGCTCGCCGACTGATCCAGCACGAAAATCGTACACACGCTGCGCAGCGACTGCACGCCCTGCCAGCCCGCCAGCGCCAGCACCACTAGCAGGATAAGTAGCATGCGCAACGCGAGAATCACGCGCCGCCGCCCCCGACTCACGCCCAGCAGACGCCGACCCGTCCACCAGACCCAGCCCCATAAGATCGGCAATAGCAGCAAATACAACGGCTCCGTGAAGCGCATCATGACAGGGGCTAGATTCGTCAACTCACGGGGAGTTCCTGCTATACAAAATACGAGTTCCCGCAACTTATCCATAATCTGGGCTATAATAGGTTGGCGGTTCGCTGGAGGGAATCATGCCAACCAACAACGGTGTTCGGAAAGGGCGCGTCCTGCTCCTTGCTTTTGCGCTTTCCGTGTCATGGTGCGCCGCGCAGAGCCTGACCTGGCTGGGCGTATTGAACTACCGCAACAGCGGCGCAACTGATGTCTCGGCGGACGGGAGCATCGTCGTCGGATTCGCGTTCAACCAGAATTTTGACTATCGCACCTTCCGCTGGCAGAACGGCGCGATGGAGCCAATCGCCCCGCGCAACGGGTTCTGGAGCCAGGCGTTCGGCGTTTCCGCTGACGGGAATGTGGTGGTGGGCGATGCGATGAACGATTTAGGGCAAATGGTCGCGTTTCGCTGGACAGCACGCGAGGGGACGCAATTTCTGGGCGCGTTGGGCGGGACGCTGGGGCGTGCGGAAGCCGCCACCGCTGAGTACCCCAACAACATCGCCCACGCCTTTCGATGGACGGAACAGAGCGGATTGCAAGATATCGACACGCTGAACAGCCCGTGGAGCATCGCACGGGATGTGAGCGATGACGGGGATATCATCGTGGGGCAGTATTAAGTCGCTCAAAGGTTAGAGCGTCCCCGAAACGCGCCAAGCGCGGATGGTGCGACGGCATTCCTGCCGTCGCCTTGCAGGTACGCTGTACAACGACGATGGGGGGAACGCCATCGCACCAAAAGAGGGCGTTTTCACATTAGAGGCACTTAAGTGCCTCAAAGGTTAGAGCGTCCCCGAAACGCGCCAAGCGCGGATGGTGCGACGGCATTCCTGCCGTCGCCTTGCAGGTACGCTGTACAACGACGATGGGGGGAACGCCATC
>CALKLF010000107.1 GCA_937992175.1 uncultured Fimbriimonadales bacterium | reverse complement strand
ATGCCCAAGAAAGCGGATTTGCTCAGCTCGCTGGGCGTGCAGTCGGTTCCGATTTATGTGGATCCCAGCGAGCCGCCGCGCGTGCCTGTGGAGGAGGTGGTGGAGAATCTCGCGTATCGCGGCGTCTCCAGCATCTTGGTGGAGGGCGGCGGACAGGTCGCGGCGTCGTTTCTGGAGGCGAAGCTGGTGAATCGCATCGCCTACTTTTACGCGCCGAAGCTGATTGGCGGCGCGGAGGCGCGCACAGCGTTGGAGGGGCTGGGCGTGGCGCAGGTCGCCGACGCGCCCCACATCAAAAATGTATCGATTCGCAAGCTCGGCGAGGACTGGGTGGTGGAAGGCGATGTGGAGTACCCCTAAGCCAGCACCGCTTGCACCAGCTCACGCGCCGCGACGACCGACTCAGCGAACACTTGGAGCGCGAACTCGGCATCTTGCTCCGTAAGAATCAGCGGCGGCTCCATGCGGATCACTTTCGGGTTATTGAGGGTATAGGCGGCGATGACGCCACGCTGGATCATGTTGGTGATCGTCAGTTCGCCGAAGTCGGCTTCGTGGAACTCGATGCCGATCATCAGTCCGCGCCCGCGCACTTCCTGAATGAAGTCGGGGTACTCTGCCTGCACTTGGCGTAGCCCGTGCAAGAGTTGCTCGCCGACGCGCTGCGCGTTCTCCACCAGCCCTTCTTGCTCGATGACCTCCAGCGTTGCCAACCCTGCGGCGCAGGCGAGCTCGTTGCCGCCGAAAGTGCTGGTGTGCAGCAGGGGGTTCTCGCCGAACATCTCCTCCCAGAGCGCGGCTCCTGCAGAGAAAGAACCGATGGGCAGCACGCCGCCGCCGAGCGACTTCGCCAGCGTCACAACATCTGGGCGCACGCCCGAATGCTCCACGCCCCAGAGCTTGCCCGTGCGCCCCAGTCCCGTCTGCACCTCGTCCACGATAAGAACGGCGTTGTAGCGGTCGCACAGCGCGCGCAGGCGGGGCAGATAGTCGTCGGGTGGAATGCGGATGCCCCCCTCGCCCTGAATCGGCTCAATAATCACGCCCGCGGTCTGTTCATCAAACTGCGCCGCAACGGCGTCCGCGTCGCCGAACGGCACATGTACAAACCCCGGCAGCAGCGGGTCGAACGGCTTGCGGTACACCTCGCGCCCGCTGGCGGAGAGGCTGCCCATCGTCTTGCCGTGATAGCTGCCCACCGCGCTAATCATCTTCACGCGCCCGGTGGCTTTACGGGCAAGTTTAATCGCGCCCTCCACTGCCTCTGTGCCCGAGTTGCAGAAGAAGGTGTATTGCAAATCGCCGGGCAGAACCTGCGCCAGTTTTTCGGCGAGCTGCGCCTGCGGCGCGTTGAACATAATCTTGCTCGGCATCGGCATCATGTCCAGCTGCCGCTTCACCGCCTCCACCACTTTGGGGTGGCGATGCCCCAGCGCGAACATGCCGTACCCGCCGAGACAGTCCAGAAACTTGCGTCCCTGTGCGTCCCAGATATAACAGCCTTCGGCGTACCACTCCACGCCCAAGCCCGCGAAACGCAGCACCTTCGCCAGTCCGGCGTTCAGGTGGCGTTCGGTCAGCTCGGCAATTGCGTCGGTGAACGCCTCAGGATTCTCAGGAAAGCGAATCATGGCTTCGTCGCACCTCGTTGGGGATTATACCTGTTGTCGGGCGTCCACACGCCCAGCTGCTCCAGCCGCGTTGCCAGCGTTGCCAGCGGCAGCCCCACTACATTAAAGTAGCACCCGTGCACTTTATCAATCAGCAACGCGCCGTATTCCTGAATGCCATACGCGCCCGCCTTGTCGAACGGCTCGCCCGTGGCGAGGTACCAGCGAATCCACTCGTCGCTGAGGGGTCGGAAGGTCACGCGCGAGCGGGGAGCGTCCTGCACAACTTGCACGGTTTGCCCGTTCTGGCGCAGCAGCAGGCACAGTGCGGTAATCACCGTGTGGGTTCGCCCTGAGAGCAGGCGGAGCATTTCGAATGCTTTCTGTTCGTCGGCGGGCTTGCCCAGCACCCACCCGTCGATCACCACCAGCGTATCGGCGGCGATAATCAGCGCGTCCGAATAGCAGGGCGCGACCGCTTCGGCTTTCGCCCGCGCCAGACGCTTGCCCAGCGCCGCCGGTCGCGCCGTGAACTCAGGCAGATGCTCCTCAATCTGCGCTGGATGCACCTCGAATGGCTTCCCGAACAATCGCATCAACGCCCGCCTGCGCGGCGACTGCGACGCCAGCACCCAGCGCAACGACTCCATCCCTCAGTCCACCGCCGCCTCGAGGAAGCTGCGAATGTCCTCCTCGCTCATGTTCGGCTCGCCAGGAGCGACATTATTCAACTTGCCCTCCAGCATCCACCGCTCCAGCTGGTCGACAAGGTCGAACAGGTGGTCGAACGAGTCCACGATGAACAGCAGCGGCTGATAGTGGTCAATCTCAAAGTATTGGTTAATCACCCACTCCAGCTGAATCGGGTAGCGTTGCACATCGGGCGATTCGATGGCGTGGGCAATTTCGCCGTAGGAGCTGAGCAGCCCGCTGCCGTACACCTTCAGCTCGCCGTTTTTGCCGCGCATCAGCCCGAACTCGATGGTGAACCAGAAGAATCGCGCCAGCGCGCGGGTGATGCTGATAATGCGCTGCACCTGTAGTTCGGGGTCTTTGATTTCCTGCACGAGTCGCGCCGCAGTGTACGCCGCCTCACCAAAGCGCACGAGCGTATTCGCGAAGCGTTTGTCGGTATGCATCGGCACATGCCCCGCGATGTCGTGGAAGATGTCGGGTTCGGGCAGGTAGTCCAGCGAGTTGATATCGCGCACGGTAATCGTGGTGGGGAACTCGCGGCGGCGCAGGCAATCGAAGAAGATATAGGCGGGTACATAGCCCGAGACTGCCTTCGCCTTGAAGCCCGTTAGCGGCGCAAGGAACTGGTTCACATCGTCCAGGCGCGGCACGCGATTCGGGTCTAAGCAGAGCTTGGACACGCCCTCCAGAAACTTCTCGGTGGCGTAGCGTTGCCAGCGGTCTTGAATGCGGGCGTAGAGCCGTCGCCACGCTTCGTGGTTCTCTTCGGAATACAGCTCGTAGGGCTGCTCGATATACAGTTCGCCGCGATTGCGGGCAATCTCGATAAACGGGGCGCGGGTGGTGGTCAGCCCCATCCCCGAATACAGTCGCGTCTCAGTAAGCGCCATTGCTCTCAGCCTCCGCGTTATAGGATACCCCAAGCGTTTCAACAACCCCACTGCCTTCATGGCAGGGGTATAATTGCGCCATGCGCCGTGGGGTCTGGCTGCTGACGATTATACTGACGCTCGGCGGCGTGGGGGTCTGGTGGACGACTCGCAACGCCATCCGAATCGAGCGGTTCGACGCCCAGCGGTTCGCGCAGATGCGCGAGTCGGAGCGGGCGGAATGGCTCATTCGGCAATCGCTGGCGCGCAGCAAGGGGTTCAGCCCGCTCTCGGAGTGGTGGACGCAGTGGCTCCCCAGCCAACGCGCTGCGCTCACCCCGCTCAACGGGATGCAGGTACGCATGCTGGCAGAGGTCTGCCTGAAATACGATTTGCCTCACCTGCTGAATCGGCTCCCTGCCTACAGCGAGAACGAGAAGTCGAGGGAGCTTGTCCGTCTCTATCGTGCGCTCTGGCATGCGCAGAAGAGCGACCTGCGACGCGCCCTGCACGAAGCTGGCTCGATCCGGGCGCGTGAGACTCGCGCCCTCGCGCTCGCGCGGATAGGGGCGATCTACCAGCAAGCAGGCGAAGCTGAACTCGCCCGCCAGCGTTTCGAAGCCGCGCAGAAACTACTCAAGCAGAGTGCAATTCCCGCTCATCCCGACATCTACCTAGAGGCGATGAGTGTGCTGGTCGAGCAGACGCTCCTGCGTGCATCGCTCGAACAGGTCGCCGACCTCGTGGGCGGGTTGCCCGTTTTATATCATCCCGCGGCGGCGCGGCGGCTGGGGCAACTCTACCTGCAGCAGAACGAGGCGCACCGCCTGCCCGCCCTTGCCAACGCTCTGCCCCCGAAAGCCCGCAACGCGCTCAAGCCCTACCTTGCCATCGCGCTTATCCAGCAGGGCAAGACGCGCGAGGGCTACGAACTCGCACACCGAGCCGTCCAAGACGAGGATCCGCTCGCCGACGCTTATGTGCTGCGCGCCCTCCACAGGGCGGGTCAGACAGAACTCGCGAAGCGGTTCTTTATGGAACGGGTGATTGTGTTTGGAGTCCGGCTCAATCTCCAGCAGCAGGTGAAGCGCTTTACTCGTAAGCGCGCGGCGCTAGGTCCGTATACCAACCTCTGGTTCTGGGCGATGATTCAGGCAGGCGTGGAAGCAGGGCTGCAGGAAGAAGTCGAGTGGGTCGTGCTGAGAGTGGGGCAGCCGGAGCTGCGGGTGCTGGGGCTACTCGAATGGGCGGCGGCGCGGTATCGGGCAGGCGATGAAGATGCGGCGCGCCGCTTCATCAACCTCGCCGTCGCGGAATTTCAGCGCACGCACGAAGACATCCCCCTGCTTTACCCTGTGCGCTCGCTACATCAGGCAGGCGCACAGACGCTGGCAACCCATTTCCTGAGCAGGGCGCGTGACTATGCCTCGCAGGTTCAGGAGCCATGGCTGCGCTGTGGACACCTGAACCGCGTCGCGCTTGCCTACGCTGTCAACGGCGACTATGAGCAGGCGGTTCAGACTGCGCTGATGCAGCCTTCGTTAGAACAACAACGCGACGATCTGGTTCGTATCGCCAACGCACTGACGGGGAAACCGTAGTCTACTTTCGCTCAGCCGCGCGGCGCTCGGAATGACAAAGGTTGTCATTCAGGGCGAAGCGAGGAATCTCGATGGTTCCTGCCGCGTTTCGGAAGCATTTTCTTGGGAAGCATTTAACCCCCTCGCGGGAAAAGCTATCAGGTACACTTTAGCCAGCATGCGCATTCGAGTTCTCAAGTTTGGCGGGACGAGCGTGGATACGCCCGAGCATCGGCACATGGCGGCGCGGAAGGTAATTCAGTGCATCGAGTCGGGCGCGCGCCCTGTGGTGGTGGTCTCAGCGATTGGTCGGCACGGCGCGCCCTACGCCACCGACACGCTGATCGACCTGATTACGCAGATTGACCCGACCATCCCGCCCGCGCCGCGCGAGCGTGACCTGATGATGGCATGCGGCGAGATTATCTCCACCGTGATTATGGCGCAGACACTGCGCACCCTCGGCTACCCAACCGTCGCGCTCACGGGCAATCAGGCGGGGATTATCACGGACAACGAGTTCGGCAACGCGCGGATTCTGGAGATTAACCCCGAACCGGTGCTGCGCTGTCTGGAGCAGGGGTGGATTCCGATTGTGGCGGGATTTCAGGGCGTGACGCGCCCCGACCCGATTTTTTCGCGCGGTTCGATTACCACACTGGGTCGCGGGGGGAGCGACACCACCGCCGCGGCGCTGGGCGCAGCGCTGCGCGCGGAAGCCGTCGAAATCTACACCGATGTGAACGGCGTCAAAACCGCTGACCCCGACTTTGTGCCTGACGCAATCACTCTGCCTGAAGTGAGCTATGAGGAGGTGGCGGAGATTGCGCATCAGGGCGCGCGCGTGCTGCACCCCCGCGCCGCCGAAATCGCGATGGACTACGGCATCCCGCTCTGGGTGAAATGCACCTTCACCGACGAGGCGGGCACGCGCGTCGTGGCGCACGCGAACGGGCAGCGGCGCATCACAGGCGTCACTCACACGGGCAAACTGGCGTACCTGAGTTTCCACATCCCCTACCCCGAACACAAGGCGCAGCTGGAGCTGGAGATTTATCGTCTGATGGCGCGGGTGGGTGTCAACCTGCAGGGCGTGGGCGTCGACGAGGAGGGGCTGGGCTTCGCTTTCCCGCGCGAACACTGGCACGCCGTGCGCACGACGCTCGATGGTCTCGTGGCACCGCTGGGCGAGCCGAGCTGGTTTTACCTGTTCCAGTTCGGCGAGGCGCCGAGCCAGCTCTGCCAGATACAGCGCGATATGCTCCATAAGGCGGGGCTCAGCGAACGCCTGCGCATTGTGCCGATTACAATTGCGGAGGGCTGCACGATGGTCTCGCTGATTGCCGATGGCTACAGCCATCAGCCAGGCGTGTTCGCCGAGCTGCACCAGACGCTCACCGAGGCGGGCATTCCCATCTGGCAGACAGCGGACTCGGAGCTGTCGCTCTCGTGCATTATTCCTGAAAGCGAAGTGGAGAAGGCGGTGAGGTTAATCCATGACCGATTCGCGCTGGACGCCGTCGCCCGATGAGGAGGAGCGTGTTCCGAAGCTGCCCCCGATGCCCGAGCTGCCAGAGCCACCGAAGGTCGAGTTCGAGCGTCCTCAGTTGCCCGGCGCGGCGCCGTCGCCCGCCTTCCAGCGCAACACGCGCGCGATCAGCCTCGCATTCTCCATCGGCTTCTCGCTGGCGGGACCTGTGATTCTGGGCGCGCTGTTCGGCTACTGGCTCGATGGACGGTTCGGAACCTCGCCGACCTGGACGATGATCCTGACCCTGCTGGGGATGGTCGCGGGGCTAATCCAGATGATTCGCGTGGTGAACAAGCTGAACCAGCTGGAGGACAAGCCGTGAGTGTGATGGCGAACCCCGCGCTGCTGGCGAAAGTGGTGGTCAAATGGACGGCGATTCTGGGGGGCGTGGGGGTCGCGGCGAGCGTAGCGGCGGGCGTCTGGCAGCTCGGCGTGGGGATTCTGCTGGGCATGCTGGCGATTGGGTGGGCGGTCGGCTTCTTCGCGCTCGCCATCCGTTTTTTCAAGCCCCAGACCAATCCCCTCTTCCCCCGCATGCTGATGCTCAGCAGCCCAATGAAGTACCCCGTTCTGCTGATTCTGGCGTATCTGGCGACGCGCGGCGGGGCGTTAATGGCGCTGGGCTTCGTGCTGGGCGTGCTGTTGCCACTGCTAACAATTACAGGCGCGGCAATCCGGGAAGCGATAAACCAGAGGTAGATTGACCACTGATTACCAGTGGGGATCCCCGTGACGCGAACCGTCAACTGGACACCGATGACGGGATTGGTTCCTTTTCCTCGCCCAATGGCGCGACGCCTTCTTCCAGTTCTCGCACTTGCTGCAGCGCCGCCACGGCGACCTCGATCTGGCCGTCGGTCGGCTCGCGCGTGGTCAGATACTGTGTCCACAAGCCCGGCGCGAGCAGCACCCGCGCCAGAAACCCGCTCTTGAACATCCCTGCCAGGCGGATAATCTCGTAGGTGACGCTCGCAATCAGGGGCAGCAGCGCCAGGTGCATCGGAATACGAATATAGGTGGGTGGCCGCCCCAGAAACGCGAACACGAAGATGCTGAGAATGAGCACCAGCAGCACGAAACTCGTACCGCAGCGCGGGTGGAGGCGTGTCTGCCGTCGCGCGGCGTCGATAGAGACCTCGCCTTCCTCCTCCAGCGCGTTGATTGCCTTATGCTCCGCACCATGGTACTGGAACACGCGCCGAATGTCGGGCAGCAGCCCAATCAGCCCCACATAGAGCAGAAAAATCGCGATGCGCAGTCCGCCGTCGACCATATTCCGCGCGACGCTGCCCCAGCCCTCACGCGCCAGCCAGTCGGTCAACAGCGTCGGCAACACAAAAAACAGAAAAATCCCGATGGCGAAGCCCCCCAGCGCCGACGCGCCAATCGCGATATCCTGCACGGGCTTCGATACGGGCTTGATTTCAGGGTCGTGCTGAATCTGCACCTGACTGGAGAAGTGGAGCGACTTGATCCCCAGCGCGAGTGCGTCGATGAGCATGAAAATGCCCCGCAGCAGTGGGCGGTTCAGAAACTGCAACTTACCCAAAATGGTTTTCTCGATCGGCTCCGCGTGCACCACCATGCCGCCGTCGGGTTTGCGGCAAGCGATAGCGAAATAGCGGGGGCTGCGCATCATCACGCCTTCGATGACCGCTTGCCCCCCATAACGCCAGTACGCGGGCTTCTGTGGATTCATCCGCGATTCCCGTAGTTCTGATACTTGCGCTTGAAGCGCTCCACGCGCCCTTCGGTGTCCACCACACGCCGACTGCCCTCGCCCGTGAACACAGGATGGCACGCGGCGCACACCTCGACGCGAATCTCTTCTTTGGTGGAAAGCGTCTCAAAGGTGTTGCCGCAGGCGCAGTGAACCGTCGCCACGACATATTTCGGATGGATTCCTGTTTTCATGCGTTCAGACCTCCGTATCGGGGTAAATTATACCATGCGTGCGATGCGAACGACAGCGTGTGAAGGTCTGGTGCTGACTGTGGCGTTGCTGCTCGCGGGATGCGGCGGCGGGGCGCAAGTCGGCGAGCAGCGCGTTTGCTCGGCGGAGACTTTCAAACCGAACTATGTGCCCCAGCTCGAGCGCCTGCTCTACTGGGAACGCTTCCCTGTCACGGTCTACTTCGAACGCGATGCAAACTACTCCGAATATTATCGCACACTTGCCCTGCAGGGGTTCGACCAGTGGGTGGAGGCGACGGGCAGCGTGGTGCGCTATCGGCTGGTGGACAGTCCCGACGGCGCGCAGATTAAAGTCTCCTTCAAGCCAGACATGCGCAACGGGTTGACGACCTACACTTTTTACCCCAGCAACGGGCGGATGGTGAACGCGAAGATCGAAATCGGTGTGCAGGGCAACAACCCCATCGATATCCGCAGCATATCGGCACACGAGTTTGGGCACGCGATTGGCATCGGTGGGCACAGCACGAACCCCGACGATATGATGTACCCGAACTTCGTGTCGGATACGCCGTTGAAAATCACGCAGAGCGATTTGAACACTGTAAAGACGGCGTACTGCAACTACTTTATCGGGCGTTCCCGTGTCGCGCCGCCCCCGACAGAGGAGACGCCGATTGAGATGACGATTGAGTGTCCCGCTTCTCCATGAGCAGTTTCAGCGCACCGTCGTCGGGGAAGCGTTGCAGCCCGCGCCATGCCCATGTGCGCATTCTGCCCAGCTCGCCCAGCTTGTACGCCCTCAGTGCAAGCCAGCGATAGGCGTGCAGCAACCCTTCGCGCTCGAACGGGTTCGCAGGCATCCACTCTGCCCCGTTTTCGACGGCTTTCAGCAGGTACTGCTCGCTGAGGTCGTAGCGTTCGGTATAGAGCAGATGATACCGCCCTAGCTCGGTGAAAATCGCGATGCTTTTGGGGTTCTGGCGCGCCCCCTCCTCCAGAAACGCCAGCGCCTGCGGCAGGTTGCGCCTATTATCGAACAGAATCAGCTGCGCCCCGACCAGGTAGCCAGGGATGAAGGTGGGGTCTACCCAGGTCATAAAGCGGTACAGAGGCAACACCTCGCGCACGGGGCGGTGAAAGTGATGGCGTACATCGAAGTAGGGTTTGATATTGCGTTCGAGGTCGCCCCAGAGCCAGCGCGGGTCGCGTTCGGGTTCGGGAATGACGCATGTTTCGTCGTGATGCGTATCCATCCCGTCTGCGCTTCGGGCTTCGTGGGCGGTTCCGTGCTGTTTCTCGCGCTCGGTCATCGGGCGCAGGCGCACGCCGCCGTGCGTGTACTCATCGGTCTTTGCCCACAGATACCCTGCGATGCTGCCCCGAAACTCGCCCATCACCGACGCCATCGCTTTCTTGTCGTAAATCGTGAGCGCGTCGAGGGTTTCGGCGCGTTGCGTGTGATACGGCGTCGCAAGGCGAATCAGCACGCCGCTCGCGACCGCACCGAGCGCAATCCCTGAAACCGCAAAAATCGTCCCTAAGTTGCCCATCACCTTTCAATTTTCGGCGTCTTGAACGCGACCTTGCAGAGGATTGCCTAATAAGTGCCTCGCAGGTTAAACCGCCCTGTTTGGTGCGACGGCATTCCTGCCGTCGCACCGTGCGCGTTTCACGCGACGGCAGGAATGCCGTCGCACCGTGCGCGTTTCCCACGACGGCAGGAATGCCATCGCACCATGTGCGTTTCACGCGACGGCAGGAATGCCGACGCACCATGTGCGTTTCACGCGACGGCAGGAATGCCGACGCACCATGTGCGTTTCACGCGACGGCAGGAATGCCGTCGCACCGTGCGCGTTTCACGCGACGGCAGGAATGCCGTCGCACCGTGCGCGTTTCCCAAGACGGCAGGAATGCCGTCGCACCGTGCGCGTTTCACGCGACGGCAGGAATGCCGCCGCACCGTGCGCGTTTCACGCGACGGCAGGAATGCCGTCGCACCGTGCGCGTTTCACGCGACGGCAGGAATGCCGTCGCACCGTGCGCGTTTCACGCGACGGCAGGAATGCCGTCGCACCATGCGCGCTTCAGGCG
>CALKLF010000106.1 GCA_937992175.1 uncultured Fimbriimonadales bacterium | reverse complement strand
CAAGTGGACACCCTAATCGCCAGCCTGTAGGCAGCGTCGGTTCCCCCTGACGCCGCCCCTACGCAACGCCATGCACACTCCGCTTGAACCGTTGCGCAAGGCTCGGTATACTATGCCTGCATGCTCAACAAGCAGGATCTTCAGAAGTGCATTCACTGTGGGCTATGTTTGCAGGCGTGTCCGACCTATGTGTCGACGGGGCAGGAGGCGGAGTCGCCGCGCGGCAGGATTTACTTGATGCGTCAGGTGTATGAGGGGCGCATCGGCTGGGCGCAGGCGCGTCCCTCCATCGACGCCTGTATGGGATGCCTCGGCTGTCAGACGGCATGCCCTTCAGGGGTGCCCTATGCGAAACTTATTGAAGCGGCGCGCGCCGAAGTGGAGCGCCACGCCCGCACGCCTCTCCAGCGGTTCGTCCGCAAGCGAGCGATTTCTAACTTCACGAACCCTGCGCGTCTGCGCCTGCTGCTTTGGGTGGGGCGTGCCGTTGGTATGCGCCGCGCGCCCCGCTGGATGACCAAACTGCTGGGCGCCAGCGAGTCGGCAGTGCAGCTACCTCCACTGCCTGCCAAGAAGCCGCCGTTTCAGACGGTTTATCCAGCTTCGAGAACGCCCAAAGCCCGTGTGGGATTGCTGCTCGGTTGCGCCCAGCAGGTTCTGTTCGACCGCGTGCGTCGCGCGACGATTGGCATGCTGACACTGGCGGGCTATGAGGTGCAGGTGCCGCGCGGGCAGGGGTGCTGCGGAGCGCTCTGGGTGCATAACGGCTATCCGCAAGAGGCGCGTCGCAATGCGCATCGCTTGTTCCAAGCGTTCCGCGCGGTGGATTACATCGTGGTGAATGCCGCAGGGTGTGGCGCTACCATGAAAGAGTACGGACTTCTGTTTCAGGGGGACGCCCCTGCAAGCTGATGCCGAAGCCTTTGCGCGTCGCGTTCGGGATGTGCATGAACTGCTGTACGAGTCGGATTTGCCCGATCCGAAGCGCGATGACTCCCTATGTGTGACCTACCATGACGCTTGCCACTTGGTGCATGCGCAGGGGATACGCCATCAGCCGCGCGCACTGTTGCAGCGTCTGTCGGGGTTGAAACTCGTGGAGATGGAGGGCGCGGAGATGTGCTGCGGTTCGGCGGGGATTTACAACTTACTTCAGCCGCGGCTTGCCCGCGACGCACTGCAGCGCAAGGTGCGCCACATTCGAGAGACAGGCGCGACGCTGGTTGCCAGTGCGAACCCTGGCTGCACGCTCTGGATACGACAGGGGCTTCGAGAAGCCGAACTGCCCATCGAAGTGCTGCACCCTGTGGAGATTCTGGCGAAGCGTATGGGGTCATGCCATAATAAAGCTTATGCGGTTTCGGAAGGACGCGCCCCCGCGCTGGCTGCGGCGTTGGTGCCCTGACGAGCGCGTGCGAAGCGTAACGGAGATCACGCCAGAACATCTACGGTCGCTGGATATCCGCGCGTTGCTGCTGGATCTGGACAACACGATTACCCCATGGCGCAGCCGTCAGGTTCCACCTGAAGTTGCCGCGTGGGTGAAGCGGATGCAGGAGGCGGGGATTAAACTCTGCTTTGTGTCCAACACGCGCAATCTGGGCAGGCTCCAGGCAATTAGCGCGCAGCTCGGCGTGCCTTACGCGCGGGGCGTGATGAAGCCCCGACGCGCCATGCTACGCCGTGCGCTGGAACTGCTCGGCGTGGAACCGCAACACGCCGCGATCGCGGGCGACCAACTGTTTACCGATGTGTGGGGCGGGAACCGACTGGGGATTTACACAATCTGGGTGCATCCGATGCATCCCCGCGAGTTCATCGGAACCAAAGTGAGCCGCCAAGTGGAGAAATGGTTATTGAAACGATTAGAGCCGTATCGGGCGGACGAGGAGCAAGCGTGAAAAGGAGGAGCTGACATCCATGCCCGAGATGCTGATGCGCTTCTGGGAGCGGCAAAGCGACGCGATTCTCAAGAGCGCGTTGCAGGTGATACTCATCGTGGTGCTGGTCGTCGTGGCGCGCTGGGTGGGCGGGCGCATCGTGCTGCTCATCACCCGTGCACTCACCCGCAAAATCGAAATCTCCGAACGCCGACAGGCGCAGATTAAGACCATCGGCGCGCTGCTCAACAGTGTGTTGAGCTATGTGTTGCTGTTCGTGGGTATCCTGAGCGTGCTGGGTGCGCTGGGGATCAATTTGGGACCCGTGCTGGCGACGGTGGGCGTCACAGGGCTGGCAATTAGCCTGGGAGCGCAGCAGATTGTGCGCGATGTGCTGAACGGTTTCTTTATTCTGGTGGAGGACCAGTTTACGGTTGGCGAGGAAGTGACTATCGACGGCGTGCATGGCGTGGTGGAGACGGTGGGGATGCGCATCACGCGCATTCGCGACGATCAGGGACGGCTGGTGACCTTCGCCAACAGTAGTATCGGTCGCGTGGTCAACCACAGTCGTGGCAAGGCGACAGTTAGCGTGGCGGTGGGCATCGCGGCGGAGTACGGGCTGAGCGAGGCGCGGGCGTGGCTCTACGAGACCGTGCGCGCCTTTAGCCATCCCGCGCTGCACAGTGAACTGGAAGTGCTGGGACCGCGCACGCTGGACACCACGCGCTACACTTTCGAGATACGGGGCAGCGCGGCGCCGTCGCAGGCGGAAATCATCGCCGACGCCCTGCGCGAGCATTTGCTCCTAAAGGCGAAAGCAGAGGGAGTCCCTCTCGGATGAGTGGGTGGCTGTTCGCTACCTGAAAACTCGGTATAATCTTGCCCGATGCGGTTCTTGCTGCGATGGCTGTTGTTCGCGGTCGCGCTGCATCTGACCTTCTGGAGCGGCGCACGACTGGGGCTGGATATGAGCCCCAGTCCGAACTGGCAAGATAATCTTCTGATGGCACTGCTGCTGGGGTTGGTCAACGCTTTTATCAGGCGCGGCGTGCAGCTGGCTCTGTTGCCGCTGAACTGTCTGACGCTGGGGGTGGCGGGCGTGCTGGTGAACGCCTTGCTGTTTTGGGCGGTCTTCGCGCTCGCGCCGTTTAACTTCCGCGTGGGCAACTTCTGGGCGGCGCTGTACGGCAGTCTCGTGCTGGGGATTATCAACGGTTTGCTGAGTGGCGTACTACTCGGCGAGGAGAAGGAGCGGAGACGGCGGTGAGCGGGCTGGGGCGACTGCTGCGCGGGTTAGCCCTCTGGATTGGGCTATATGTCTTGTTGACGGCGACGCACATGGGCGTGCTGTACGGCATCAACGCCCTGCGCACGCGCTACGAGAGTGCGCTCGAAGCGCGACTTGGTGCGGAAGCGGTTGACCGAGAACCGCCCTACATTGGGGAAGAACGGCTTATCGTGGCGCTCGACATCCAGCCCAGCACCTACTGGCTCGAATCGCTGGGAATGAGCGCCGTGATGAGCCTGATGGTGGCGATTTTTGTGGGCTTGGGGTCGCTTGTGTTTCGCAAACAGCGCGCCCTGAAGCTGATGTCGGTCTCGCTGTTTGTGAACGGGCTGATTTTCTACTTTTTTTCGCTGCTGAGTGAACAGCTACTTGCGGGCTATCTGCTGGGCAAGCCTGTGTCGGCGATTGTGCCTGCGGTTTTGGTTGGGCTGGTACAGGGCGTGGTCAGCGCACTCGTGCTGGGGGGCAAAGGATGAGCGCATCAGGGCGGCTGGTGGCGGTGACGGGAGTGTCGGGGGCGGGCAAAACGCTCGCCATCCAGACACTGGAGGACATCGGCTACTTCTGTATTGATAATCTGCCCCCCTCGATGCTGGAATCGCTACGCGAGCGGGTGCTGAGTGGGCAGCACACGGCGGTCGTGGTGGATACCCGCGCAGGCGAGCCGTTGGAGCAGGCGGAGGAGACGCTGACGCGCATGAAGCAGGATGGGCTGCCAGTAGAGGTGTTGTTTCTAGACTGTGCGGATGAGATCCTCATCCGCCGTTTCAAGGAGACGCGCCGTCCCCATCCGCTGGCGGGCGCGGAGCCGAGCCTGCCGAAAGCGATTCGCAAGGAGCGGGAGCTGCTCGCCCCACTCAAAGCAATTGCCGACCACGCCCTCGACACGACGCTGTTCCGTCCGCAGGATTTGCGCGAAGCGATTCGGGGGCTATACGGCGACGCGAAGGCGCAGTCGCCCCTGCGCGTGCGCGTGGTCTCGTTCGGCTTCAAATACGGCGTGCCCGCCGACGCCGACCTGGTGTTCGATGTGCGGTTCCTGCGCAACCCGCACTATGTGCCGAGCCTCAAGCCCAAGCCGGGCACGGACGCCGCCGTGCGCGAGTATGTGCTGAGCGACGCTGAAACGCAGGAATTTTTGGAAACGGTGCGTAATTTCCTCTCGTATCTCTTGCCGCGCTATGAGCGCGAGGGTAAGGCGTACCTGACCGTGGGGCTGGGCTGCACGGGTGGGCGACACCGCTCGGTGGTGCTGGGCGAGGAGCTGGGGGCGTGGTTCGCGGCGCAGGGCTATCGTGCGACAGTAGAACATCGCGATTTAGCGCGTGGGGAGGCGTGAGATGGCAGACGGGCGATGGCGCTGGCTGATGCCAGGGATGCAGGTGAAACGCTGGCTCGCGCTTTCGAGTGTGGGCTTGCTGATTGCGCTGCTGGGGCTGTGGGTGGGGCTGGGCGGCGCGCCCGCGCAGTGGCTGGACAGCCTCTATCGCGCCATCGATACGCAGATACAATCGCTGGCGACCACCCCGCGCGCGGCGCAGGCGATGCGCTGGGGACTCGGCGCGGCGCTGGGCGCGCTCGGACTGGGAATCTGGTGGTGGGGGTTGCGCCGTGCATGGCGCACACTGGTCGGCATTCTGCAACCCCGCGCGAGCGGGCGCGTGTGGGATGTGCTGTCCCGCTACGCGCTCATGGCGCACGGCAAGCGTGTGGTGGTGATTGGCGGCGGCACGGGGCTATCGACCATGCTGCGCGGTCTCAAACGCTACACCGCCAACATCGTCGCGATTGTGACCGTGACGGACGACGGCGGCTCATCAGGCAAACTGCGTCAGGAACTCGGCATCCTGCCCCCCGGCGACATCCGCAACTGCCTGATAGCCTTAGCCGACGCCGAAGGCGCGATGACCGCTCTGCTCCAACACCGCTTCAAAGACGACGCAGGCAACCTCAGCGGGCACTCCGTCGGCAACCTGCTCATCGCTGCGATGACGCAGATTAAGGAGGGCGACTTCGAACGGGCGATTCAGGAAATCAGCAAGGTGTTGGCGATTCGCGGGCGCGTGCTGCCCTCCACGCTGACACATGTCAACCTCCGCGCGGAGATGGAGGACGGCTCCTGTGTGGAAGGCGAGACGGCGATTGTGTCGTACCCTGCACGGATTCGACGCATGCACCTCGTGCCGCCCGATGTGGAGCCACCGCAGGAAGCCGTCGACGCCATCAAGCAGGCGGATGTGATAGTGTTGGGACCCGGCAGCCTGTTCACGAGCGTGATTCCGAATTTGCTCGTGCCGAAAATCGCCGACGCGCTACGAGCGACGGACGCCCTGCGCGTCTATGTGTGCAATGTGATGACGCAACCTGGCGAAACCGACGGGTTCATGGCGTCCGACCATGTGCGGGCGATTGAGGCGCATGCGGGCGGGCGCGTGTTCGACTATGTGCTGGTGAACAACGCGACGCCTATGCCCGAATTGATGGAGCGCTATCACGCCAGCGGGCAGGAACTCGTGCTGCCCGATATCGATCGCATCCGTCAGATGGGCTACAAAGTGGTGGCGGGCAACTTCATCAGCCAGAGCGACTATGTGCGCCACGACCCCGCGCGCCTTGCGGAGGCGATCCTCAGGCTGGCGAAATAGCTTCGGAAGCCACGATGCGCTCATCATCTCAGTCGACTCGTCCCGCCCGCCAGCCGTTGCCAATCACCAGCAGCGTCACGCCGATATCTGCGAGGATTGCCATCCAGAGTGTGGACTGCTCGGTGAGCGCAAGCGCGACAAACACGGCGCGCACGGCAAGCACGAAGGCGATGTTCTGCTGAATAATCTCCATCGCGCGGCGCGCCGTTCGCATCAGCGCGGGGATTAGCGTCAGGTCGTGGCGCATCAGGGCGACATCGG
Source organism: uncultured Fimbriimonadales bacterium (assembly GCA_937992175.1). Classification (GTDB taxonomy): domain Bacteria; phylum Armatimonadota; class Fimbriimonadia; order Fimbriimonadales; family GBS-DC; genus GBS-DC. Next base: position 7,553 of record CALKLF010000106.1, on the reverse strand, counting down.
CGGTTTCGAGCGCGAGATCCGCCCCCCACTCGGCGAAGCTGATTCCCACATCGGCGGTAGCGAGCGCGGGCGCGTCGTTGATTCCGTCGCCTGCCATGCCCACGCGCCCGAAACGCGCTCGCAACGCCTCAATCGCCTGCGCCTTCTCGTGGGGCAGCAGCTCGGCGTAGCGCTCCTGAACGCCCGCCTGCTGCGTAATCGCTTCGGCGGTCGCCTGCGTATCGCCCGTGAGCAGCGCGGTATGCAGTCCCAGCGTATGGAGCTGCGCAACGGCGGTCGCCGCGTCGGGACGCGCGGTATCGCGCAACGCAAACACTGCGCGCGGCAGATGGTCAAACAGCACAACGGTCGTCAGCCCCTGCGCCTCCAGCTGCTCCAGCACGACCTCCAGCGACTTGGAGCAAGCGTCGTGCTGCTCCACGAAGCGATGGTTGCCCATCCGAAAGGTCTTGCCGTCCACCACGCCCGCTATGCCCAGCCCGGGCGTCGCCTCGAACGATTGAAGCGCCCGCGCCGTCGCCCCCTGCTGCAGGCAGTAGTCGCGAATAGCGTGCGCAATCGGATGCTCGGAGTGCATTGCGAGGCTGAGCGCGATGTCCAGATGGCTCTGCAGGGGCTGTCGGTCGAGGCTGCGGGCGTGTTCTACGCGCTGCCTGCCGTAAGTGAGCGTGCCGGTCTTATCGAACGCGAAGGCGCGCAGCTCCGCCGCCTGCTCCAGCACAATCGCGCCTTTGACCACCACGCCGCGCCGCGCCAGACCCGTCAGCGCGCTCAACAGCGTCACAGGCGTGCTGATAGCCAGCGCGCAGGGGCAGCCCAGCACCAGAAACACCAGCCCACGATAGAGCCAGTCGGCAAACGGCGCGCCCGTCAGCAGTGGGGGTAAAATCGCTACACCTGTCGCCAGCCCCAGCATCAACGGCGTGTAGACCCGCACGAACCGATCCATAAAGCGGTCGACTCGCGCCCGCCGCGCCTGTGCCTGCGCCACTGTGCGGGCGATATGCGCCACCAGCGTCTCGTCGGCGGTCGCGGCGACCTCAATCTCCAGCGAGCCGTGCAGGTTCAGCGAGCCAGCGTAGACCGAATCGCCCGCCGACTTCTCGACGGGGACGCTCTCGCCAGTGATGGGCGACTGGTCGACTGCCGACGCGCCTGCAACGACGGTTCCATCGAGCGGGATGCGCTCGCCGGGCTTGACGCGAATGCGCTGTCCGACGCGAATCTGCGCAATCGGCGTGGCGACCCAATCTCCATCGGGCGTTTGCACGGAGGCTTCGGCGGGCGCGAGTTCCAGCGCGGCGCGCAGACTGCGCTCCGAGCGTTCCGAGGCGCGCTGTTCCAGCAGCTCCGCGAGCGCGTACAGCGTCAGCACGACCGCCGCCTCGCCCCACTTGCCGAGCGCAATTGCGCCCGCCCCCGCAAGCGTCATCAGCAGGTAGATGTTTGGACGAAACCGCAGCAGCGCAAGCACTCCTTGCCGCAGTACCTCGCGCCCTGCGATTGCGATTGCCGTCGCCGCGAGCAGTGCAGGCGCGACGCCCTCTGCCCCCAGCCACTCGGCGACCTCTGCGCCCAGCGCGAGCGTCAACCCCGCGCCAATCTGCCAGTTCTCACGACGAGCCCGGGCGCAACTATCCCCGCCCGCACACGACGCCATAGAGGAATTATACCACTGAACGCTGCTGCTCGGAGACTACCCCACACTGCACCGCTCGAACGCCTCTTTCAGGGCAGCAATTGGATCCCCTTTCGGCACAAACTCCTGCCCAATCCAGCCCGTGTAGCCCGTCTCCTTGATGGCTTTCATAATTGCGGGATAGTAGAGTTCCTGCGTATCGTCGATCTCGTTGCGTCCGGGGTTGCCCGCCGTGTGATAGTGGGCAATCTTGTCGTGATGGGCGCGTATCGTGCGGATGATGTCACCCTCCATAATCTGCGCATGGTAGATGTCGTACAGAATCTTCACGCGGGGCGAGTTGACCTGCTCCACGACGCGCACGCCCCAGCTCATCTTGTCGAACTGATAGTCGCGATGATCCACCTTGCTGTTGAGGATTTCAATCGCCAGCGTCACGCCTTTCTGCTCGGCGTAGGGCGCGACGCGCTTGAGGCAGGCGACGGTATGCTCGATGCCCTCCTCGTCGGTGCGTCCACGACGGTTGCCCGAAAAGCAAATCAGGGTGGGAATCTCGTACTGCACGGCTTTGTCGATATTCGCTTGCAGCTCGTCCTCGATACGGCTGTGGTTGCGGGGGTCGTTCATGCCGTTTTCGATGGTTCCGTGCCCGCCGTGCGTGACGATTTTCAGCCCTGCCTCTTTCACCAGATCCCACATCGGTTCAGGAACGAGTTCGAACCCCTCATAGCCGATTCGTTTCGCTTCGGCGATCAGGCGTTTCGGCTCGACGCGCCCCTGATAGCACCACCAGCAGATATCCTGTTTCATGCGTCCACCTCGCATGGCAGGGATTGTACCCATTCTCTTTTCCCCTGGACATTCGCTACTGCGGCAATTTTGATGATCGACTTAATATTAGTCTTGCGAGCGCAGGGACTGCCTCGCGATGAAGCGGTGGTGCAGGGATGCACAGACCGCTTGCGCCCCATCCTGATGACGGTCACGGTGACGATTGCCGCGCTTGCGCCGATCGCCTTCTTCCCCAAGAGGGGTACGGACGCTTACCAGCCTTTGGCGACCGCTGTGGTCGGCGGACTGCTGATGGGCACGATATTAACGCTGGTGGATATCCCGATTATGCGTACGCTGGTGGACGACCTGCAGCGATGGTTTCAGCGGAAAACGACGAGACCAGCGCCAGAGGGCGAGTAGTTCTCGCCTCTTACAGAGGCGCTAGCGCCGCTATCCGCCGCGCCCCTGCACAATCAGAATCCCCTCCAGCGTCATATGCACCGCCCAGTGAACCCAGAAGCAGGGCAGGAACGAGCGCACCCGCAACGCGACCCAGCTGAGAATCGGCGCGGCGAAGAAAGAGCCGATTACCTCTGGCAGTGGCTTGCCGTAATGCAACAGCGCGAACGCCCCTGCCTGCAGCCCAATCCCCCACCAGCCCATCCAGCGATACAGCCCAAAGGTCAGGAACCCGCGAAAGAAGAACTCCCAGCAGAACAGGTAGTAGCCATACGCCAGCTGGAAGTAGACGGCATAGACAGGGTCGGTCAGCACGCGCTTATCCAGCGGATAATACTGCTGAAAATCGGGACGCTGGGCGACATAGAACAGCAGGGGCAACATCGCCAGGTACATCAGCAGCGCGTAGAGTGCGCCCAGCTTACCGTCGCCGCGCGCCAGCCCGTACTGGCTGAGTTCGCCCTTGCCGAAAAACGCCAGCGTCAGGATCGGCAGCCAGAGCAAGCCGAGCGAGCTGACCAGGATGTATTCGTTCCAGTCGCGCGGGAGGGCGTTCTCGCGCTGCACGCCCAGCCAGCGCAGCGACTCCACCGAGTACGGCTGGATGTAGTACGCGAACAGGAACGCCACGACCAGCGTTCCAAGAATCACGACCTCCCACTCTGTGCGTTTGTGGTGTGTTGTCAACGCCCTGCTCCTGTGGGGCTAACGCCTCCCTGCGGAGGGAATTATACCAGTCCCTCGAACTCCAGCAACAGCACGCGATAGACGGGCGCGTCGTTCCTTCGGAACTCCAGCGTGCGCAGCACGCGATAGCTCGCGCCGCGCCAGAGAACAGTCGTGTTCTGGGTCAGGTTCACGCTGGACGCGACTGCCGTCGCCCAGAGCGGGCGCGACAGCGCGTCCAGCTCGCTCTGCGTGAAAAACCAGCGGAGCAGCCCCGCAGGCGGCTGAAAAAAGATTCCACGATGGGTCTGCCCGCCTGCTTGAAACGACTCGCCGTAGCGGCGCAGCCAGTAGTTCAGATAGGCGCGAACAATCATTCCTCATCCTCCTCGCGGGCGCGATAGACGAACAGCAGCTGCGCGTCGCGTTTCAAGAACGGCTTGAGGCGGGCGTAGCCCTGCGCTTTGAGTCCCGACGGGTCGCGCGGGTTGCGCAGTGCGGGCGGCTCGACCTGCAGCCAGCCCATTCGGAAGCCTGTCCACGCGCCCAGTTCGCGATAGAGCGTCGCGCTCATCTCGCCTGCCACCACCTCGAGTGCGCCCAGATTCAGAGTCGCCAGCAGGTCTGCGTCGCTGGCGTTGAGATACTCTGGTTCGATGGCGTAGCGTAGGGCAGGCAGCGTTTCGCTGATAAGCGCGTCGATCTCGGCGTCGTATTCGCTGCTCGTGATGCGCAGTTTGCGTTTCACATCGGCGCGGGATACCGTGAGCATAATCCTTCACCTCAAATCGTCGGCGAGACGCCGACGCTACGATTTGTTTGCCTCCTGCCAGTGGTTAATCGCGTGGCGGAGGCTCATCAGCGCGTCGCGCACATCGTCTAAGGCGAGTTCGAGCCGTTCGTAGCTCGCTTCAGTGCGAGCAACGCTCGCGCGCAGGTAAGCGATGAACTCGTCGGTAATCGCCTGCTCCTGACGCTGCGCCGATTCCACCAGTTTGTCCATCCGCGCCAGAATCTGGCGGGTGAGCACGAACGCCCAGCCCACCAGCGCACTGATAATCGGGATCAGTTGTGTCCAGTCCATAACATGCCTCCTTCACGGGTTCCAGCGTTCCAGGCGATAGAGAACCACCTGGCGCAACGCGGTTTCGACCTGTTCAACGGTCTGCACGGGCACGCGCAGGCGTTGGGCGAGCGCGTTGCGTTGATGCGCGGGCAGGCGCAACGCGTGCTCGGTTAGCCACTGTACCAGCATCGGCTTCAACGCGCTCCACGCCCAGCGCAGGATTGTCTGTCGCATCCGAACTCACCTCCTCAATCATCAGCAGGGGGCAGGTGCAGATCGCCTCCGTCAGTTCCGTCTCGTCGAGCAGCACAAACTCAGGCGCGTTCGGGAACCAGACTCCCCCCTTACGGTAGCCGCGAAACACAGGATGCGGTTTCGCCGAGACTCGATAGCGTCGCATCGGGTTCACCGTAGCATGGGGATACTTTCAGAAGGGCGCGTCAACGCGGGTGGTCAGGAATCGCCGAGAGAAGCGGAAGAGATTCCTCGCTCCGCTCGGAATGACATTTGATGTCATTCCGAGCGGAGCGAGGAATCTCTTTCGGAATCATTCTTTACGGAAGGGCTTGATTACTCATACCTTAGCGCCACTATCGGATCCAGGTTCGCCGCGCGCCACGCAGGGTATAAGCCGAACACCACGCCCACCGACGCCGAGAACAGAAATGCGCCCACACCCGCCCATAACGGGAAGTAGAAGCTCAAGCCATTGTCGCCAAAAGCGTCGGTCTGCTTCGTAGCGAACTCGATTAGCTCGCCCAAGCCCCAACCCGTCGCCATACCAATCAGCCCGCCAATCGTCGCCAGCGTCGCCGACTCAATCAGAAACTGCGTCAGAATGTGCCACTTCTGCGCCCCGACCGCCTTGCGCAAGCCAATCTCGCGCGTGCGCTCCGTCACGGAGACCAGCATGATGTTCATAATGCCGATTCCGCCCACCAGTAACGCCAGCCCCGCAATCCCGCCCAGCAGCACGCCGAACAGCGAAATCCCGCGCGTTATCGCCGACACGATGCTCTCTAAAGTGTCCACGCGGAACACAGGCTGGTTATTGTGCAGGCGCATCAGGGTTTCCCAGATGGCGTCCATCGCGGCAGGGGTCTGCGCGCGCGTGTGGGGCATCGCCATAATCATCGTCAGGCTCTCGTCGCCCGCCCAGCGTCGCAACGCCGCTTGCAACGGGATATACGCGCCCTCGTCTAAGTTCTCGCCAAAGCCCCGCCCGCGCTTTTTCAAGACGCCAATCACCTGCGCCTGCGTGCCGTCCACCAGCACCGACTGCCCAATCGGGTCTTTTTTGCCGAACAGTTTCTGCGCCGTGTCATACCCCAAAACCAGCAGCTTGTCGCCCTGCTCAATCTCAAAAGGCTCAAAGAATCGTCCCTGCTCGATTTCCAGCGCGCGGGCGGTGAGGTACTCCTCGTTCACGCCAATCAGGTTCGCCCGCACCTTCTCGCCCTGATAGATGAACTCCTTCTCGCCCAGTTGCCGCTCGGCGGCGACGGCGCGCAGCTCAGGCAGTTTGCGAATCGCCTCTAAATCGACCAGCTTCAGTCCCTCCACCGTGCCCCCGCGCTCCTCGCGGCGAATGCGCTCAGACGGGTCAAACGCGATGAGAATCACATCCGAGCCGAGCTTTTCGAACTCGGAAACCACGCTGCTGCGCGCCCCCTCAATCAGCGCGACCATCACCACCACCGCCATCACACCGAAAATCACGCCCAGCATCGTCAGAAACGAGCGCAACTTATGCGTGCGCAGCGTGTCAATCGCCACCCAAAGCGATTCCAGCGTCCCCACGGGCGGGAGTATACCCGTTCAGGTACAATTCCGCCATGCACAAAACCCTCACGATTGCTGGCTCCGATTCAGGCGGCGGCGCAGGCATTCAGGCGGATTTGAAGGCGTTTGCTGCGCTCGGCGTGTACGGAAGCAGCGCAATTACCGCCCTCACGGCGCAGAACACGCTCGGTGTTCAGGCGGTCTATCCCGTAGAGCCTGAGTTTGTCGGACAGCAGATCGACTCGGTGATGAGCGACATCGGCGCGGACGCCGCCAAGACGGGGATGCTGTTCAGCACGGCGATTATCGAGGTGGTCGCCGAGCGTGTGCGCCGATGGAACATCGAGAAACTGGTGGTGGATCCCGTGATGGTCGCGAAAAGTGGCGACCGCCTGCTGCAGGAAGACGCCATCGACGCGCTCAAACGCCTGATCCTCCCGCGGGCGTATGTGGTCACGCCGAATCTGGGCGAGGCGAGCGTGCTGGCAGGCTTTGAAGTGAGCGACAAACCCGCGATGCAGGCGGCGGCGCGCGCCATCCACGCGCTGGGCGCGAAAATCGTGGTGGTCAAAGGGGGACACCTGACCGACTGTGCGGACGATTTGGTCTACGATGGCGCTGCGATGCACTGGCTGTCCGCCGAGCATATCGACACGCCGCATACGCACGGCACAGGCTGCACCTTCTCGGCGGCGATTGCGGCGCTTTTAGCGAAGGGCTACGCCCCGCTGGACGCGATTGCCCGCGCGAAGGACTACCTCACCGCCGCGCTGCGCACCGCGAAAGCCGTCGGCGCAGGGCATAGCCCCGTGCATCACTTCCATCTGTACTATCCCATGGATTAGCAGGGATCAGCACCCCTGCCCGAACACGACCTTTTGCAGCTCCTTCGCGAACGCCTCGATCTCTTCGCGGGAGCGGGTTTCTGTGACGCACACCAGCAGGTCGTTCTGCATCGTGGCGTCGTAGTCGCCGAGCGGTAACCCTGCGATAATGTTGCGCTGCAGTAAGGCGTCACATACTTCCTGCGCGGAGCGCGGCAACGACAGCACGAACTCCTTATAGAACGGCGTGCCAGGGTACTTCAGGCGCACGCCGGGAACCTGCGTGAGCAGGTGTGCAGCGTAGTGCGCCTTCTGCGTGCAGGTCTCGGAAAGTTCACGGAAC
>CALKLF010000105.1 GCA_937992175.1 uncultured Fimbriimonadales bacterium | reverse complement strand
ATTCCTGCCGTCGCATTTTGAGGATACCCAAGGGGCACGACGGCAGGAATGCCGTCGCACCATGCGCGCTTCGCGCGTTTTGGGGACGATTTAATCTTTGAGGAACTTAAGTGCCTCAAAGGTGAAATCATCCCTCTTTGGTGCGACGGCTTTCTTGCTGTCGCTAATCCGAGTGTGCGGTGGTGGCACGACGGCAGGAATGCCGTCGCACCAAGAGCGTTTTCAATAGGCATCCGATTCTTTTGGGTAAGCGTTTATTCTACCGATGGGGATTTGCCAACAGGGTGCGTCCGCTACGGGGCGATTGTACCCCTGATGCATCGCACTGAACATGTTCCTCGCAAAATCGTCATGCAAACTGTGGTATACTTCGAATAACCAGTCGGCAGACTGGCGCAAGGAGATGACAAAATGAGAGCGGTATGGATGCTGGGCCTGCTGAGCGGGCTGGGCGCGCTGAGCTGGAACGCCGCGCTGGTCTCGGATCGGCAAATCGTGGACGGTAAAGTGTCCCTCAAACATCGTGTACTGACCGAAGCGCCGAAATCAGGCGCGATTAACCGCCGTGTCTCCGATTTAGAGTTCACCGACCTGCAAGGACGCGCCTACACGCTTAGCCAGCTGACGCAACGAGGTCCTGTCGTGTTCGTCTTTACCGCCACGAAGTGTCCCGCCGCGCAGCGATATACGGTGCGCATCAACCAGCTCTACGAGACTTACCGCAAAAAGGGTGTGCAGCTGTTTTTAGTCTATCCCAACTACGACGACACGCGCGAGGCGGTGCTGCAACATCGGCGCGAGTACGGGCTGAAACCGCCCGCTGTGCATGACCCTGAAGGCGCGATTGCGCACGCCGTCGGCGCCACGATGACCCCCCAGGCTGTTCTCATCGACAAAAAGATGCTCCTGCGCTATCGCGGCGCGATTGACGACAACCGCTATGAAAACCGCGTGCGCGAACACTATCTGAAAAACGCGCTGGATGCGGTGTTGGCGGGCAAAACGGTGAAGATCGCCGCAGCGGAGACCTTCGGCTGCACGATTCGCTATCGCGAGGAGGCCGCCAAAGAAGCCCCCATCACCTACGCGAAACACATCGCCCCAATTATGCAGGAGTATTGCCAGCCGTGCCATCGTCCGGGCGAGGTGGCGCCCTTCTCGCTGCTGACCTATCGCGACGCCTACACATGGCGTAAGGAGATTGCGAAGGTCGTGGAGGCGCGGCAAATGCCCCCATGGAAGCCCGTTCACGGCTACGGCGAGTTTCAGGGCGAGCGCCGCCTGACCGACGAGCAGATTGGCATGATTCTCAAGTGGGTGGAAACAGGCGCGCCGATGGGCGACCCGAACGACCTGCCTCCGCCGAAGCAGTTCAGCAACGACTGGGCGCTCGGAACGCCCGATATTATCGCCGAGATGCCCGTCGAGTACGAAGTGGGCCCCACCGGCGACGACGAATACCGCCACTTCGTCATCCCCACCAATTTCGACGAGGATGTCTTCGTGCGGGCGATTGATATTGAGCCTGGCAACCGCAACACAGTGCATCATGTAATCGTGTTTCTGGACACTTCGGGCACGGCGCGCCGTTTGGACGCCGCCGACCCCAAGCCCGGCTATGAGGCGTTCGGCTGGCCCGGGTTCGTGCCCGCGGGGATGCTGGGCGGCTGGGCGCCGGGATTCACCCCCAGCGTGCTGCCTGAAGGCACGGGCTACCGCCTGCCCAAAGGCGCGGACATCGTGCTGCAGATCCACTACTACCGCACAGGCAAGCCTGAAAAAGACCGCACGCGCGTCGGACTCTATCTGGAGAGGAAGCCCAACCCGCAACCCGTCGGCATCGCGTGGCTGATTAACCCGCTGTTCCGCATCCCCGCAGGGGCGGAGCGTCACGAGGTGCGCGCCTATTGGGTCGCCCCACGCGATGTGGATGTGGTCGCCATCACGCCCCACATGCACCTGCTGGGACGCGAAATGAAAGTGGAAGCCGAACTGCCCGACGGCTCGAAGAAAACCCTTGTCTGGATTAACGACTGGGACTTCAAGTGGCAGGACACTTACCACTACAAGACGCCCGTCAAACTGCCGCGAGGCACGCGCGTCGTGGTCTATGCCTACTACGACAACTCCGAAAAGAACCCGAACAACCCGCACAAGCCGCCCATCGATGTGACCTGGGGCGAGCGCACACAGGATGAGATGTGCCTCGTGTTCCTCCATGTGATTGGCGAGGAGGGCACGGGCTTTCGCGGCGGGCGACGCGGCGGAGGCGGGGGCTTTTTTAGAAGAAGCGCCAATCCGTAGGTGTCGGCTATCAGGTATCCTGATAGCATGCACGCCCGCGTTGCGTTAATCAGCGTCTCGGACAAGACGGGGCTGGAGCCGTTCGCCCGCGCCCTGCACGCGCTGGGATTTCAGTTTCTCTCGACAGGGGGCACGGCGCGTTCCCTGCGCGCGTGGGGACTGCCTGTGCAGGAAGTAAGCGACTGGACGGGCTTCCCCGAAATCTTAGACGGGCGCGTGAAGACCCTGCACCCACGCATTCACGCCGCGATTTTAGCCAACCTCAGCCTGCCCGACCATCAGCAGACGTTGCAGGAGCTGAACCTCGCTCCAATCGAGCTGGTCGTGGTGAACCTTTATCCGTTTGAGCAGGCGTTGCGAGCAGGCGCGTCCGGAGCGGAGCAGATTGAGCAGATCGATATCGGCGGACCGACGCTCATCCGTGCCGCGGCGAAGAACTTTGAGCATGTGGCGGTGATTGTGCGCCCTGCCGATTATGAGTGGGTGCTGTCCCGCCTGCAGGTGGGCGGGCTGAATCGTGAAGAGAGGGCGCTGCTGGCGTCTCGCGCGTTCGCCCATGTCGCCGAGTACGACGCGCTGATTGCCGACTGGCTCCGCCGCTTCGACCCCGACGGCGCGCTGCCCGAAACCCTTACGCTTACTTATCGTCTCGCGCAACGCCTGCGCTACGGCGAGAACCCGCATCAGCAGGCGGGGTTCTATCGCGAACCGTTCGCCCCCCCAGGCTGCATCGCGACCGCCGAGCAGCTCTGGGGCAAGGAGCTTTCATATAATAATCTGCTGGATGCCGACGCCGCGCTGGAGCTTGTGCGCGAGTTCGAGCAGCCCGCCTGCGCGATTATCAAGCATACGAACCCCTGCGGCGTTGCGCTGGGCGAGAGCGTCACGGAGGCGTTTCTGCGCGCGCTGGAGGCGGACCCCGTGTCGGCGTTCGGGGGCATCGTCGCGTGCAACCGCCCGATTGACCGCGAAGCGGCGGAGGCGATGGTCGCGCCCGGAACCTTCTTTGAGGTCGTCCTCGCGCCCGATTTCGCGCCCGACGCGCTGCCCGTGTTTCAGGAGCGCAAGGGCTGGGGGCAGAATGTGCGTCTCCTGCGCACGGGTGAGCTGCCGCTGCCGAGCCAGCTGCACGGCTATGCGGTTCGGAGCCTGACGGGCGGCGCGCTCTATACCGAACGCGACGCCATCGACTGGAACCCCGACGCGCTACAGGTGGTCACGGAGCGCACGCCGACCGAGAGCGAGTGGACAGATTTGCGATTCGCCTGGCGCGTGGTCAAGCATGTCAAATCGAACGCCATCGTGGTCGCGAAGGGCGGGGTCGTGTGGGGTGTGGGCGCGGGGCAGATGAACCGCGTCGGCTCGGTACGCCTTGCGCTGGAGGCGGCGGGCGAGCATGCGCGGGGCGCGGTCTTAGCCTCCGACGCCTTCTTCCCGTTTCCCGACAGCATCGATTTAGCCGCGCAAGCGGGAATCCGCGCGATTGTGCAGCCCGGCGGCTCCAAAAAAGACCCCGAAGTCATCGCCGCCGCGAACGAGACGGGTATCGCGATAGTGTTCACGGGCATTCGGCATTTTCGACACTGAGCCACCTGCCGCCACGCGTAGACTCCTGCAGCAGGCGCGCCGCGAAATCATGACAATAACCCAAGTTGCTACCTATCGGTGTTGAGCGAGCGAGATTCCTCGCTCCGCTCGGAATGACATCTATTTTTATTCCGAGCGGAGCGAGGAATCTCGCTCG
>CALKLF010000104.1 GCA_937992175.1 uncultured Fimbriimonadales bacterium | reverse complement strand
CCGTCGCACCATCCGCGCTTGGCGCGTTTCGGGGACGCTTTAACCTTTGAGGCACTTAAGTGCCTCAAAGATTAAATCGTCCCCTTTGCCTGCTGTTCTTTCTCCCCTCTCCCGACCTCCCCCGTGAACGGGGGAGGCGTTGTGGCTGCCTGCGCGTGCGCTCCCTCTCCGCTTGCGAGGAAGGTTGGGGTGGGGGCGGCGGCTTCAGCAGGCGTCAAGGCAAAAAGGGACACTTTAATCTTTGAGGGACTTGATACCGATCGGGGTTTCAAGCGAGACAAAATAGAGTACCCGCTGTTGCCCCTGCCGCCGTCGCAGGTGCAGGCAAGAACCCTATTTACTATTCCCTACGGCACTGCGGAACACGAGGTCTGCGACTTTCACACTGAACCTGGTGAGGGCGAGTCGGTTCTTTACACCCTTGTCGCTTTCCGACGCCTTGCTAACGGTCACTTCGCGCTGTTGGCTTCGCGTCCCGGCGGTGGACGCCTGCAAATCTTCAACGAAAAAGGCGAACTGGTCAAAAGCGCGCCAATGTCCGTAGACCCTGAAGATACTTATTACATTTGCTCGGATGGCATGGTGTTCTGTGTCAATCGTATGATGATTGAATACGCAATTGGACTCGGTCTCAGGAGGCAAGCCGAGGCGCATCCGCGAATTGCAACGCAGTTCGGCAGGCAGTTGACTCGCGCCTGGCTACGAAGCGCTTGCCCTCACCATGCTCAGCGGCGCGAAGCCCTTGCCCAGCACGGCTTCGGGGTCGCCGCCGAGCCATTCCAGCACGGTCGCGTAGACGCGCCGGAAGTCGAGCTGCATGCGCAGGTCGTTGTTGCCGTCAAGGTTGCGCAGGTCGGGCGGGTCGCCGTGTAAGCCGCCCTGCACGCGCCCGCCTAACAGGAACATCGGCGCCGCCGCGCCGTGATCCGTGCCCAGGCTGCCGTTCTCGCGCACGCGCCTGCCGAACTCGGAGAAGACCATCAGCAGCGTCTTGTCCGCTTTACCCATCGCCCGCAGGTCCGCGTAAAACGCGCTGACTGCGCCCGCGAACTGGCTTAGCAGCCGTTGGTGAGTGTTCGCCTGCCCCGCGTGGGTGTCGAAACCGTTCACGGAGACATACAGCACGCGCGTTTGGGGCGAGGTGGCGATAATCTGCGCCGCCTGCTGTAGCCCACGGGCAAACGGGTCGTTGGCGTACTGCGCGTTCGGCTGATAGTTGCGGATGCGCTCGCGCAGCTGCTCCATCGCCTCCAGCGCGGTGCGCGTGGACTGGCGCACGACGGTCGCGGGGCTGTCCATTTTGCGCTCTTCCGTCTGGCTGAGGCTCTTGAGCGTGCGCTCCAGCTCGGGGTCGCGCGTCATCACCTGCAGGTCGGTCAGGCTCGCGAAGCAGGGAACCTGCGCCTTTCTACTGTGCAACGCGACGGGCAACTCCTGCGTGAAGCTGATTGCCCTCACAGGGTTCGCGGCGGAATCGGTCAGCGTATCCAGATACTTGCCAAGCCAGCCGTAGCGACTGTGCCCGTCGGGGTCGGCGGTCTGCCATATCTCCATCGAGCGGAAGTGCGAGCGGTTCGGGTTCGGGTAGCCCACATTCTGCAGAATGGCAAGCGCGCGCTGCTCATATAGAGGTTTCAACGGCGCAAGCGCGGGATGCAGTCCGAGCCGTTCGTCCAACGGAACGACCTGCGCTTCGGGGATTGCCAGCGTGGGACGCGCCTGATAATACAGTTCGTCGCGATAGGGGATGACCGTGTTCAGCCCGTCGTTACCGCCCGTGAGCTGCAGCACTACGAGGAGATGGTCATTGGGCAGTTTCTCGCCTTTGCGCAGGCGTTGGGCGTCGGCGTGGGCGATTTGCGCCAGCCACGGCGGCGCCGCCAGCCCCACCGCGACGAGCGTCAAGCCTGCCTTGAGAAACTGACGGCGCGACATCTCCGCTGCCCAGAACTCTCCCGCCGCACGCTCACACAGCGGCGCGCCCGACTCCACTCGCTCCTCGCGTTCCTGCATCGTCGTCTCCCAGTGGCATTATAGCCTAAGTCGCCAATGTTGAGACTCCTCGCCTTCGGCTCGGAATGACAGGGACATTTTCGCAAAAATCCGCTTTGTCATTCCGAGCGGAGCGAGGAATCCCGCCTGCTCAAAACCGATAGATAGCAACTTGGGTTACTATGACTTACACAGCACGACTTGTGTAGGTTTCGCAAGAACATGACGACATAGCCTATGGATTGTTCAGTTGTGCAACGCCTCATACACTATCGCCGCCGCCGCGACATCTTCCAGCGCAATCCCCAGCGACTTGAACAGCGTAATCTCTTCAGGCGACTGGCGCGGGGGGAGAAGCCCGCCCACGATGTGCGATAGGGGCTGCACGCGCTCCCAGCTGAGCTTGCGCAGCTCGATGGGGATGACCAGCTCCGCCGCCTCGATGCGAGCCTGTTGCGGGTCATCGACGGCGATGCGCTCGCAGCGTCCGACGGCAAAAGTGTCCAGTTCCCTCCGTGCGAGCGAGTTCGCCCCTGCGGCGTTGATGTGCATGCCAGGCTTGAGCATCGCGCCCGTGAGGATGGGGTCGCGGGCGGTCGTAATCGTGCAGATGATGTCGGCGTCTGCAACGGCTTGCTCGACGCTCTCGGCGGGTTGTACGGGGATTCCGAGCTGCTCGCTCATCCGCTGGGCGAACGATTCGCGCTTTTCGGGCGTGCGGCTGAACACGAACGCCTGCTGGACGGAACGCACGGCGCAGATGGCCTGCAGCTGAGTCTCTGCCTGCTCGCCCGCGCCCAGAATCGCGACGGTCCGCGCGTCGTCGCGGGCGAGGTATTTGCTTGCTAGCCCCGACGCCGCGCCCGTGCGGATGCGCCCCAGCCAGTCGGCTTCAATCAGCGCGAGCAGTTCGCCTGTATGCGCCGAGGCGAGCGCGACATGGAAGCGCGTCCCCGTCGGGAACGAAAAATACGCTTTGTAGCCGATGTAGCCCTTGCTGTGCCACGCCGCGCCCATCAGATGGAGCGTGCCCTGCGGGGTATACACGCGCTGACGGGGCTGATTCATCGCTCTACCATGCGCCCAGTCGCGGAACGCCGCCTCCAGCGCGTCGATCGCGCGGGGCATGATGAGAATCTCCCGCACCTGCGCCTCGCGAATGAGCAACGGCTGACTGTCGCCCAGCTGGATACGCTCCGCCATCGCCGTAAGAATACCTGAATTGGCATATGGGGTATAATTAGATTTCAGGAGGAACCATTGATGCGCAATTTCGGACTGGTAGTTGCGGTATTCGCGGCGAGCTTTACGCTTAGCACCGTCGCGTTCGTTCAGACGAATAAAGCGAGCAATCAGAAGCCCCAGCAGACGCAGCGAACCGCTACGAAGAAACAGGAAGTGCGCTGCCCCGTCACTGGCAAGGTCATCGCCGACACAAAGAAAGCTCCCAAACTGACCTATCAGGGCAAGACCTATTACTTCAGTTGCCAGAACTGCCTCGCGGAGTTCAGGACGAACCCCCAGAAATACATTCAGCAGGCGTCCAATCCCCGCACGGTGAGCAACACGACCGTCAAGAAAGAGGGCGACGCCTGTTGTAGCAGCGGGGTGAAAACGGCGAGCAAGAGCGGTTGCAGTAGTGAGGCGAAAGCTGAGGGCAAGAGCTGCTGCGGCGCAGCGAAAGCGACGGCTCAGAAGGCTGGTGGCTGCTGCGCCGAGAAACAGACCACTCCGACGCAAACGGCGGCAGCGTCCGCTGAGACGCTTACCTGCCCTGTCTCAGGCGAGGAGTTGAAACTCGAGACCGCCGTGCGCGTGGTCTATAACAATAAGGTCTACTATGTCGGCTGCGAAAACTGCAAGGCGCAGTTCCTGAAAGACCCCGAGACCTACGCGAAGAAAGCGGAGCAGTCCTCCAAATTGCAGGGCAAGCCCGAAGCCGACACGAAGTAACCCCCTTCTTTTCCAAGCCCTCTCCCCGATTGGGAGAGGGCTATACTTTTTATGCTGTGCAGCGTCTCCTCTCCGTTCGGGCGGTAGTTCTCTTTGCGGCGGCGTTTGCGCTGGCGTTCCCACAAAGCGGCTGGCTTACAGGCGAGCCAGTCTACGCACCGCTGAAGTTGCTTTTTCACTTTGCGCCGTGGCGGAGCATGCCGCGTGATTTCGACACGCCTCCGTGGGATGTGTTGGTCTGGGACGGCGCGGCGCAGTTTTACCTCTGGCGCGACCTTGTGCGGTTGCTCTGGCTGAGTGGGGAGCTGCCGCTCTGGAATCCCTATGTGCTGTGCGGGACGCCTCTGCTGGCGAACAGTCAGTCTGCGCCGTTTTATCCGCCGTATCTGCTCGTGTTGCCGTTGCCGACCTGGCTGGCGGTGGGCGTACTGGGGTGGTTTCATCTGTTCTGGGCAGGGCTGGGGGTGGGCTTATGGCTGCGGCGGCGCGGGCTGGGCGTGGGCGTGCTCGTGGGCATGCTGGTCTGGATGTTTAGCCTGTTTTTTGTGGCGTGGCTGCCGCTCAGCTCCGTGCCTGCGACGCTGAGCTGGTTCGGCTGGTTGCTGATGGGGCTGGAGGTTCTGCGTGAGCGCGGGCTGCGGGGCGTGTGGGTGTTCGCGCTGCCCGTCGGTTTAATGCTGCTGGCGGGACATCTGCAGTTCGCGTTCTATGGACTGCTGATGAGCCTGCTGTACGCGCTCTATCTGGGCTACGAGGCGCGGGCGCGGGGCAGGCTATTGCGCTACGTAGGCGCGTTGCTCACAGCGTATCTGCTGGGCGGTCTGCTGGCGTCAGTTCAGATACTGCCCGCGCTGGAACTGTCGGGCTACAGTCATCGGCAAGCGATACCGACGGAGGCGGGCTATCAGGCGTATGTGCGCAACGCGCTGCCCCTGTTTCATCTGATTACGGCATGGTTCCCGAACGCATACGGCAACCCGCGCGACGGCGACTACTGGGGCGCAGTGCATTACGCAGAGCTGGCGCTGTCGGTGGGGGCGTTTGGACTGTTGCTCGCGCTGATGGGCGTGCGGCGCAGTGGGCAGGGCGCGTTCTGGCTGGGGGTGGGACTGCTCGCGCTGCTGATTGCGCTGGGGACGCCCCTCACGAAACTGCTCTACTTCTACCTGCCTGGCTTCAGCGCGACAGGGTCGCCTGCGCGAATCCTGTGTCTCTGGGCGTTCAGCATCGCAATTCTGTCAGCGCACGGCTTTCAGGGTATGAGCGGGTGGAAGCGTGCGTTGCTGGCGTGGGCAGGACTGCTGGGACTGGCGTTGCTGCTGGCGGAACTGACGCTTCCCCACGCCATCGACCGAACGCCGCTGTGGGAACATGTGCTGAACGCGAGCAGGTGGTATCTCATCGCGACAGCTGTTGTGTTTGCGCTGAGCGTCGCGCTTTTCGCGGCGTTTCGGTTTACGCTCCCCGTGGGGCAGGGCAAAAATGCATGGCTCGTCGAACCAGCAAAGCTGGCTTTGATCGTATTGACTCTCGTCTCGTTAGGACAGGCAAGCGGGAAAATCGCGTCGGGCTATCGTGCGCCGCTCGCTGCCGCGTTCCCGCCGATTCCAGACCTGCCGGAGCATAAACTCGGCGAGCGGATAGCGGTGCTGAACACGCGCTGGAGCCTGTATGAGCCGCCGCCCGCCCGCATGCCCCCCAACACGCCCGTCGCCTACCGCCTGCACGATGTGGGGGGCTACGACTCGCTCCTGCCGCACCACTTCAAACGCTTTTTAGACCTACTAAACGGTCAGGACAGCGCGCCGCCCGAAAACGGGAACATGCTGTTTGTCAAGGTGGTGAACCCTGCGCTGGCGTACCTGCGGGTGAAGGCAATCCTGACACCCGACGGCTGGACACCGCTTACGCCTGCGCCTGCCCGCCTGCAGCCGATTGAGGTTCTCCCTGACAAGGAGTCGGTCTGGACGCGCCTGCAGATGAACCCGTTCCCCGACGCGATTCTGGTCTCGGGCGAGGACGCGCAACGCGCGTTGCAGGAACACGGCGCGGGCGCGCAGGTGGAGAACATCACACTGGAGTGGCAGGCGTATCGCGCCACGCAGGTCAGGCTGCGCGTGGTGAACCCCGCTCCGCAAGCCGCGTGGCTACTGATTACGGACACATGGTATCCCGGCTGGCGCGCGACGGTGAACGGCAAGCCCGCGCCGCTGCTGAAAGCGAACGGCGCGTTTCGGGCTGTGCCTGTTCCCTCAGGCGAGGCGGTTGTGGAGATGCGCTTCATGCCCCGCAGTTTTCAGCTGGGAGCGCTATTAAGCGTTCTCAGCCTCACGGTGCTGGGGGGGCTGAGTCGAATCAGCAGGTACGCTCAATCGAACTCGTAGGGCAGGTAGACCGTAATCCTCTTCTCTCTCGCGTGGGGGATGACCTTGCGGCTGATCCCATATGCGCCACCTGCACAGGGAAGGGGTTCTGCACCAGCGGCGTAATCGGCTTCAATTTCCGCCGAATGGAGCAGTCTACCTCCTGTCCTGAGAGCTGGATTTTACTCTCGCCGATGATGGTCACCGTGTTTCGACTCGAACACGCTCTGAACCGCCTCGGAGATCGCCAGCGCAATCCGCTGCGCCTGTAGCTCTGGAAAGGCTTCCGTAAGGGAAGCGGTCATCTTTGCTATATCCGGCACTACAAAAAGTTATACCCTCGCGTGGCGAGCGCACCCTTGCGGAATATAATTGGAGCATGCGCCTCTCTGGTCTTTATGTAATCACAGAGCCTGCGCTGCGCGATCCGATTGAGGGCGCACGCCTTGCGTTAGAGGGCGGCGCGCGGATACTCCAGCTGCGCGACAAGCAGGCAACCACGCGCCAGCTCGTGCAAACGGGGCTGACCCTGCGAGAACTCACGCGCCAGTATGGAGCGATACTGATTGTGAACGACCGCCTCGATGTCGCCCTCGTGATTGAAGCCGATGGCGTGCATTTAGGGCAAGATGATATGCCGCCTGCGCTCGCGCGTAAAGTGGCAGGCGAGAACTTCATCATCGGCGTCTCGGCGGAGACTGTGGAGGAAGCGCGTCAGGCGGAAGCCGATGGCGCAGACTACCTCGGCGTGGGACCGATGTTCGCCACCTCCACTAAGCCCGACGCAGGCGAACCTGTGAGACCCGACCGACTCCGCGCCATCAAGCAGGCGGTTTCGATACCAGTATTTGGTATTGGGGGGATTACACTGGAGAACGCTCCCGCCGTACTAAAAGCGGACGCCGACGGAATCTGTGTGATTTCGGCGATTATGGGCGCAGCGGACCCACGAGAGGCAACGCAGCGGTTTGCGGAATTGCTGTCCGCATCAGCAACCTGACCGCTACCCCCAACTCTGGACAAAGCATTTTCAGGTGAGTTTTCGTCGGGCTGGAATCTCATACCACGCCCCTCATCACCCGCAGATTGCGCCTCCAAGCCTCATGGATCTTCACAATTTGCATCGGAAACTCAGAAATTTTGATTTTTGGTGGGTCAAGACTTGACTTTTTTGAGTCCTATGGGGTATCATGCAACGCATTATGAAAAAGCGACATGCCCAGCCGACACGCTGCCCTCTTTGCAGCGGGAAGCTGATGGTGACGCAGGTAACCTGCGAGGACTGCGGTTCGAGCATACAGGGACAGTTCCTGCCGAACCGTTTCAGCCAGCTCGACAGCGAGCAGTTGCACTTTTTGGAGATCTTTTTACGGAATCGCGGCATGCTGGCGGGCGTGGAGCGGGAACTGGGAATCAGCTATCCTACGGCGCGCAATAAGCTGGACGCTTTGCTTTTGGCGCTGGGGCTGACCCCTGCAACGGCGCAGGATCTGAACGGGCACCTTGCCGACCAGCGACGCGAGATTTTAGATCAGCTGGAGCAGGGACACATCACTGCGGAAGAGGCGGCGCGTAAACTGCGCAGCCTACGATGAAGGAGGTACACGGATGAACAGCCGACGGGAGACGGTAGAGCGAATATTGCACCTGATGCAGCAAGGTACTGTGTCGCCTGAGGAGGCGGCGGACTTGATTGACGCGCTCTATGAAGTTGCGCCAGAGCCGAGTGCGAAGCGACCGGACGACGCGCCCGCCAACGGCGACGGCAGCGCACAGCCTGTGCGCGGACTGTTCGAGCAGATCCTGCGCACAGTCGAAGAAACAGTCAAAGCCACGGGGCAAGCAGTGCGCAGCGTGAACTGGCAACAAATTGGGCAAAACGTACGCGCGCAGACCCAGCGCAGCATGGAGGAACTGCGCAAAGTCTTAGAGGAACTCGAAAAAGGCGACTGGTCCTTGGGACGGTGGGGCAGGTATGAAGCCAACTTGCAGCAGACGATGGACCTCGCGATTGTTGGGGGGCAATCGCTGTCCATCGAACTCCCCGCAGGCGACCTCTACATCGTAGGCGGTTTCGACGGGGGACGGGTCGAAGCCGACATCCGCCTGCGGGGAGCCGACCCGCAAAGCCTCGAACAGGCGAAAGCAACCTATAGCCTGACCGTCGAGCAGACCGAGAACGGTGTGCGGATTACCGCCCCCCTGCTCGAAGGCGACCTGCGTCAGAAAGTGAACCTCAAACTGCAGATTCCGCGTCAGGTCAGCCTGCAAGTGCGGCTCGAACGCAAGGGCGACATCGAAATCGAGAAACTCGACAGCGCGGTAGACCTGCGCACACCACACGGCGACATCACTCTGCGCCACATTCGCGGCAGCGCGAAACTCGAAACCGTCAACGGCGACATCCTGATCCACGACCTGCAGGGCGAGCGCGTCGCGATGACCGTCGTGAACGGCGATACGATTCTGCGCGACCTCAAAGCAGAAAGCGTCGCGATTCAGGCGACCAACGGCGCCACGGAAACCGAACGCATCGTCGCCCGTAATTTTACAGTGGAGACCGTGCGCGGCGACATCACGCTCGATCTGCTGGAGCCGATTCGGGGCGAAGTGCGTCTGACCACTGTGAAAGGCGACATTACCGTCTACACGCCCGACGGAAACGACTGCGCTGTGCAGATGCAAACGACGGCGGGTGATATCGAGTGTGCGCTGGAGTGCAAGAGTGTCGATTCGAGTCGGCGTCATTACACTGGCGTTGCTGGCGATGGGACAGGAACCCTCGCGCTGGAGACCGTTCATGGCGACTTGCGCGTCGCGCTACGCGCGCACGAGACGGCTTGAGCCAGCAACTCAAGGTGAGACCATCGCCCCCGCGAACGCGGGGGCGTTTTTTTTCAGGTATCCTAAATCGTATGGAATCCTTCGTGGCGGCGCTGACGGTCTTCGTGCTGGCGATTTTCGTGGGCTTCGAGGTGATTACCAAAGTGCCTCCCACGCTCCACACGCCCCTAATGTCCGGCTCCAACGCGATTTCGGGCATCACGATTATCGGCGCGATTCTGTCGGCGGGGGCGCAGCACACGACGCTCAGCGCGGTGCTGGGCACGCTCGCCGTGACTTTCGCAACAATTAATGTGGTGGGCGGTTTTCTGGTGACCAACCGCATGCTGCAGATGTTCAAGCCCGCGCGTCGCGAACTGCCCGACCGTCAGGTAAAATAACGGTGGAGGCGCGACGATGCGAATCGAACTGTTGTATTATCCCGAATGCCCCTCCCACGAGCGGGCGCTGGAGCTGATTCACGAGGCGCTCGCGCATGAGGGCGTCACGGCGGAGGTGGAGGTGGTTCGCATCGACACGCAGGAACAGGCGGAGCAGCACCGCTTCATCGGCTCGCCCACCATCCGCGTCAACGGGCGCGAGCTGCAACCGCAGCCCCACTTACCTTATCGCCTGACCTGCCGCGCGTTCCAGCACGAAGACGGACGCCTCTCGCCCCTCCCCTCGCTGAGTATGCTGCGCGAGGCGATCCGACATCCTGAAGGAGGTTGAGGCGTATGGAAATCGGTCAATCGGCGTATGATTTCAACCTGCCAGGCGTGGACGGCAAGACCTATTCGCTGAAGGACTTCGCGGATAAGCCTGTGCTGGTGCTGTTTTTCTGGTGTAATCACTGCCCGTATGTGAAAGCGTACGAAGACCGCGTGATACGGCTTGCGAAAGAGCTGGGCGATCGCGCGGCGTTCGTCGCCATCAACTCGAACGACCCAACCCAGTACCCTGAAGACAGCTTCGAGAACATGAAGAAGGTGGCTCAGGAGAAGGGCTACCCGTTCCCGTACCTGTTCGACGAGACTCAGGCGGTGGCGCGCGCCTACAAAGCCTCGCGCACACCGGAGTTCTTCGTGTTCGACGAGGAGCGCGACCTCAAATATCACGGTCGCTTCGACGACAACTGGGAGCATCCCGACCAGGTGCGCCACGAGTATGTGCGTGACGCGATTCTGAGCCTGCTTCAGAACGACATTCCGCACGTTTCGCATGTGCCGCCTGTGGGCTGCACGATTAAGTGGAAGCACTGAGTGTGGCTCGGCTGCATCTCAGCCCCTCTCCCACTCTGTGGGAGAGGGGAACGAGCCGACTTTCCACGACGGGCATTTCCTCGCTTCCTGTACCGATTAGGGGGTACAAGTGAGACAAAAACGAGCGCAGGAGCGGATTGCGCACTGGTTTGCCCTCACCCCCTGCCCCCTCTCCCACAGTGTGGGAGAGGGGAGTTAAGTGTGCGCAGCAAAGTCGGGGCTCCCCCTCTCCCGCGTGGTGGGAGAGGGGGTTAGGGGGTGAGGGTAAGCAAGCATACACCTCTTTCGCCCCGTCCGCTCTTGTTGCACTCGTAATACCAATTGATGGTTCCA
This sequence comes from uncultured Fimbriimonadales bacterium, assembly GCA_937992175.1. Lineage (GTDB taxonomy): Bacteria > Armatimonadota > Fimbriimonadia > Fimbriimonadales > GBS-DC > GBS-DC. The sequence continues at coordinate 38 of CALKLF010000104.1, read as the reverse complement.
GTGTTGCGGATCGTCGGCGGGACGCCGACGCTATGCAA
>CALKLF010000103.1 GCA_937992175.1 uncultured Fimbriimonadales bacterium | reverse complement strand
ATTAATTTACCCAGTTTGCTACCTATGCCGAGATTCCTCGCCTTCGGCTCGGAATGACAGAAGTATTTTCACGCAATCAACCCTGTCATTCCGAGCCGAAGGCGAGGAATCTCGCCCGCTCCGCTCAACAGGCAGCAACTTGGGTTTAATTATTTTGTCTATTGCTGAATTCCTGCAACAATACCTCGCGGATGCGTTCGGCAGCGCGCCCGTCGCCGTAGGGATTGACGGCGCGCGCCCTCTGCGCGTAGGCGTCGGGGTCGGTCAACATGCGCGTCGCTTCCGCGAGGATGCGCTCTGTATCTGCACCCACGAGCTTCGCCGTGCCCGCCGCCACGCCCTCAGGACGCTCCGTCGTCTCGCGCAACACCAGAATCGGCTTGCCAAACGCGGGGGCTTCCTCCTGCACGCCGCCCGAATCGGTCAGGATTATATCGGCGCGGCGCATCGCATGCACAAACGGCGCATAGTCGAGCGGCTCAGTCAGCAGTGCGCGGGGATGGTCGCCTAGGATCGCCGTCAGCGTTTCGCGCACGCGCGGGTTGCGGTGCATGGGCAACAGCAGCAGCGCGTCTACGAATCGCTCCAACAGCGCGCGGGCGGCGCGGGCGATACACGCCATCGGCGCACCCCAGTTCTCGCGACGGTGCGCCGTGAGCAAAATCAGCCTGCCCGTGTGGTTCAGGGCGCGCTGCAGAGCAGGGTCGTCGGGCTCGTAAGGCTGGCTCGCGACCCACAGCACGGCGTCGATGCCTGTGTTGCCCGTGACCCAGACGCGCTCAGCGGGGATATGCTCCTGCAGCAGGTTCTGACGCGCGGTCTCCGTCGGCGCGAAGTGGAACTCGGCGATTGGCGCGGTCAGCCGACGGTTCATCTCCTCCGGAAACGGCTGGTACTTGTCGTAGGTGCGTAGCCCCGCCTCCACATGCCCGAACGGGATTTTGTGATAGAACGCGGCGAGTGCAGCGACGAAAGTGGTCGTTGTGTCGCCCTGCGCCAGCACGACATCCGCCGGCGACTGGCGCAGCAGCCGATCCAGCCCCCCTAAGGCGCGCACCGTAATCTCGGTGAGCGTCTGATGCGCCGTCATGATGTTCAGGTCGGCGTCGGGGGTCAGCCCGAACAGGCGCAACACCTGATCGAGCATCTCCCGATGCTGCCCGGTCGCAATCAGGCGCGTTTCGAACGCCTCGCACTGACGCAGGGCGTGGACAACAGGCGCCATCTTGATGGCGTCGGGGCGCGTACCGCACACCGCAACCACACGGATAGGCTTGCTCATCCCTATAAGTGTACCGCTCGACGTCGAGCGGTTGCGGGACGCCTATCCGCGTGTTGCAATAGCCGCCTGCACAGGTTGCGACACTGTCTCCACCAGGGCGCGATCGCGAGATAGCGGTTGATAATATGGATTGCGCCAGACCAGTTTCAGCGCGCAGTTCAGCGAATCCGCGTCGCCCTCCAGATAGTCCACCACGCCGTACTCTGGCATGAAGCTCAGACCCTCATAGAACACCTGATACGGATCGTGCAGGGTGTTCACATAGAGGTTGAGCAGTCGGCGTTTCAGCTCAGGTGTTAATGCATCAGGCTGATACCCCTGCGACTCGACCCATTTTCGGAATCGGGGGAGCCTGCCGAAGATAACGGTCTGGTACACATGCGAGCGGATGAAGTAGCGGCGGTTGGCGATGAACAGCGCGCGCGCCGCCTCCTGCTTCTGCGAGGCGATGCTCACCGCGTAGAGATATTCGCCTAGCGGCGAGTGCGTGCTGCAAGTGCCACCGCCTGTATCCAGGTACCAGTTCTCGCGAATCTGGTGTTCGTGCAGGTAGATGACCATGCTGTAGCCGTAGATGCGTCTATCGTATTCGGCGACCAGAAACCCCTGTGGATGATGGTGTAGCCACGCCTCGAAGTAGTCGCGTGTGAGCGCCACGCTGCCGAACAGCTGATCCAGCTGCACAATCCGCTCCAGGTCGGCTTCCTCCGCCTGCCTGATTGAGAACAAGCCCACCGGTATCACAATGCTGACCTCCTTACAAGATAGGATTGAAAATGGGAACAAGTGAGAACAGCGCATCATGGGCAGGAGCCGTTACAGTCATAGCGACTTCTTGTCACTATGCGCCTTCTAAGCATGAAGCGTTGGTGCAATTATACCCCAGTTCACTGCCCGCTGTGGTGGTATGGGGAGACAACTTCCCCTTCTTCCAGGTAGCGCACGCCCAGTTCGATAAACGCTTCGCGGTCAATTTCGGCGGGCAGGAGGTAGTTGCGTGCGAAGATGCGCCATTCGTCCGCGAGGGTCAGGCGCGTCTCTTCCGAGTCGCTGTTCGCTGGGATCGCCTGTCCAGGGCGAAAGCCGACGCGCGGCGGGCGCAGGTCTAACTGATAGTGCAGCGCCCGCGTCTTGAGTTCCCGTATCAGGTCGCCGTCGATATGGCTGCGCAGTTCAGGAAACAGGTTATAAATCCGCTGGCGCACGAGTGCGCCCTCGAAGTCCTTGATTGCGTTCGCTCGCGACTCGATGGCGTCGTTCAGTTCAGCGGCGGTGAGTTCTCCTGCGTCAATCGGCGTGAGATCATACACAGGGCGGGTGGGAATTTCGCGGAACTCGTGCGTGCGCGTCGCAGCGTCATAGAGTATCCAGCCCTTCGGCTTACCCGCTTCATCCCAGATATTGGTGCTGGTAAACTCCGTAGCGCCGGGGTAGAGAGCGTTGGGCGCGACCTGCGTATAGAGATGCCAGTCGCCCAGCGCGATATAGTCCCACTCCTCGCGCACAATCTTCTGCCGATTGATGGGACGCTCTAAGACAAAGGGCGTCACCCCCTCCAGCAACCCGTGCAGCAACATCAGGTTCCAGCGGGCGGTTGGGTTCGGCTCCAGCACGCGCTGCTCGATTTCGCCTATCCCGCGCGAGGGGATACAGAGCAAGTTGGCACTCAGCGTAGGCAGCTCCAGTTGCGTCATCTGGTCATACACGACCTGTACCCCTGGAATGTGCGTCAGCAGCGCGAGGATGCAGCCGCTTTCCACCACACGGGGCGTCTCGTGGTTGCCTGCTATGATTACCAGCGGCGCGCCTTTGCGCTGAGTTTGCAAATCGAGCAGGAACCTGTACGCTGTAATCAGGCTGTTGTTCGAGGGGCGCACGGTGTGGAACAGGTCACCCGTGACCACAATCAGGTCTGGCGCGGCTTGCAGGATTGCGCGCAGGGCGGTACGGAACGCCCGCATCACATCCGCCTCGCGCTGGTTGATGCCGTGTTCATTCGTGCGACTGTAGGCGCGATAACCTAAATGCACATCGCTGAGATGAGCGATTCGCATCGCCCGCAAGTATACCTGCCAGCGGGGTATGCTTATGCGCGTGGCGCTTCGGCAGACGGCGTATCTGAGCGTGAGTCGCGCGAGGGCAGGGGCGGTGCACATCCCGCTCGCCGAGCTGGGGGCGCGCACGCACGAACTCCCGCCGCCGCATAAAGCAATTCGCCTCGTGTGCGATTCGCTGGAGGCGTACTCAGCACTAGGCTGGCTGCATGCGCAGGGGAGACAGGCGCGGCTGGTGACGATATCGGATGTCGTCGGCGGGGACTTCGACGCTCCAAGTGCGCGCTACCGTTTATGGGAGCCGAACGAGTGGCTGTCGGCTGTTTTAACCTCACTCCCCAGCGCAGCGTCTTCAAACGCAGATACCGCGCCCCTACTTGGTAAGACGGGCGAAGCCCTCGACCTCGGCTGTGGCAGCGGACGCGAAGCGGTCTATTTAGCCGACCAGGGCTGGCACGTTATCGCAGTAGACCGCCTGCCCGAAGCGTTAGAACGCGGACGCGACCTTCAGCGCCGCTACGCGCCCCATAGCCCTCCTATCGCGTGGATTTGCGCCGACCTCGAGAAGCCAGACTGGCGACCAGAGGGGTCGTTCGATCTGATTACGCTGTTCTATTTTTACTCGCGCGCGCTGGTTCAGCAGGCGTGCGCGTGGTTGAAGCCAAACGGCTCGCTGCTGGTAGAAGCGTTCACGACAGAGCACCGCGCCCGCTACGGCAAGCCCGCGTCCGACCAGCGCGTGGTGCACCCCGGCGAGCTGCCCAACCTGCTACCGGCGTCCCTGCGTGTGATTCACTATTCCGAAGCATGGCGCACGAACGGACGCCATACCGCGCGGTTGTGGGCGGCGCACCTGTAAAGCGCTCTATTGACCCACCACGCGCCATGCCTCGCTGTGCCGTCGGGGCGTATAATTTGAGCCAACCAGCAACTGGCGCAGCGCGTCTTCGAGGGTCGCGTCCTGCACATCCAGCACCACCAGCGGCTCCTCACCGTTAGGAACCCACTCGATGGGCGTTTGGTACACACTGGCGAGCTGGCGCAGCGCGTCGCTCAGCTTCGCCTGCAGTCGGATGGAGGCGATTCTTGCCGCCGGGTAGCCAGCAGGTACAAACAGCACGCGCTTTTGTCCCTCGACGCTCCACCAGAGGGTCAACACCCGCTCGCTGGAGTTCTGGAGCAGAGTCTGAAGCGGAATTTCGACGGTTTTGCCAGGCAGGAGCGTCCCGCGCCAGACCAGTTTGGTTTCGTTGAGCGAGCCGGGAGCGTGGTGCAGCTCCGCCGTCGCCTTACGATTCATGCGCGCTTCCAGCACCGACAGACGCACGCCCTGCTCTACCTCACGATACCGCACGAACACGCCCGCCTGTACGGGTTGAGATGCCTCTTCTACCTGCTTCCTTGTGCCGCCAAAGCCGAACGCCGCCTGCACGCCGTTCGGCTGCGCCGCGAAAAAGCCCATCAGGAACAGCCCTGCAGCAACCGTCGCCGCGCCCGCCCAGCGCCAGAAGGCGACGCGCTGCTGTGCCTCGCGGGCGCGCGTGTTCGCCCGCACATGGGTCATAATCCGTGCATGTAAATCGGTAGGCGGTACGATTTCAGGCATCGCACTCAGCCCCCGCCAGATCGCCTGCATAAACTGTAGCTCGCGGCGGCATTCGGCGCACCCGTCCAGATGCGCCTGCAGCCGATCGCGCAGCACTCCGCTCACAGACCCTTCAATATATTCGTTCAGTAAGTTCTTCACTTGCTCACAATGCATCGCTCGCCTCCTGTGCCTGTCCAACTGTAGGACTGGTTTCGATGCCGAAAAGTTCCCGATACGGTTCTAAGAGCTGGCGTAGGGCGTTGCGGGCGCGATTCAGACGCGATTTAATCGTGCCCAGCGGCAGCCCCAGAATCTGCGCAATCTCCTCGTAAGGACGCTCCTCAATGTGAAACAGTACCACCATCACGCGCTGGTACTCGGGGAGTTGCTGGATTGCCTCCATCAGCACGCGCTTTTGCTCTTCCTGCAGGGCGTGCCCAAGGATATCGACGCTTTCATCCTCGATAGGGAGCTCCATCGCCTCGTCGTTTTCTTCCGTAGGCAGTTCCAGCGGGAGATGATGATGACGCGACTCGCGCTTGCGAAAATCGAAGAACACATTGCTTACCACGCGGTAGAGCCAGGTGGAAAGTTGCGCATCACCCCGAAAGCGTTTGAGCGAGTTATACATCCGTAAAAACGCTTCAGCAGTGACATCGGCGGCGTCGTCGGGGTTATTCGTCAGGCGGTAAGCGAGTTGATAAACTTTCTGCTCATAGCGGCGCACGAGCAGGTCGAACGCGAACTCGTCGCCCTCTTTGAACCGCTCGATGAGAATCTCATCGCTGCTGTAATCGTAAGTGTGCATACCCTCCCGCCTACACGGTGGCTTAGACACTCCTGTGCAAGCCCTGCACGGATACCTGTGGCTTGGACACTCCTGTCCATGCCCTGCGCGGACAAGAATGTCCGTGCTACTGGGCTTCTCGCAACGCCTGTTGCTCCTCGTCCGATAGCCCAATCGTCGAAGCGCGTTTCTGGATGGGCTTCGCGTACACGCGCATCTCCTGTCGGCTATGAATCCCGCTGATGACCACGCCGTCACCGTGTTCATCCAGCATCGCCAGCGCGAAGCTCTGCTGCCCGCCCATGTCGGGGAACGCATCGTAGCGCACCAGTCCGACGCGCTGCAGGCACTGGTTCGTTTGACTCTGCAGCTGTTCCAAGTGGTTCCCGTGCGCCTTGAGTGTCTCTTCCATCAGCGCCACGCGGCGCAGGGTTTCGTAAAGCGTATGCTCCAGCGAGCCGCCTTCCGAATGCGTCATCAGCTGCCTCCAGCGGCGTATGAACTTAATCCACCGCCACGCCTGCACGAGGTTCCAGACGAGCAAAACCGCCACTACCACCACCAAGCCCAGCGCAACCTGCGGCTGCTGCGCCCAGTCCTGAATCGCTTGCCAGTCCATAGGGTTAAGGCAATTGTACCTGTTTGAGGAAAATATCCGTAGCCTAATGAGCCCTTACCGCAAAGAATAATCCCGAAAGCGATTCCTCGCTTCGCTCGGAATAACAAAGGTTGTCATTCCGAGCGAAGCGAGGAATCTCGATGTTTCCTGCCGCGTTTCGGAAGCATTTTTCTCGGGAAGCACTCATCAGTCGGGGTTTCAGATGTCGGGAGTCGTCGGTTTGTCATTCCGAGCCGAAGGCGAGGAATCTCAGCCGAGGTAGCAACTTGGGTTAAGTCTAATGTCACTGGTCATCCCGAGCAAAACAAGGAGTCTCCTTTCAACCTGTCAACCTAATTCCACCTTCAAGGCGCTTTGCACATCAGGCAAGGAATTCCTGGATTGTTGGCTAATTTCTCTGCGGAGGAGACGCGCATGCCTTACGAATTTGTGCTGCAGAGTCCTGAAAAAGTCGAGATCCGCTACGAAATCGCGGGGTTAGGCTCGCGCGCACTGGCAGCGGTGCTGGACGACCTGCTGGTACTGACGATTGTCGGCGTGGTGGGCGCGCTGCTGGCGCTTTTAGAAGAAACCACTCAGGCAATCTCGAGCCTCTACTCGCTGATTGGTGAGGGCTGGCTGATCGCAGGACTAATCTTCTTCGCTTACATTTTGTGGTTTGGGTATTATATTGCTTTTGAGATCTTCTGGAATGGTCAGACCCCTGCCAAGCGGGCGTTCGGACTGCGTGTAATGATGCTGGAGGGGACGCCCGTAACGCCGACCGCCGTGCTGATTCGGGAACTGGTGCGCCTGGTGGATGCGTTTCCGCTGTGTCTGGTGGGCTACAATGTGGCAGGCGTGCTGGCGTTTTTCAACCCCTACGGGCAGCGGTTGGGCGATATGCTGGCGGGTACATTTGTGATTAAGGAGCGTCGCACGCCGCCGCCGCAGTTAGAATCGCTGACTCAGGTGAGCAGCACGCCCCATCCGCTGGAGTTCCACCTGCCGCCTCTGTTGCCGATTAGCCCCAGCGAGTACCGTGCCCTGCGTGCGTTTCTGGATCGGCGCGAGCAGTTGAACCCCGACGCGCGTGAACGACTGGCGTGGGAACTGTATCAACGCCTGCGCGAGCCGTTGGGCATGCCCGAACAGCCGCCCGCCGCGACCGAAGGCATTTTGGAGGCGATTGCCGCGCGCTATGCCCGTGAGCACGGCAGACTGGAGTAAGCTATGCAGTATCTCATCGCGCCCACTGCCTACAAGGGCACGCTCTCACCGATTGAGGCGGCGCAAGCAATTGCGGAAGCGGTAAGCCCTCACCCCCCAGCCTCCTCTCCCGCACGCGGGGGAGGGGAAGCTGACTCCCCTCTCCCACGCCGTCAGAGAGCAGCTGGGAGTGAGGGCTTCTACGATCTCTGCCCCATCGCCGACGGCGGCACGGGCTGGCTGGAAGTCTGGGAATATCACTTTCCCGCAGCAAGGCGCATCCAGACGCAGGCGCATGACGCGCTAAATCGTCTGCATATTACCGAATGGCTTCTGTTGCCCAACGGCGTCGCCGTGCTGGAATCGGCGCAGGCAATCGGGATTCATCGGTTGCGCCCCGACGAACTCGCGCCAATGGAGGCGACCTCGCGGGGCGTGGCAGAAATGCTCCTCAGCGCAGCGCAACACCCTGCCGTTCGAGAACTCTGGCTGGGGTTGGGCGGCGTGGCGACCACCGACGGCGGCGCAGGCGCGCTGAGTGCGCTCGGATTCAAACTGCTCGATGCGCAGGGCAACCCCATCCCCGAAGGCGGGCGGGGGGTGTTGAACCTGCACACCATTCAGCCCCCCGTTGGCAATCCCTTGCAGGGCAAGCCGCTGACCCTCTGCGCCGATGTGCAGAACACGCTGCTCGACGCCGCGCGCGTCTACGCTCCACAGAAAGGCGCGACGCCCAGCCAAGTGGAAACGCTTGCTCAGGGGCTGGAGCAGCTGGCGACGGTTGCCTTGCGCGACAGGAGAATAGATTTGCGCACGGTGCTGGGCGCGGGCGCGGCAGGCGGCTTGGCAGGGGGACTGCACGCCTACCTGCACGCGCCGATTGTGTCGGGCATCGCGTGGCTCCTGAAACACATCGGCTGGGATACGCGCCTCGCCCAAGCGGATTGCCTGATTACAGGCGAGGGACAAGTGGACGCGCAGACGCTGATGGGCAAAGGGGTCGGCGTGCTAATCCAACAGGCGGTTGCTCTGGGCAAACCTGTGATGGTGCTAACGGGGCGCAAGGGCGCAGGCTGGGAAGCAGTCGCCAACCTGCCTGGCGTGCGACTGTTTGCCTGCGCTGAAGTTGCGCCTGATATGCCCCCTGCCGAGTCGCTGCAGAGAGCGGCGGCGACCGCGCTCTCCGTAGTACGCTGGAACTGGTAGAAAATCTTGGGTGAAGTGCCCTCGCCCCCACAGTGGGGAAGTAAAAATAACCCACTCACTTGCTTGCGTCGCCTCTCAAAGAGCAGAAATGTGCTATAATACCCTCTGGAGGCGAACGAGTGATGCGGAAATGGAGACGAGCGGGTATGGTCGGACTGTATTGCGTGCCTATCGCCGCGCTGATGGCGCTGGGCGGCGGCGACTTCCACCTGCCAGGCTCGCAACCGAACCCCGACGGCTACGACTTTCAATCGACGGATCTTTGTTCTTACTGTCACGGCAACAGCCAATACGCCTACAATCCCGACACCTACGAAGGACCTGACCCTTATTTCACCAGCGAGCATGAGCCACACTTCCAGTGGATGGGCGGGATGATGGCGCAGTCGGCGCGCGACCCCGTGTTCCGCGCCGCGCTCACAATCGCCGAGCAAGATGCGCCCGGCGTCGGGCAGTTCTGCTGGCGCTGCCACGCGCCCAGCGCATGGCTGGAAGGACGCTCCATCCCCTACGACGGCTCGAACTTCGAGCATGACGACTTGAAGGGCATCCAGTGCGACCACTGCCATCGCATGGTGAACCCGCTCAGCGAGGAGGGGCGTCAACTCTCCGACATGCCCGTGCCCGGCATCGGCAACGGGATGTATGTGATTAGCCCTGAGTCGGCGAAACGCGGTCCGCGCGACGATTCTTATGCCAACCACGAGTGGCAATACTCGCCGTTCCACAAAAGCAGCAGCTTCTGCGGCGTGTGCCACGATGTGAGCAACCCACTGCTGGCGCAAGACCCACGCACCCAAGCCCCCCACGAATACTTCCCGATTGACCGCATCTACAGCGAGTGGAAGCTGAGCCACTTCGCGCGGCGGGGCATCGAGTGTCAAACCTGCCATATGCCACGCACGCAAGGCAAAGCCGCCAGTTTCGAGTTCCTGCCTGCGCGCCCTGACCTCGCCCAGCACTCGTTCCTCGGCGGCAACTACTGGGTTCCCCAGATTCTGCCGATGTTCTGGAACTACGACCAACGCGAGCTGGACGCGCTGATTGCAGGACGCAACCGCACCATCGACTTCCTGCGCACTGCGGCAAAGCTCAACATCGTGGAGTACCCCAAAGCGGGCAACCCGATTGTGTTTCGTGTGTATAATCGCACGGGGCACAAGTTCCCCAGCGGCGACCCCGAATCGCGCCGCGCGTGGCTCCATGTGGAGTTCCTCGATCGCGACGGGAATGTGATTGCCGAATCGGGACGCTACGACTTCGACACGGCGACGCTGATTGAAGACCCTCAGGCGAAAATCTACCGCGTGAAGCTGGCGGAGGGCAACATCCCGACCTTCCACATGATTCGCGCGAACCGCGTTCTCAGCGACAACCGCATCCCGCCGCAGGGCTTCCGCCGCCGCGC
>CALKLF010000102.1 GCA_937992175.1 uncultured Fimbriimonadales bacterium | reverse complement strand
GCGTGACTTTTGTGTCGGACAATACCGATTCGGGCGCGAGCGCGGAGGCGTTGGCACGGGCGGGGCTGCGCGGGCGCGTCTATCAAGAGGTGTTCGGCATCGAGCCAGAACCTGACGACGCGACCATCCTGCAGACGCTGGAGGCAAAGCTGGACGCCCTGCGCGCGATGCTTGCCCGCTACGAGGCGACCGAGCGTATCACGCTGGGCGTCGCGCCCCACGCGATTTACACCGTGCGCGACAGTCTCATGCGCGCCGTGCGCCGCTACGCTTCCGAGAAACGCTTGCCGCTGAGCATCCATGCCGCCGAGTCGTCCGAAGAAGTTGCGCTTGCCCGTTCAGGTTCAGGCTCGTTCGCGGAGATGTTCACCCAGCGCAAGATTAACTATCTCCATCCGCGCACGCCGCCGATAGAGTATCTGCATAACGCGGGCATGCTGGCGTCGGATGTGCAGATTGTGCATGCGACCCGCGCCGAGCCGCGCGAGTTAGAGATGCTGGCGCGTGCGGGGGCGAGCGTGGCGCACTGTCCGCGCTCTAACGCGCGACTGCTCACGGGGATTGCGCCTGTGTATGCGATGCGACGGCTTGGCATCCCTATCGTGCTGGGCACGGACAGCGCGGTCAGCGCGGGCAGCTTGGATATTTGGGAGGAGTTGCGGTTCGCGGCGTTAGCGCAGCGCGCGGCGAGCTATGCAGCGCAGCCCTCGTGGCGCGATTGGGTCGGCACGCTGACGCTGGAGGGGGCGCGGGTGTTCGGCGTCGACGCGCAGGTCGGCTCACTGGAGGTGGGCAAACGCGCCGATATTATCGCTGTGCGCACGCATCGGCTCGCGTTTCTGAGCATGCCCGACCCCTACGCCGCGCTGGTTTTGGCGGCGCGCAGCGAGGATGTCGCACTGACGATGGTAGGCGGGCGCATCCTGTACCGTGGCGGTGAATTTACAGGGCTGGATGTGGCGGCAGCACGCGCCCACATCCAGCGCGCCCTGCAGGGTATAGAGAACGAACCCACTCGTACCGCCGGGTGATTCGACGCAAGGCGTGTCCGCTAAACTGGCTCCAGCAGCGCGGCGCGATAGAGCTGCGCATACGCCCCGCCGCGCTGAATCAGCTCGGCATGCGTACCCTGCTCCACCAGACGCCCGCGCTCCAGCACCAGCGCGCGGTCGGCGCACTGCACCGTTGTCCAGCGGTGGGCGATAATCAGCGTCGTGCGCACGCCGCGCCCCTCCTCGATGACCTGCTGGATGATGCGCTCCGACACGGGATCGAGCGACGCCGTCGCCTCGTCGAGCACGAGAATGCGTGGGTTGCGCAGCAGGGCGCGGGCAATCGCGATTCGCTGCGCCTCGCCACCCGATAGGCGCACCCCGCGGTCGCCAATCAGCGTGTCGTACCCGTCGGGCAGGCGTTCGATGAACTCGTGCGCGTGCGCCTGCTGCGCTGCCCGCTCAATCTCCGCGCGCGTGGCGTCGGGCTTGCCGTAGGCGATGTTCTCGGCAACCGTGCCCATAAACAGCACCGTCTGCTGCGGCACGACACTGATTTGCGAGCGCAGGCTCTCTATGGTCGCTTTCTGAATATCGCAGCCGTCGAGCCGAATGACGCCCTCTTGCGGATGATAAAAACGCAGCAGCAGGTCGACGAGCGTACTTTTGCCCGCGCCCGAATGACCCACCAGCGCGACCACCTCGCCAGGCTGAATCTCGAACGACACCTCGCGCACCGCCTGCTCGCCCGTGGGGTAGCGGAAGGAGACCCTGTCGAACTCGATGCGCCCCTGCAGGGGGGGCAGCGGCTGGGCATCGGGCGCGTCGTAGGCTTCTGGCTCCACATCGAGCGCCTCGCGGAAGATGCGCTGCGCGGCGGCGCGCACCTGCTTGCGCGTGAGCTGGATTGCCCCTACGCCCGACGCCGCCTGCGCAATCTGATGAAGTAAGAACAGGAAACTCAGCAGTTGCGCGGTGGTCATCTGCCCGCGCGCCACCTCCTGCCCGCCGAACCACAGCACCAGCGCGATGCTCGCCGCGCCGATGAACTCCACCGTAGGGCGCAGCCGCGCGCGCCGTCGCTCGCCCCTCAGTGAATGGCGCAACACCTCACGATTGCGCTCCATGAACCGCTCAATCTCCCGATCCTCGGCGGCAAAGGTTTTGATGACCCGCACGCCCGACAACGCCTCCTGCACCAGCGCGGAGACGCTCGCCAGCGCGCCCTGCGTCTGATGCGTAATCCGATGCACCTGCCTGCCGAGCCGCTGGATCAGCACGGCAATCAGCGGCAGGAAAATCAGCGCAAGCAACGCCAGCCGCCAGTTCAAAATAAAGATATATGCCATGAACGCCACGATGCGCAGCGGCGCGTCCAGCACATCACGCACGAGCAGCACCGCGCTCTGCAACACAGGCACATCGTTCGTGATGATAGACTGAATCGAGCCGACCTGACGCGACTGGAAAAAGCCGAGCGGCAGGCGTTGCAGGTGGGCGAAAATGTCCTCGCGTAGCTTCGCCGTGAGCCGTTGCCCCGCCAGCGCAAGGTAATACACCTGCCCGTAAGAGAAGAACCACTTCAGCGCGAACACGCCGATTACCATCAGCGACACGCGATTGAGCATCGCCGCATCGCGCATATCCATCGAGCGAATCACCTGCTCCAGAAGGTAGGCGGTGAAGCCTGTAATCGCCGTCACGCCGATCGAACAGAGGATAGCAATCACCAGCGGCTTCCACTGCGCCGCCACATACCGCCAGAATCGGCGCTCTACCGCGTCCACGCCCTGATTGTACCCTGCGTCGCAAGGACAGTCCTGTCCGTGCGAGGTCGCTTGGACGGGACTGTCCTTGCCACACGGGGTATACTCTACTTATGCACAGGCGCACGCTTCGACGCGCCGCAGTGCTGGCAGCGGTGGTCTGGCTGATTACCATCGTATCAGCCGAGCTTTTGCACGCCGTTATCGAGTCCGAGTGTCAGGCAGCGCATCGGCAGTGCCCCGTCTGTCTGTTTCACTCCACGCATGGTCAGACCCACCAGCCCGACACGGTGCTGAAGCCCGTGCTGCTGTTGACGCTGGTTGAGTCTGCGCCGTTGCCTGTCTACTCGGAGCTGACCCCCGAATCGTCTCCTGCGTTTCATCGGAGTATCCGCGCTCCGCCTGCGCATGCGCTGTGAGGCTTCCGCTGCGGACGCACGCTGCGTCCGACGCGGTCTCTCGGCGCGGGCAGGCAAGCCCTGCTTGCGGTTTGTCCGCCATAGTTGGCGGCGCAACCTACTGCAACAGGAGGCAAACGATGAAACGCAACGGCTTTACACTGATTGAACTGCTGGTCGTAATTGCGATTATCGCGATTCTGGCGGCGATTCTGTTCCCTGTGTTCGCGCAGGCGCGCGCGAAAGCCCGCCAGACCCAGTGTCTGAGCAACATGCGCCAGATTGGCGTTGCAGTGAATATGTACCTCAACGACTACGACGAGGGCTACCCCTTCACGATGGCGATTATCAACGGCGTGCCCAGCACTGTGAACTACTGGGCGGTACATAACTATCAGGCGGCGCTAGAGCCGTATATCAAGATGGATCGCGGACTGCGCAACAAGCAGAACATCTGGTGGGATCCGTCCGACCCTGACCGCAGCGTGCCCGCGATGTGGGGGTCGTTTACCACGAACGGCTTCTTCACGGCGATGCCACGCCGTCTGGCGGAGGTGACGCGCCCCTCGAACACGCTCTATTCCATCCTACGCGGCGACCCGTGGGTGCGCATCACGGGCATTAACCCGCCAAATCCTCTGCCTGTGAACAATCCGAACGACCCGTTCTGGGTGTCGGAGTTCTTTGACATGTGCTTAGACCCGTGGGCGGAGACGACCGATGTGAACCATCCCTACCACTGGTCGAAGGGGCGCGCGACGCCGCCGTGCAGCATGTTCCCGAACGCACCGCATTGCGGTGACTGGGATGAGCAAATCGCCAAAACGCGCTATCAGGGTGGAACCGCCGCACTCTACGCCGACGGGCACTCCAAACATGTGCGGTTCCCGCAAACCTATCGCGCGATTGACGACAACCAGTGGAGTATTAACCTGTAGCTGTCGATCAGAGGGCGCTACCCCCGCGGGTGCGCCTTCTTGTAAACCTCTTTCAGGCGGTCAAGGCTGACCTGCGTATAGATTTGCGTGGTGCTGATGTCCTCGTGCCCCAGCAGCTCCTGCACGGCACGCAGGTCCGCGCCGCCATTAATCAGATGCACTGCGAACGAGTGGCGCAGGGTGTGCGGCGAGATATTTTTCTCGATGCCAGCGCAAGCCGCGTAGTATTTAACCTTGTTCCAGAACGCGATTCGGCTGAGCGCGTCGCCGCGATCGTTGAGGAACAGGATTGTGTTGGGGCGTGTGGGGTTGGCGAGTTTGGAACGGGCGTCGCTGAGATAGCGTTGGAGCCAGTAGACCGTCTGGTCAGGTAGCGGTAGCCACCGTTCGCGCCCGCGCTTGCCCTCCACACGCACAAGTCGCTCGCTCAGGTTCAACTGTTCCAGCGTCAGGTTCAGCAGTTCCGAGACGCGCATGCCCGTTGTATACATCGTCTCCAGCATCGCGCGGTCGCGGACGCCGTGCGGGGTATCCAGCGGTGGCTGCAGGAGCAGGCGGCGCAGTTCGTGGGGAGTGAGCGTGGCGGGCAGGGCGCGGTGGGGTCTCGGCGTAGTCAGCGCGTCGGGCGGCTCGCTCTCCAGCACGCCCCGCCGATAGAGATACTTCGAAAACGCCCGCGCCGCACTCAGCTTGCGTGCGATGCTCGACTCGCTCATCGAACGACGGCGCAGGTAGTGGATAAACCCCTCCCACAGCGACGAGTCCCACTCGTGCGGATCGGCGCGCTCGGCGCGTTTGAGATACGCACAGAACTGCGCCAGGTCTACCGCGTAGGCGTTCACCGTGTGCGGCGAGACCTGCCGCTCCCGCGCGAGATAGTCCAGAAACGAGTCGATGTAGGCGTCCATCGTTATCGTTGGAGCTGATTATCGAACACATCCAGCAACGGCACGGGACCGCCCGCCGTCACGACGGTCGGCATGCGCCCGTCCCATTTCTCGATGGCTTTCATCTGCGCCTCAATCTGGCGCAGGCGCACGAGTTCGGGCGTCACATTCTGTTTCTGGATGCGCAGCGCCTCGGCTTCGGCTTTCGCGCGTTCAATCTGCTGCTGCGCCTCCAGCTTTACGCGCTGCAGGTCACGCTCTGCTTTGAGCGCCTGCTGCTGCGCCGTAACCTTCGCCTCAATTGCCTGATTGAACGCCTCGGAGAAGTTGAAGTCGGTAATCGACATCGCCACCACCTGAATCCCGAAGCGGTTCAGCCGCTGCGAGAGGCTGCTCTCAATCGCATCGCGCACTTCGGGGCGCTTGGTAATCAGTTCCTCCGCCGTGAAGCGCGCCGTGGTCGCTTTCACCGACTCCTGTATCGCGGGTTTGATGATACGTTCAACATACTCACTGCGCAGGTCACGATAGATGCGCACAACGGCGTTTGGGTCTAAGGCGTAGTTCAGGGTCACCTGGGTTTTGACGACTTGCAGGTCCTTCGAGGCGGCTTCGGCGGGCGCTTCGTAGGCATGCACCTGCACGCTCATCAGTTCAACGGTCTTAATGTAGGGCGGCAGCAGGGTGTAGAAGCCTTCGCCCAGCACCTGTCCTGTCGGCGCGCCGAACATCAGCACCACGCCGCGATAGCCCGCGGGAACCTGTCCGAAACTCGCCGTCAGCAACGCGGTAATCAGCAACACCAGCCCTGCGACGACGACGGAAGCGAGTGAAGAAATCGCTGACTCCCCTTCCTTCCGCGCCGCTGCACTCCGAAACAGCAAGCCGAGGGCAATCAGCAACCCGATTGCCCACACTACCAGTTTGAGGAATCCCATCTCTCCCCTCCTATCCCACTCTATTTACTGGATGTAGGCGGGAACTGTTCCCACTATCCTGCCTCGCCTTCCACTTCGCCGACTTTGAGCTGGAGCTCGCTGCGCAGCTCGATGCGCTCGATTTTGCCGTCGCGAATCCACACGATGCGGTCGGAGATGTCCAGCATCTTCAGGTCGTGCGTGGCGGAAATGATGGTCACGCCGCGCTCCTTGTTGAGCCGCTTGAGCAGTTCGATAATCTCCTTGCCCGTTTTGAGGTCGAGGTTGCCCGTTGGCTCGTCGGCGAGGATGATGGAGGGGTTGTTCGCCAGCGAGCGGGCAATCGCCACGCGCTGCTGCTGCCCGCCTGAAAGCTCGGTGGGCTTATGGTGCAGGCGTCCGCCCAGCCCGACGAGCGTGAGCAGCTCCACGCCGCGCTCGCGCGCTTCATCGGCGTTCACGCCCGCGAACACCATCGGCAGCGTCACATTCTCCAGCGCGGTCATCACGGGAATCAAGTTGAAGGTCTGGAAGATGTAGCCGATGCGGTGGCAACGCAGAAACGCGAGCTCCTGCGGATCGAGCTGCGCCATATCCACATCGTCGATGAACACCGAGCCAGAGGTCGGTTTATCCAGCCCGCCGATCATGTTGAACAGTGTGCTTTTGCCCGACCCTGAGGGTCCCATGATCGACAGGTATTCGCCGCGATAGATATCGAGGTTCACGCCGTCGAGCGCGCGCACGGTCAGTTTGCCCATCTGATACTCTTTGACCACATCGCGCACGCGCACCACGAACTCGGTTGCCGCGCCCTCGCCTGCAGTTTGCTGCATCGTCGTCTGTGTTTGCGCCATCACGGGGGAATAGATTCGCTCAGGGAACGCAGTTTCCTGCTGTTGCTCGCTGGCGGGTATACTCTCTCTGCTCCGATGAAACCGTTGCCGAAAGTGACTCTGACGGGTTCAGTCGAGCGCGGCTACTCCATCTGGTTCGTGATGGTGGTCGCGCTGTTTTTGACCAGCCTGCTGCTTTCGAATATCATCGCAGCAAAGATTGTCAGCGTTGGCGGGCTGGTGATGTCGTCGGCGATTGTGATTTTCCCTGTAAGCTACATTATCGGCGATGTGCTGACGGAGGTGTACGGCTATCGGCGGGCGCGGATAGTTATCTGGATTGGCTTTGCCTGCAACCTGCTGGTGGTGCTGATTATCAGCGCGGCGATTGCGCTGCCGCCTGCGCCGTTTTATGAGCATCAGGGGGCGTTCGAGACGGTGCTGGGCGTTGCGCCGCGCCTGATGCTCGCCTCACTGACGGCGTATCTGGTGGGCGAGTTCACCAACTCCTATGTGCTGGCGAAGCTCAAAATCGCCACTCAGGGACGCTGGCTCTGGACGCGCACCATTAGCTCTACCCTCATCGCGCAGATGCTGGACACGGCGATTTTTACGACGGTTGCGTTTGCAGGCGTGTACCCCGCGGCGGAGCTGGTGCAGATTAGCCTGATTGAATGGGGCGCGAAGACGCTCTATGAAGCGCTCGCCACGCCGCTGACCTATCTGGTGGTCGGCTTTCTGAAAGCGCGCGAGGGCGTCGATGTCTACGACACCGACACGAAGTTCAACCCGCTGCTGGT
Organism: uncultured Fimbriimonadales bacterium; assembly: GCA_937992175.1. GTDB lineage: Bacteria > Armatimonadota > Fimbriimonadia > Fimbriimonadales > GBS-DC > GBS-DC. Next base: position 7,619 of record CALKLF010000102.1, on the reverse strand, counting down.
ATGGGAGTAGCTACTTGAGCAGGGGCGACTCCCAGTAGATGTAGGTGGTGCAGGCGTCTTTCGACTCGGCGGTGCTTTGAGTGCGCGCCTGCACCGCGCTCAGCAGCGTGGCGATTGCTACAATCCAGAGAAGCCACACAATATATTTTCTCATCGGCGTCCATTTGTAAGAGGCGCATTAGCGCAAAAAGGATTCGTCAATCCTCCAGTCTCGCCGACGCGGGCGTAATCTGTCCGTTCACGCGCGTGAGGAAATGCACGGTGCGCACGCCGTTGCGCAGCAGGTGCAGGCGCGCCTCATCCGAACCGAAGCCGACCTGCGCGGGGCGGTGGCTGTCGTCGCCGATGCAGAACATCACGCCCATGCGCGCGCCCAGCTGCACAATCCAGTCGGCGGGGTAGGGCTGGTCTAACCCCTTGCGCAGCGCAGAGGTGTTCACCTCCACACGCGCCCCTACTGCTCGAATCGCCTCCAGCGCATGCTCCACCGCTTTGCGCACGCGCTCGGTAGCGACCTGTTCCGCCAGTCCCAGCCTCGTCGCCTTCAGACGCACCAGATCCAGATGCCCAACCACCTCAGGACGCACCGCCTGCGCCATCTCCGCCACTTTGTGATAATACTGCACGGCGACCTCTTCCATCCCCCCAACGCGCTCCATCATCTCCAGAAAGTTCGTCTCCGAGTAGCCGTCGATGGAAGCGTCGTGCAGATAATGCACGGAACCCACCATGTAGTCGAACTGATGCTTCTGGCGGTAATATTGCACCAGCTCCACATAGCGATCCTGTGGGACCACTTCGATTTCGAACCCGCGCAGCACCGTGAGTCGGTCGGCGAACTCGTCGGCGAGTTGCGTAATCGTGTGCGCGTAGCGGTCGAAAATCTCGTTTAGTGTCTGGGGCGTCCAGCCCCACTCGATCTCTTTGGGGTACAGAAAACGCGCTTCGACGCGGGGCATATGCTCGGCGACGCCGAACACATTGTAGCCCGCCTGATACGCCGCCTCCAGAATTTCGCGCAGCGAGCCTTCGGCGTGTTCGCAGAACTCGCCGCTGTGCCCGCCGTGCAGCGAGATTTTCCACTCTGCCTTTGAGGGATTCATAACGGACAAAAGTATACCCCTCAGGGGTAGTCCGAGCGGAACATCCCCCCGATGAACCAGCCCAGAAACATCGCCTGCAACGGCAGACTGCCGAAAAAGGCAATCCCGACCGTGAGCCAGTCCGCAGGGTCGGCGTAATCGACCAGCATCAGCACCAGTTCAAAAAGGATACGCAACCCCACATAGACTGTCAGCACCCCCAGCAGCGACCAGTTGATGTCGGCGCGGGTAATTGCCCATACGACCAGCAGCCCCAGCCCATAAAAGATAAACGCGAACAGCGGATTGCAACACAGGAGGTTCAGAAACAGTACGATGCCCACATCGCGCAACATTTCGACATCATCGAACTTGTCCACGAGGTGCGAGTTGGGCAGCCATGCGCCCACCAGAAAGAAGAAGAGCAGGTTCGACCACGCCGCCCACTCTGGCTTCCAGCCCAGTACCAGCACATTCAGCGCGGCAAGGGGCAACACGACGCCGAAAAACCGCTCCAGCTTCGCCGTGAAGGTATAACCCTCGCTTACTTCGTAGAGGAACTTGATCTGGTCGGCGGGTTGTTGTTGCGCGGGTTGCGTTGCAGGACGGGAATAGTCATAGAGCGGCGCGGGTTGCGGCGGCGTGGGAATTGCCTGCGTGGGCTGACTACTGACGGGCGTCGGAGGCGCAGGCGGGTCGGCGGGAGGCGCGCCCGCGTTCGGATTCGGCGGCAGCGTGCGCACGAGCGCGCCCGTTGCCAAATCGCGCCGGCACCACTCGCATACCTGCGGATGGCTCGATTGCTGACCGCACCACCGACACTGCGTCATCGGAGCCACCCCCCAAACCCCGAATCGCCGCCCTGCTGTACCTGAATCGTGGCGATTATCTGGTCGAAGATTTTCTCATAGTCGCCGAAGCTGTTCGGCGGGCAGTAGGCGTTGAAGTGGATGACTTCCGTTTGCGACAGGGGCAGGGTAATGAGATACCCGCGCACCGGCATGCTCAGAAACGGCACAGGATGTGGGATGGTGTATTCGTAGTCGCTGCGGATGCCCTGCACGCTGCGAATGCGCACTGTGCCGCGCTTCAGTTCCTTGAAGTTCGTAAAGCCCCAGTCCTCGCGAATCGCTGCTAGGTGCATGTCGTGCGTGCGGCGCAGGAATCGGCTCATATCGAACGCGGGCTGAGCCGCCTGCTGTCCGAAGCCAGTGGGAGGCAGCGGGTTACCCGGCGCGGCGATGGTAATCATCAGCCCTGTGCGGTCGCCGCGCCCCAGCTTGATCGTGTCCAGAATGCGTATTTCGCCGCCGGACGCGCTCAGCTTCAGCACCTCCAGCGGGTCGCGTTCCACCTGAAACCGTTTCGGCGCGCGCAGCTGAAACCGTCCCTGTTGCACAATCTCCCAGTCGGCAGCCCTCTGCGGCGCAACCTGACGCGGATTGGCTAAGATAACCAGCTCCGCAATCAACGCAATCAGCCCCACAATCCAGAAGATGCGATAGACAATCAGCATCTTATCGTCCCCTGCTGTAGAATACGCATCGCACGCGACGAATCCTGCATGTCTTTGTGGTGGGGTTCCTCGCTTCGCTCGGAGTGATAAGTGCCCAAAGTTCATCCACCCAAAAACCCGCGAAGTGCGCATGGTGCGACGGCATTCTTGCCGTCGCCTGAAGTTTGTCACATCCGCAGCGTGCGCCATATCTTGTTCACTTCGCCGATTTTGCACCGCTACGGATTGCGTTTTGCTTGTGAAGTGACAAACACCGGGCGACGGCAGGAATGCCGTCGCACCCGAAGCACGCTTAGCGTTTTGGGAGGTGGAAATGCCCTCTTTTGGTGCGATGGCGTTCCCGCCCTCGTCGTCGCGGCGTGTGCCTGTCAGGGCGACGGCAGGAATGCCGTCGCACCCGAAGCACGCTTAGCGTTTTGGGAGGTGGAAACGCCCTCTTTTGGTGCGATGGCGTTCCCGCCCTCGTCGTCGCGGCGTGTGCCTGTCAGGGCGACGGCAGGAATGCCGTCGCACCGATAGGGTTAGGACACGCACGGATTCGCTCTCGCCCCCAGCTCCTCCACCACAGCGCGGGAGAGGGAAGCCAAGCGCGTGCGCTGCATATATTGTTCCCCTCTCCCGCGTTGCGGAAGAGGGGGTTAGCTGATAAGGGTATACGGCTCTACCTCAACTTCGGGCGCAGCCGTCGCATTTTTCCGTGCCTTTTGAACCTCACCCCCACCCAGCCCCCTCTCCGTTTACGGAGAGGGGGCGTAGGCGGCGCGCTACACGGGCGTTCCCCCTTCTCTGCGTGCGGAGAGGGGGGCAGGGGGGGTGAGGTTGGAAAAATGCGGGACGCACGCTTGGAAAATGAACTCAGCCGTTGTACCCTTATCAAGAGGGGGTGAGGGCGGAATTGCGGCATCATGAGGGCTTCTTATGAGAAATACTTCCGAAACGCGGAGAGAGTCGTCGAGATTCCTCGCTTCGCTCGGAATGACAAAGGTTGTCATTCCGAGCGAAGCGAGGAATCTCTTTTTGGCACCATTTCTTTCGGGCAGCACTTACCAATAGATTCAAGTGGCACAGCTCGTCGGCGTCCCTGCCGACGATTTGTCCCACTTGAACCCTTGATGAGTATTAGATAGCCCCCACTCCAGCCCGTACTTCCAGCTTCGGCGCACGAACCAGCGGCTTCGTTGAGCGCAGCAGAATCTCGAAATTCAGCGTGCCCAGCGGCGGCAGGTCGTTCTCCATCAGAATCTGATACGAGACGCCCTGCTGTAGCAGGCTCTCGCCTGTGCGGTTCAGCCACTCCACGCCGTCGGGCAGCGCAGCAGCAAGGGCGATGGGACCCTGAATCGCCTGTCCGCCTGTGTTCACGATGCGCCCGCGCAGGCGGTAAGCGTCTATGCGCGGGTCGTAGCGCATCGGCTCCAGAATCAGGCGGTAGCCCGATGTAAGCGTGGGCATTGGCTGCAGCGTGTAGGTCGCAACGGTCTGCAGGCTCACGCTCGCCGTGCCTGGGTTGTTCACGATGTTCGGCTGCGGGGGCAGGAACTGGTTCAAGAGGAAGCTGTTGTAGGGCGGGCGAGGTCCGAATGTGCCCCTGCGCGAATCGTAAGCGGAGAAGATGGCGCCCGTCTCGCCCGTGGTCAGCAGCGCGGCGAACAGCCCAATCGGGCGGTTGCCCTTGCGCCCCTCGAACAGCACGCTCAGCGGAATCGCGATTTCCAAACCCGTAGGCGGGTCGGTCGGGTTATTGCGCGGACGCCAGGTAATCCGTGCGGGGACGCCCTGCAGCCAGTTCAGGCGGTTGGGGTCTATCCGATAGACGCCCGCCTCCGCGCCCACCAGCGGGGGCAGGATTGCATCGCCCACAAAGCCCGCCTCAGGCGCAGAGTGCAGCCCCTTGTGCCGAAATACGCCGATGGCAAACTCCGCGCCGAAGCCCGCGGGCGGAGTGATTTTGCGGTTCGAAATCAGCCGCGCGGCAGGACCGCTGTCGTCGTTAAGCTGGTTGAGTTGCGTCAGCCCTGTGCCCAGCCCAAAGTCCAGATCCAAATACAGCGCGACGCCGTTCAGCAGGTTCTCGGCAGGGTCAACGCGCCCCGCCACGCCGATATAGAGATTCTTGTGGTCGTTGCGCACATAGAGCGCGTCCAGTCGGTTCAGGTTCGAGCTTGGCGTGCGGGTTTGGGTCGCAATCGGCGCGCCGAGGTCGCTCAGGTCGCCGTCCACCGCCATTTGCCCCTCCGTGCGACGCAAGTAGAAGAAGGCGTAGAAGTCGGTAAACAAGCCAGGGCGGTTGCCCGTGTCGGCAAATACACGCACTTGGAACACATGCAAACCCTGCGGCAGGTTGCTGAGGTCTACATCGCGCAGTTCAAACTCGCCGTTGGCAAGGCGCGTCATGGGGATAAAGCCATCCGCGAGTCCTTCGGGCGTGTTCTGTAGGGGCTGCAGGTTGCCGAGCGGTATGCCGTTATTGAGCTTGACTAACGCGCTCACGCCCGTCGCGTCGGTGCGCACGCGAATCGTGAGGCGGTCGCCCGTTACGGTCGCCGCTACGAAACTGCGCCCTGTGGCGTAAGCCCCGCCAGGCGTGTTGATGGTCTGGAACGCATACTCGGCGTTCGTGTGGGCATCGAACAGGCGCACAGGTCGCACGCCTGAAACAGGCTGGGGCGTGCGCGGCGCGTACAATACATAGCCGAAGGCGTTGTTGTCGTTGCTCGGCGCGGAGTTGGGGGGCACATTAATCGTCACGCGCCCATCGGAGCCGACCGTTACGGGCGGACGCTGCCCCGAATAGTCGATCAGCACTGTGCCGGGCGGGAAGGCGGTCTGCACTGTGGCGTTCAGTGAGGTCAGGTCGCCCCGATCGTTCAGCCCGACCAGCAGCAGCGCGTGCCCGTTCACCTGACGCTCGTACACATAGAGATCGTTGCTCACCCAGCGGTTCACCAGCGCGCCTCGGGCGAAGCGTTTGCGCACATCGAGCAGGCGCAGCAGGCTGTCGTCACCGTTGCCCAGCGCGTTATAGCGTCCTGGGCGCGGGAAGTGGCTCCAGTCGTTCGGGTCGATGTTGTTGCCATCGTAGTAAATCTTCGGGCGTCCGGGGCGGGTCAGCAGCCATGCGTGCGCGAGGTTGTTCGAGCGCGGCGGTCCGTCGTCGTGGCTCTGGATGAAGCCCACGCCCACATAGCGCGCCAGCCCGCCCAGTTCGTGGGGCAAGCCGCTGTTAGGATCCGCGCCGATGCCGTTGCTCAGCGTCGCGCCAAGGTCGCCGTAGCCGTTGGAGTTGAACAAATTGCGCAGCGTGAACTTCATCGGGAAGTCCAGCAGGTTCATGCCCGTCTTGGCGTACTCGCGCAGTTCGTACGGGTCCGCTGAATACACCTCGCCGAACACATAGAGCGAGGGCTTGAGGCTGTGGAGGTAGGGCAGGAAGTCGCCGTTGCTGGTTCCGCCGCCGGGCTGCTGGGGCGTGCGGGCGAAAAAGCTCGGCGGCGTGTGGCGCACCGCGTCGATGCGGTAGCCGTCGAAGCCAATCACGCTGGTCAGAAACCAGCCCCAGCGTTTCAGGTAGTCGCGAATATCTTCAGGATACGGTTGCCCCGTCGGGTAGTAGTGCGGGTTCAGCGGATTACGAATAAAACTCGGCTTGCCTGCCGCGTTGAACTGCGCGTAGCTGGGCAGGCTGAATGCTCCCGTGCGCGTGTTGTTGCCGTCCTCGTGCGCGTAGTCCGCCAGACCCAAGATGTCGTAGTTCAGTGTGCTAAAGCCGAACGGCGGCGCGTTGTTGAAATCGATCTCACTGTTGCTGGAGTCGTCAGTGGAGCGGATGTGAAAATCCTCAGGAATGACGCCCGGATAGCGGTCTATCGCCGTGCTGGCGCGGTTGTCGGCGTGGTTGGTCACTAAGTCGCAATAGACCTCCAGCCCCAGCCGCTGCGCCGTGCGAATCAGTTCAATTAACTCTTGGGTCGTGCCGTACTGCGTGCGCACTGTGCCCTTCTGAAAGCGGTCGCCCAAATCAAACAGGTCAAACGGGTTATAGCCCGTGCTGAAGCCGCCGCCCCCTGATTTGACGGGCGAAGGTAGGTAAATTGCCCCATAGCCCGCTTGCACTACTTCAGGCAGGCGTTGCAGAATCGTACGGTAGTCGGTCTGGAACCATTGCAGAATCGGCGTTTCGCGGTAGCGTGGGGCGTAGCGCACCCACACGCTGTAGTTCGAGCCACCGTTATTGTCAAAGCGCACGGTTCCGTTCGTATGCCGTGCCCGAATGTAGAACTGCACATGCGTGCCTGGCGGGAACGGCGGCAGCACCACATACCACTGCGTATTGCTGCCAGTATTAAAATCAAACGAGAAATCGTATTCTCGCGTGGTCAACCAATTATCGGTAGTGACGATGATTTGCACGGACTGCCCCGGCGCGATGGGATTGGTCTGCGTGGTGACAGTGAGGACCTGCCAGGGGTCTATCATGCCCAATCGGTTGGGCAGTTGATGCGAGTTCGTGGCGAACAGCCGCGTGTTGCCCACCCAGTTCAGCTGCGCCTGCGCCCACGCAAGCAGCGAAAGGAGAATGACCAGCATCAATGCCGAGCGTCGCATGGATATATTATAGCCCAAGTTGCTACCTATGCGTTTTGGGAGGGGAAATTCCTCGCTCCGTCGGAATGACAGAGCAGTTTTCGTGAAAATGAACTTGTCATTCCGAGCCGAAGGCGAGGAGTCTCATCACAGGGAGCAACTTGGGTTGTTATACTAATTGGGTTTTCAAGTGCCGTCAAAAACAGGGGCAGAGGCGCGTTTGTTGTTTACCCTCACCCCCAGCCCCTCTCCCACGGCGTGGGAGAGGGGAGCCGAGTTCGCGCGGCGCACCGGCGTTCCCCTCCTCTCCCGCGCCGCGGGAGAGGGGGCATGGGGCAAAAAACATTGCCGCCGCACGCTCCCCTCACTGAACCCAACCGTTGTACCCCTGTCAGGAAGGGATCAAGGGGTGAGGGCAGCAATTGCGACACTCGAAC
>CALKLF010000101.1 GCA_937992175.1 uncultured Fimbriimonadales bacterium | reverse complement strand
GCGCGCTACAAGCGAGTGGACTTGTGCATGGCGGTGCCGCACTCGGTCGCGATGGCGCTGGGGATGGCGTTTTCGCGCACGCATCACATTCGCGTCTGCCATTGGTACGCAGGCGTCTACAAGCCCGTCGCTGAGTTGCGCTGGATTGAACATGGGCTGCCGTTCGACTGAGTTTTCCTTGTGCTGGCGATACACGCGGGTGTGACGGCTTTCCTGCCATTGCACCTGTTTGAGCATAGTGCCAGCGACTCAGGTATAATTCCGCACGCTATGCCAAGCGACTACTTGCCGTTGCTCATACTTTTCGTTATCGCGGCGGTAATCGCCGCGGTGATGGTGGGCGGCTCATGGCTGTTGGGTCCCAAGCGTCCCACACCCGCCAAAGAATCGCCCTATGAATGTGGGATTACCCCCGTCGGCAGCGCACGCGAGCGGTTCCCCATCCACTTCTACCTGACGGCGATGCTCTTTATCATCTTCGATGTGGAAGTCGCGTTCCTATATCCGTTTTTCGTGGCGTTGCGCGATATGCCCGAAGATGTGCGCAGCTTCGCGCTTGGAGTGGTGGGAGTATTTACCCTGCTGCTCGTGGTGAGTTTCGTGTACGAATGGAAGAAGGGTGCGCTGGAGTGGGAAGACCCTGTGCCACATCGGCGTTTGAAGCCTGCGCCCCAGCCTGTGGCGGAGTCGCCCCAACCCGCACTCACAGGAGAGAGCCGATGAGTGAACGCATCGAGTACCAGAAAATCATTGCCCAGTACCCCGACGCCGTCGAGGAGGTCTACGAATTTCGCGGCGACACTTGGCTCTATGTGAAAAAGGAGCGGCTCCTCGATGTCTGTCGCTTGCTCCGCGACGACCGCGAGCTGAGCTACCTGTATATTAGCGATATCACCGCCATTGATTGGCTGCCCCACTGGGAGCGAGGCGAGAAACCGAAACGCTTCGAGGTGGTCTACAACCTCTATTCGCCCGTGAGTTTTCAGCGTATCTTCTTGAAGGTGCGCGTGGATGAGGGGGAATCGGTGCCCTCCGTCACCAGCGTCTGGGAAGGCGCGAACTATCCCGAACGCGAGGTGTACGATATGTTCGGCATCCCGTTCGAGGGGCACCCGAACCTCAAGCGTATCCTGATGCCCGACGACTGGGTGGGACATCCCCTGCGCAAGGATTTCCCGCTGGGCGGCGAGGAGATCCCCTTCGCTCAGGGCACTTGGGGACCCTCCATCGAGGACAAGACGCATCCCCACGCAGGCGAGTCGTTTGAAGGCTTGACGGGCACGGAACCTGTGAGCGGACGATAGCAGGAGAAAGACATGTCTGGCGGCAGCACGAACGCAACTACGATTTTAGTGTTCGGTATTCTCGGACTCGTGATGCCCTGTCTTGGCCTCCCTTTCGGGATCGCAGCGTGGATTATGGGCAACACAGCGCTACGGGAACTGGATGCAGGGTTTGGCGAACCGAGCTTGCGCTCGCAGGTGGAAACAGGGCGCATCTTGGGAATTATCGCGACAATCCTCTGGGGCACAGGTTGTGCATGCTTTGTCGCGTACTATGTGTTCATGGCTCTGGTATTTATCGGGGCGGCAGGTGCGCAGAGGCAGTTTTAGCCGCTAAACAGGTTCTCTTGCAGCGCGTGGAAGAGCGCATCGATTAGTTGCTCCGCGTTCATCGGGGGCGGCGCGGGATGCGGATGACCGAAAATCCGCTCCACAGGCACACTGGGCAAGTGCAAGGGGATTGACCCTTGCATCAACACCGCGTCGTCGCGCACCAGCAGCGCACACCCCATCAGCTTAGTGCCCGTCTCGGCATGGACGATGTCGGCGATAGCGGGCACGGCGAAGCAATCGCCCCCGTCTTCGTGGCTACGCGGGTTGGGCGCGGCGGCGTTGCCCTGCGTGGCAGGCACGCCCAAGCGCTGGAACGCCTCAATCAGCACGGGCGCGAGCTGGAAGTAGACCTGACGCGGATAGAGGCGCGTCTGCGCAGGTCGCCAGACCAGCGACACGGTCAAATCGTGCCCGTGCAGCACGGCTTTGCCCCCTGTAGGACGACGGAACAGCGGGATACCGAGCTGTTGACACATCTCCACAACGCGCGGGGGCAGCTGCTGATTCACTCCGTAGGTGATGGCAGGCGACGCCCACTGATAGACTCGCAGCGTAGGAGGGATTTCGCCCTGCACCAACGACTCCAGCAGGGCAAGATCGCGCTCCATGTTCCCTTCAGGGGGGCAGACCCCGTCGTTTAGCAGGCGCAGGCGGGGGCCTCCTGCGGATAGATGACCACGCCCTGCCATCGCAAGATTAAATGCTTCGCCGCGCTCGCCTCGTCCAAGCGGCGCACAGGCGTGTTGTACGGCGCGTTCTGCAACAGCTCAGGCTGCTCCATCGCCTCGCGAGCGATCTCCAGCAACGCATTCGCGAACATGTCCAGCGTCTGCTTGCTCTCGGTCTCCGTCGGCTCAATCATCAGGCACTCAGGCACAATCAGCGGGAAATACATCGTGGGCGGGTGGAAGCCGTAGTCCAGTAGCCGCTTGGCGATGTCGAACGCACGCACGCCATACTGTTGCTTGAAATGCTTGGCGGTGACCACGCATTCGTGCATGCAGATTCGGTCCACGGCGGGCGGGAAGGCGTGGCGGATGCGGGCGAGCAGGTAGTTGGCGTTCAGCACGGCGAACTCGCCGATGTGGCGTAGGTGCGCGCCGCCATACGCGCGAATGTAGGTGTAGGCGCGCACGAGGTTCAAAAAGTTGCCGTAAAACGCATGCACGCGCCCGATGGAGTGCGGGTGGTCATACGAGAGGGCATAGCGTCCATCGTCGGTGCGCACGATCCGCGGCGTGGGCAGGAACGGCGCGAGCTTCTCGGAGACGCCTACCGCGCCTGCCCCCGGACCACCCCCACCGTGCGGAGTAGAGAAGGTCTTGTGGAGGTTCAGGTGCATACAGTCGAACCCGATGTCGGCAGGGCGGACGATGCCAACCAGCGCGTTCATATTCGCCCCATCGCAGAACACCAACGCGCCAATCGCATGGAGCAGCTCGCAGGCTGTGCGGGCGTTGCGGTCAAATAGCCCCAGCGTGCTGGGGTTCGTGAGCATCATCGCCGCAATCGCCTCGCCGTGCTGTTCGATGGCACGGCGCAGGGCGTCCAGGTCCGTATCGCCCGCAGCGTCGGTTGGGATAGACAGCACGGTGAACCCACACAGCGCGGCGCTGGCAGGGTTCGTGCCGTGCGCAGAGTCGGGCACCAGCACCAGTTTGCGTTTCGCGCCCTCGCCGCGCGACTCGTGATACTTCTTAATCAGCATCAGGCTGAGCAGCTCGCCGTGTGCGCCCGCCACATTCTGCAGGGTGACCTCCGCGAAGCCCGTGATGGCTTTCAGGTCTTCTTGGAGTTCGTACATCAGCTGCAGGGCGCCCTGCGAGAGCGATTCGGGCTGTAAGGGATGTGCGTGGGTGAAGCCCGCCAGCGCGGCGACCTTTTCGTTGATGCGCGGGTTATACTTCATCGTGCAGGAGCCGAGTGGGTAGAAGCCGACATCGATGCCGTAGTTGCGCTGAGAGAGGCGCGTGTAGTGGCGCAAAGCGTCCAGCTCGCTCACCTCGGGCAGTGCAGGCGGTTCGAGGCGCACATTCTGCTCACCGAGCAGCTCCGCAAGCGGCTGGGTGGGCACATCGCACACAGGAGGTCGCACGCCTTTGCGCCCAGGCACGCTGCGTTCAAAGATCAGCGGAAAATCTGTCTGACGCCCCATAACACCAAGAGTATACCTGAGTGCTCTTCAGCCACCGCTGCGGAGCAAGGCAAGCACCAGAAGAGACGCCGATGTACGCCACGCCGCGACCGCAAAAAAATAAAGGCCCCCTCCCCCCACAGTGGGGAAGGGGGCAAGGGCGTGAGGGCTGCCCTCACTATTTCTTCCGACGCCGAATCAACCCAGCCATCGCCGCGCCCGCGCCCAACGCCAACAGGCTGCTCGGCTCAGGCACAACCTCGTAGATGTCCAAGCGATCGAGAT
>CALKLF010000100.1 GCA_937992175.1 uncultured Fimbriimonadales bacterium | reverse complement strand
GGTGCAGTTCCAAGAGACTCCGCAGGGCGCATACGCCTTCGTCCGCGAGTATGACCCTGGTCAGCCTGCGCTCCAGACGCTCTCTGAAGCGCTGCCCAAAATGATCCTCTCGATGAGCTTCCCCAAGATGCTTCGCTGGGGGAGCCGAAAGATGCGCTTTGCGCGTCCCATCCGCTGGATTGTCGCGCTGCTGGGGCAAGAGGTCATCCCGTTCGAGCTGGAAGGCATCCCGTCGGGCAAGCACAGTCGCGGGCATCGGTTCCTCGCGCCAGAACCGTTTGAGGTCGAATCGCCCGAACGCTTTTTGGAGCAGCTGCGGGCGCGCCATGTGGTCGCCGACCCTGCAGAGCGGGCACAAATGATTGTGGACGGCGCGACACGACTGGCGCACAGCATCGGCGCGCGCCCTGTTATCGACCCCGACCTGCTGGAGGAGAATGTGTTTCTGGTGGAGCAGCCCTGCCTGCTACTGGGCGGGTTCCCAGCGGATTTTTTGGGTCTACCAGCGCCCGTGCTGGTCTCCGCGATGAAAAAGCATGAGAAGTTCTTCCCTGTGGTGGACGCGCAGGGTGCGCTGTTGCCCCGCTTCCTCTCGGTCTACAACAACGGCGACCCCGACAAGGTGCGCGAGGGCAACGAGTGGGTGCTGGTCGCCCGCTTCAATGACGCGGCGTTCTTTTTTGAGGAAGACCGCAAGCAGCCGTTGGAGGCGTTCGTGCCTGCGCTGGGGCGGATCCTCTATCAGCAGCAGCTGGGCACGCTGCTGGACAAAGTGCATCGGTTGGAGACGCTGATGGAGCGTCTCGCACACGCGCTCGATTGGGACGCCGCGCAGCGTGCGTCGGCGCAGCGCGCCGCCACGCTGTGCAAAGCCGACCTCGCGACGCAGATGGTGATGGAGTTCCCCGACCTGCAGGGCGTGATTGGGGCGGAGTACGCGCGGCTGGCGGGCGAGGAGGCGCGCGTGGCGCAGGCGATTGCCGAGCATTACATGCCACGCCACGCGGGCGATCCTGTCCCCGAATCGCCCGTTGGACGCGCCTTAGCCGTGCTGGATCGCATCGATGCGTTGGTGGGCTATGTCGGGCTGGGCTACCTCCCCAAAGGCTCGTCAGACCCGTTCGGGCTACGCCGCGCGGCGGCAGGCGTGGTGGAGATTCTCCAGCATGAACCCGATTACCCGACGCTGGCGGAGCTGGTGCAACGCGCCCACGACGCCTATCGCGAGCAGGGCGCGCCGCTCAAGCCCCTCGCCGCCGTGCAAGCCGACCTGCGCACGCTGTTTTACAGCCGTATCGAGGCACTGCTGGAGGAGCAGGGCGTGCGCTACGACCTGATTCGCGCCGCGCTCGGCGCAGGCTGGGACGACTCGGTCTACGGCTTCATGCAACGGGCGCACCTGCTGCAACGCCAAGCCGAAACGCCCGAATTCCTGCCTTTAGTGCAGACCGCCACGCGCCCTGCGAACATCCTTGCCGCCGCCGAGAAAAAGGGCGTCAAAGCCCTCGCCAGCCTTGAGGCGGTGGACGCGACGCTGTTCGAACACGAAACCGAGTGCACGCTGTTTGAGCAACTCGCCCAAGCGACGCCGCGCTTTGAAGGACTGTATTACAAACACGATTACGAGGCGATTTATGAGGAGTTGCTCGCCCTCTCGCCTGCCGTGAACGCGCTGTTCGACGGCGTGATGGTGATGACTGACGACGCCGCGCGCCGTCAGAACCGCCTGAACCTACTGGCATGCGCGAATCGGCTCTACCTTGCGCTGGCGGACTTCACGCAGGTCGTGCAGGAGTAGCTACAGTCGTTCCCACAGCAGTTGGATAAGCCGATCTTGCAGGGCGCGTGCGTCGGCGCCAGCCGCGTTGTAGGCGTTCATCACCACCGCAAACGCCAGATACCGCCCGCTTTTCGTGCGCAGGTAGCCCGACAGGCTACTCACGCGGTTCAGGCTACCTGTTTTAGCGAAGCCGTTGCCCTGCACCGGGGTACCGCGCAGGCGGTTGCGCAGCGTGCCGTCCACACCGTATACAGGCAGCGAGTCGCGAAACGTCTCTGCGTGGGGCGAGCGATGCATGAACTCCAGCAGGCGCACGAGGTTTTCGGGGCTGACGCCGTTGATACGCGAAAGACCCGACCCATCAACCATGTGTGCTGCGCCCAGCTCCAGTCCCGCCTGCTGAAGGAACGCACGTACAACCTGAATGCCTGCCTGAGTTGTCCCTTCACCCCGATGCTCTTTGCCCATCACCTTGAGCGTTATCTCGGTCAGCAAGTTATCGCTGGGTTTGTTAATAAGCGCGACGACCTCCTGCAGGGGAGGCGACCGATGTTCCGCCAGTAGCCACATGGCTTGGGCTCCAGTCGGAGCCTCGCCTGTTGAGGCAGCGCTGGTCGGACGCGCAGGGATTCCCGCGCCGCTTGGAGGGAGGGGCATCATATTCGGCACGGTTCCCTTCGCTACCGACACGCCCGCCTCCTGCAGCGCTTTCCGAAATAGATGCGCTGCGTAGTGCGAGGGGTTCTCTACCGAGAACCGACCGAGCATCACTTCCTCCGCGCCCTGTGCGATGCGCCCCGAAACGCGGATCTGGTTGCGAGCGCGGGTGCGCGTTGCCTCGAGGGCGGTGTCGCGTGTTCCCTGCGAAACCGTGCGAGAGAGATTGACCAGCTCCACATAGTCTGTTGCGGATGCGGGTTCGATGCGTATCAGAGCGGGGTCGCCGACTTTCGGGGCGGGGCGGGCGTAGAGACGGACAGCGTTGCGTTCGGCGCAGAGCGCACTCATCTGCGCCTGATAACCGTAAGGTTCGTCGCCACTGCTCCAACCGAAGCCGTAGCGCTCGGCGTCCAGCCACGAGTCGTCGTACAGCAAGTAGCCTTGCACGCGCTGCACGCCCGCCTCGCGCACCCGCTGCGCCAGTGTCTGCAGATTGCGCCATTCCAGCATCGCGTCGCCCAGCCCTTGCAGAATCAAATCGCCCTGCAGCGTCCCATCGGGTTGGAGCGTCCCCCGCGTCCAAACGCGCGTGCGGAACCGATACTCGGGACCCAGCAGCTGAATCGCCGCCGCCGTGACAAGAAGCTTCATATTCGACGCGGGGATGAGCATCCGCTCCGCCTCGCGTCGGTACAGCGTCTCGCCTGTCTGCAGGTCGCGCACGACCACGCCGCAATACCCATGGCGCAGCCAGTCCACATCCAGCAACGCGTCGATCTCAGCCTGAAGCGTTTGAGCGTAGGCAAGCGCGAGGGTCTGCAGGAAGACCAGTGTCGTACTTCGGCGAAGCATAATGGCTTATTCGCGGGGAAGAAGGCGATTCCTTGTCTCGCAGGCGTCGCTTACAACTCAAACTCCAGCAGCTCCACGGGCGCATGGGTGAGCAGTTCACAGCCCGACTCGGTCACCAGCACATCCTGCTCGATGCGCACGCCACCGAAACCGAGCACATAGACGCCTGGCTCTACCGTCAGCACCATCCCCGCTTCCAGCGGTTTCTTGTCGCGGAACGACAGCCCCCAGCCGTCGTGTACCAGAATGCCCAGCGAGTGCCCTAAGCCGTGTCCGAAGTAGTCTGCCAGCCCGTGTTTGTGTAAGACTTTGCGGGCGAGCGCGTCGATCTGCTTGCCGCGTTTGCCCGGCTTGATGGCGTCGATGCTGCGTTGCAGGGCTTCCAGCACGGCGTTATAGAGCCGGCGTTGCTCGGCGGTCGCCTTGCCCATGACCACCGTGCGCGTGAGGTCGGAGCAGTAGCCATTCAGCTTCGCGCCGAAGTCCACCGTCACAAAGTCGCCTTTCTGTAAGCGTCGCTCGGTGGGCTTGCCGTGTGGCAGGGCGGTGCGCTCGCCAGAAACCGCAATCGTGTCGAAGGCAGGATACGCCCCCTGACGGCGGAGGTAGAAGTCGATCTCCATCGCGATGTCCCACTCGGTGACCTCAGGCTGGAACAGTCGCTGGATATGCGCAAAGGTGGCGTCGGCGAGCGCGGCGGCATCGCGCAGGCGGGCGATTTCATATTCGTCTTTGATTCTGCGCAACTTGTCGACGGGCGCGCCGACGGGTTTCACGCGCACGCCTGCTTTACGCATCGCCTTGCGCAGCCCCTGCAGCCCCGCAATGGAGGTTCCACTCTCCACGCCGAGCCGCGTTGCGCCCAGTTCCTGCACCGTCTCGGCGAGCGTCTCGTTGAACTCCTTCAGCGTCGGGTTCAGGGTAATCGGGATGTCGGGAATCTCGCTCTGCGCCTGCGTTGCGTAGATTCCCCCTGTCAGGAAGCGCTCGGCGTCGGGCATCAACAGCAGCGCGCCGAACGACCCCGTGAACCCCGTCAGGTAGTAGAGGTTCGCCGGGCTGGTGATTAGCAGTGCGTCAGGCGGTTTTTTGCCCTCGAAGACGGCTTTGCGCAGCTTCGCGCGGCGTTCCGCGTAGTTCGCGCTCAGTCCAGCGGCTTGATTTTGATGTTGCGATACCATATCGGGTTCCCGTGGTTCTGCAGCGCGATGTAGCCTGGTCGGGTCATCGTGTTGTAGGCGTACTTGAACTTATTAGGCGTGCCGTCGGGATTGCGCCCCGCCTCTTTCCAGCGACTCAGATCCACCTCGTTCACCTTCTCACCGTTCAGGTAGACCACAATCAGGTTATCGCGGGCGATGATGTGATAGGTATTCCACTCGCCTGCGGGTTTGACGGCGTTCTTGCTGGGGGCTTGAATGTCGTAAATCGCGGCGCAATCGTGCTTGCTCGGCTGCTCCTTGCCGTAGCTGTCCAGCACCTGTACCTCAATACCCGTGTTGACGGGGTCGTTTTTGTCCCAGATGCGGAGGAACACGCCGCTGTTGCCTCGCGGTGAGACCTTGAAGTCGAGTTTCAGTTCGAGGTTTTTATAGACGCTGTCGGCGTAAATCATCCCGCCGCCGCCCTTGCCTGTGCAGTGCAGGGTTCCGTCTTCCACTACCCAAGAGCCATCCACGCCTGCGACGGTCCAGCCTTTGAGGCTCTCGCCGTCGAAGAGCAGCTTCCAGCCGTCTTTGATTTCCTGCTCGCTGAGCTGATTGGCTTGCTGGAGCGCAATTGCCGCGCCCGTTAGCAGCACAAAAACGCCCGTAAGGAACGCCACAGGATAGGTTGCTGTTCGCATGGACAGACGATTCGCTGCACAGAGTGATATTCCTGCAGGGGGCGGGTTCAATCCCGTGATGTCGCTGGACAGTGCGTAGGTCGTGCGTGGATCCCGCCGCATTCTATATCTCCATCGTCAACTGCGTATTTTGGAGCCGAGCTACCGCGCCTCTCGCGATCTCTGGATTGATTTCATAACCGACTCCGTTGCGTTCCAACATCGCAGCCGCAAGCAGCGTTGTGCCCGACTGCAAGGTTCGGAATACCTCGCGCCATACGACGCCGATGGCGTCAAGCCATTCGTCAAGGTCGTGAATGTCGCCTAAATCGCCTGCAAGCGGTTCGCGAGCGTACATCTTAGCGTTGAAGTAAGGGGGCGAGGTGAACGCTCTCATCTTGCGGGTCGCTCATAGACTGGGCGTTCCGCACTTAGATTCGCTGAACCGTCTGATTCAGAAACAGTGTGTATTCGCACTGAAGGGGCGTTGCTTCGGGGGGCGCGGCGTCGAGTTGCGCTCGGACTACCTGGAGGTCTTTCAAATCAAAACGATATTGTCCGCTGGCGGCGATGGAGGCGCGAAGCACGCCCTCGGCGACTAACTGGTGGACGACGCTGGCGGAAACGCCTAAAAACTGGGCTGCCTCGACTGCCGACAGATAGCGCCGCTCGCGATAGTCCGCTGCCTCGCCGTACATAGCAAGATTATAGCATGCACCACGCTGGTCAGGTATAATCTGCTTTAGCCTTGATGAGGGGTTGAGAGCCGATGGCGAAAACGAAGATTACGGTACGGGATTTAGCTGCAGAGTTGGGCGTCTCCGCAGGTCGCCTGAAGGAGATTCTGAAAGAGTTAGGCATAAGCGAAGACGAGGCGCGACAGGGCTTAGACGAGGAAACCGCGCAGATTGTCAAAGAGATGGCGCAGGAGCTGGTGGGCGACCTGAAGACGCTCATCCTGCCGCGCGACCTGACGGTGCGCGACCTCGCGGAGGCGATGGAACGCCAGCCCACCGAGATTCAGAAACACATCATGGTCAAGCACGGCAAGCTGCTGACGCCCGTGCAGAAAGTAGACCCTGAGCTTGCCGAGAAGGTCGCCGCCGATTTCGGACTGACCGTACAGTGGGAGACGCTAAAGGCTGAACCGAAGCCCGCTGCTCAACCCCCCGCCAAAGCCATCGTCACAGGCGCCCAGCCCCGCCCCCCCGTGGTCACGATTATGGGGCATGTCGATCACGGCAAGACCAGCCTGCTCGACTATATCCGTAAGACGCGCGTCGCCGAGCGCGAGTTTGGCGGCATCACGCAACACATCGGCGCGTATCAGGCAGAAGTGAACGGCAGGCTCATCACCTTCCTCGACACACCTGGGCACGAAGCCTTTACCGCCATGCGTGCGCGCGGCGCGCAAGCAACGGATATCGTCGTGCTGGTCGTCGCGGCGGACGACGGTATCATGCCCCAGACTGTCGAAGCGATTAACCACGCCAAAAACGCCAAAGTACCCATCATCGTTGCGATTAACAAAATCGATAAACCCGAAGCGAACCCCGACCGTGTGATGCAGCAGCTCACGCAGTATGAACTCATCCCCGAAGCGTGGGGCGGCGACACGATTTGCGTCCCCGTCTCGGCAATCACCGGCGAGGGCGTCGACACGCTGCTGGAGATGATTCTGCTCGTGGCGGATATGGCGGAGCTGAAAGCCGACCCGAAAGCCGCGTTTCAGGGCACGGTCATCGAGGCGAAACTGGACAAGGGACGCGGTCCGCTCGCGACGATTCTGGTGCAGCAGGGCACGCTCAAACGCGGCGATATTCTGGTCGTGGGCAAGACCTGGGGCAAAATCCGCGCGATGTTCGACCACACTGGCAAGCAGGTCGACAGCGCAACGCCCGCCACGCCCGTCGAGGTGATGGGGCTGGACGAAGTGCCCGTCGCGGGCGACCGCGCCGAGCGCGTGGAGAGCGAAGCCCGCGCTCGCGAAATCGTGGAAGAGCGACTCGAAGCTGAAAAACGCCCCGAAGTGCAACGCCCCACCCGCCGCGTGAACCTCGCCGAGCTGTTCAAGCAAATGCAGGCGGGCGAAACGAAATCGCTCAATATCATTCTCAAAGCCGACACCTACGGCTCGGTCGAAGCCATCCGCGACGCGCTGCTCAAACTCGAAAAACCTGAAGGCGTGGAACTCAAGATTATCAACGCGAATGTGGGCAACATCACCGAAGCCGATATCGACTTCGCCATCGCTGCTGACGCCGTTGTGCTGGGCTTCAATGTGAAGGTGGAGACCAACGCGCAGAGCAAGGCGAAAGCCAGTCGGGTGGATGTACGCACCTATCGCATCATCTACGAGCTGCTCGAGGAGATGGAGAAAGCCCTCAAAGGGCTGCTGGAGCCAGAGTTCAAGGAGGTCGTGCTGGGCACTGCCGAAGTGCGCGCCGTGTTCAAACTCTCGCGCGGGATTGTGGTCGCAGGCTGCTATGTGCTGGACGGCAAGATTGTGCGCAACGCCCCTGCACGCCTGATCCGCAACGGCGAAGTCATCCACGAGAGCAAAATCAGCACCCTGCGCCACCTCAAGGAGGACCGCCGCGAAATCGCCGCAGGCTACGAGTGCGGGCTTACGCTGGAAGGTTTTGACGGCTACCAGGAAGGCGACCGTATCGAGTGCTACGAGATTCAGGAGGTCGAACGCTGAGGGATGCAAGGGGTCAAACACCGCTTTGTCGAGCTCGATAGGGCTACGAAGCCACTCTTGTTAAATAGCCGGCTGCCCAAGGGAAGTATGGAGGTTCAGGATAGACCATCTGAAGCTCGAGGGGTTGTAATGCTCAGGTCTCTCGATCTAAGTAATGGTTGAACACTTCTCGGGCTTCTTCGAAGAGTTTGCGCAGCTCGTCGCGGGATTGTATGGCTTCACGGGCTCGTTCGTTATTTTGAGGAGTGCCATGCACAATCCAGTTTCGTGTAGCCCGAAAAGCATCGATGACCTCCGCGGAATTTCGATCCTCCGAACTCAGCTTTCGGGTAAACGCTTTGATGCAATCTCTTCTTGTGTTCACATCATCCATCTGTTCCTGCTTTTCTGAAATTAGCACGCTAAGCGACACCAAAGCCTCCCACAGAAGCGTGTAGGCAGTCAGGTAATCGTGATGTTTAATAGCTTCATCAGCCCGCAGGGCGGCGCGCTCCCAGGGCGTCGCTGCATGGTGCTTTATCAGTTCGGCGAGCAGCATTGGCTTTAGCGTCTCCCGCACTGGATCTTCTGGCTGCCACTGATCCAGCTCTTTATCAAGCTTTTCCACCTCGGTTTTAGGCAGATCCAGATTCGCACGTTCCTTGAAAGCAAACTCCTCAATTTTTTTCTTCATATTAGGTTGATCTCGCAGAACGTATTTACCCAGAGACTCGTAATTGCCCGTTACCTGCAGCACCCCCAACCGTCGGATATACTCCAGCAACTCGGCAAAGAGGTCAATTCTCAGAACGCGCACGGGTTCATCGCGTTTTTGGCTGGCAGGTTCTAAGGCGTCGTTCACTTCCTTTGAATCAGTGGATTCCTTCGGTATATCGAGCGCGCCGTAGTAAAAGCTGATCTGCTCGAACTGTTTCAGGTAGCTGAGTAAAACCACCATCGTTGCGAGGAGCATAGGTTGATGGCGAAAACCGTGTGTTACGTCCAGTATCAGTTCAGCGTGAGAGGGAATGTTTTCGTTCAGCAGTTGCCACATTTTCATCTGGCGCACCGAAGACTCACTCCAGCCGACTAGGAAACATTCCAAGCTTAGTTCATTCAACCCTTTCGAAAGCGCGCCGCTCCATTTACATAACAGCGCCTGAGTGATGTGTCCTTTCCCATCGGAAGTGGGCGACGCCTCCTCTAATCGGACCGCGTTGCTGATCTCACTATAAATACTGTTGAGCGCATCGTCCCAACTTTCTTCTGGAACGACCTCGATAAGAGCGTCCCAGTTCGATTGCGGGCTTCCCAGAACCAGCCAGCGATCTATAGGTCTCCTTAGTACTTCCTGGAAGTAATGAACCAGCGCAGTCCCGAACAGCGAGGTAGGCTTACTCAGGTGGTCTTCGTCAAACGCATAGCGAGCCGAACGATAGCCTGTGTGGGTGCGTTGTTGTTCGTTATGGGCGCGTTGCCCCTTACCGATGAAACTGACCAGTATCCGCTGACGATCTGTTCTTCCCATTTTATGGTTTCCCCTAACTACAGGATGATGTCGGTGATTGTCCGCTGGTTTCCCACCTGCTTGATGCGTATATTCAGAGGAACGCTCTTCGCTTGCAGTTGCTCTCTAAGCTCCGAAGGTAATTCCTCCATCAATTTCTGGGAGGTTTGCTCGTCTGCAATAGCCGTTTTGCCTTCATACGAAGCAGAGAGGGTTCGCTTGCCTCTATCATATCGTACCGATGCGCCTTTCCATTCCAGCACCTCTGCAGTGTGCGGACTGCCTTTTGAGGACGATGGGGTCGATTGATCATCGCTTTGCCTAAAATACCCATACCCCGCGTTCGTTTTTGCTCCGACGCCCAAGTGTATCAGGCACCAGCGTAGCAGATTTTCGGTGAACTGCGCCCATTCGGGCGAAACGGCGTCCAGCGCGAACAAGAACTTCGCGTCGGGCTTGATGACGAGGAACGGCACGGGGTTAGGGTCGTCAAAGTCGGTGGGCGGCGTACTCCCGCGCGACTGGTAATACTGCGGATGATGCACGGTAATCACATCACGGTGGAAGGGCTTCCCTTTCACTGAACAGGGGTCGTACCATGCGTCGTAGAACACGATTGCACCTGCGGCGGCGTCTCTGTCTCCGCCTGTGCCGAACAGGTAGTTAAGCTCGCACTGCTGCATTTTACCCTCGCTCAGCAGTTGCAATGCCCCGCGTCGGCACAAGCCCTTGAGCGCAGAGCCTGGAATAATCGGCATGCCGTAGGTATGGTGCAGTGTGATTCCCACTTCCAGCGGGCTGGCGTTGCCCAGTCCGATGGCAATTGGCGCGGCTGCCGTGAGAGAGAAACTTCGTCGGGCGCGGTCGGCGGGCTGGGATAGGGCGAACTGTTGCCAGCGACAGAAAGCGAATTTATAAACCTCCGACGCGCCGAGCTGCGCGACCGAGTCCAGCAGCTCCTCCTCCGGCATAGTCTGCTTATTGTCGCGGTCTTTTGGTTTGTGCCCCTTCAAGAAGCGTTGCAGGGCTAAGCCCGCATGGGTTCCGTTATCAATCGCAAGCGGCTGCAACGCTATGCGCCGCGCAACGACGCCCACCTCCGCGCTCATTCTCTGCTTCCTCCTGTCTTGACGCCCAGTATCGACACTGCAAACCGCTTGAAGTAGACCCAAGCGTGCAGCACCTGCCGTGTGTAGAGCATATACTGCAGCGCGTCTGCTGCGATAATCTTCTGGAGCAGAGGATCGTTCGCGCCGCGTGTGCCATCTGTTTCGATTCCAAGGATTTTGCCTACATGTTGTAGGAGCAACTGATGCGCCTCGGCGCGCGCTTTGTCGTCGCTCTGGGCTTTGTCCGCCGAGAACGCAATCGCTTGACACAGCCCGCAAGTGCGCGTCAGGATAGGGAAATCGTGGCATAGCCCGCCGTAGATTTCCTGTACCTTTTCATCGCACTGGGCGACCTGCTGCACCAGTTGCATCGCCTGACACATCGATTGCTGGGCGCGAGTACGAATCAGACTCATGGATACATCACCACCTTACATAGCCCACGCCCGATTGTGGCGTCGCCGCCGATTTGCAACGGCGCGCTGGTGGGAATCTGGTTCAGCGAAGCGTCGCCGCGCAGCCGCGAAATGAACCCGTAGAAAATCGCCTCCGCAGGCACGGCTTCTTCGTACCATAACCCCCCATGCGCCACGGTTTTGACCTCGTTTTCCAGTCGCACGCGCGCCACAATTTCGGTCGCCGTCTCGCTGAGGAAGTTGAAGGTTTCGTTCGACACAATCGCGAACCGCTTGAGAAACATCGGGCGGTCTGGCTCATCGAATAAAATCGTAGCAAGTTTCTGCCCAATGTTGTGAGCCTGCTCTTGCTTCTCGTTGCTACAGTCCAGGTCGATATCTTCCAGATAGACTTTGTGTTGATGGTGGAGTTCGGTCTCGCTGGGCACGGCAATCTTGAGGGCGTTCACTGTGATATCGAGGTTGTCCAGTCCATCGACGCCCATCGCATGCGCAGCGCGTTGCAGGCGTTGCAGAATCAGTGGGCAGGTCACATAGGCAAACACCCCATAGAAACTGCGCACAGGCAGGCAGAGGATGCGCAGATCGGTAAACATCCAGTCGCCTGCCGCCTCCTGCGTACCGAACGCCTGTTTGACCCAGTCAGGTTCTTGCAGCTTGCCCTGATCGTTCAAAGTAAGATAGCTATCGCGCAGCACGCCCTTGAAGGCGGAGGCGGGGATAATCGGGAACCCTGTCGCCTTTTCGCGGGCGATGGGTAAATCCACATTCGCCACGGCTTGCCCTGTGCCCACATGCAGGGGCGTGAGCGCGTGCAGGAAAATCAGTTTCGTCTCCTTCATCGTTCACCTCCATGCGCAGGGTTCCAGAC
This sequence comes from uncultured Fimbriimonadales bacterium, assembly GCA_937992175.1. Classification (GTDB taxonomy): domain Bacteria; phylum Armatimonadota; class Fimbriimonadia; order Fimbriimonadales; family GBS-DC; genus GBS-DC. Next base: position 5,793 of record CALKLF010000100.1, on the reverse strand, counting down.
GCCCCAGAGCGCGAGTCCAAACCCGGCGTCGCGAGCGCGGTCGCCATTCTCAGGGCGTCCGTTCTGCTCTTTCCCGTCGCTGACTGGCTCTAGCCAGCAGCGTTCGGCAAGTAGCACAGGGTCGCCCTCGACCGCCTCAAAGAAGTAGACCGAGCCAGCAGGCGCACACCAGTTCAAAGGGCGGGGTCCGAAGCAGGTCGTGCGCAGGCTCCAGCCGCTGACGGCTTGACGGCGCGGCACGGCGGCGGCGACCAGGCGCAGAGTGATATCCTTCAAGTCAGGCGGCGAGCCAATCAGGCGCGGCGTGCCGTCGCCGTTCACTTTGCGAATCCAGCCCGGTTTCCAGCCGCATTCAAACACTGCGGGCGTCGCCAGCATCATCCGCACATAACGCGCCCTTCTTAGAGCCTCTTTGAGTCGATGGGGACACTCCAGCCAGCGCGGATACGGTTCCACATACGCCAGGCGTCGCTCGCCGCCCAGTGTGCCCACGCCTGCAATCTCGCCGTCCCATTCTGTCTTCACTCGCGCGACGAGGCTCCATTCGTTCAGGGTGAGTTGTCCATCGTGCTCTTCCAGTCGCTCGTAAGCGCGATATTCCACCGTGTAGAGCATGCCTTCGTCAGCGGTTCCTGTGATGGAATCGATGCCCACATGGGCGCGGCTTTCCGTGTCGGGGGGCGCTATGCGCGTCAGGTGCGCAGGCGTTTCGCCCAGCAACCACGGCTCGAGGTCAGCCCATCGCCAGAATGCGTAGCCCGACGCCAGTTTCTCACTCGTAGGCGCGATGAGGGGGCGCATGCCGTAATGGTATTCTGGGATGTCGCAGCCTTCACCTTCGCGCAAGGTATCGGCGTCAGGCGCGAGGCGCAACACGCGCGGCGGGGCTTGCTCCGATTCGCCAGGCAACACCAGCGCGTCCGCGGGCGCGGGCAGCACAAACTCCTCGTTGAGCATCGGCAACGGTCCCCGCACCACCGGCTCCGAATAGATACGCTCTCGGGCGATGTAGTCCCAGTCGACGCTTTTCCGCTCGCCAATCAGGGTGCGTAGGAAGCCTGCTACGGTGTTCGGCGACGGGATGGGCAGGCTGCGCGCGGTCAGCGCGCCTGGCTCCGCCGCGAACGGACGCCCATCTCGAAACAGTAGACTATCCAGCGCACGAATGCGCACCGTTCTCCAGCTCATACCTGTTTCTCCTTCGGAATGTAGCCTGCCAAAAACCGCGCAATCAGCAGTAATTCCACGAACTCATCCAGCGTCGCAACCGAATCGATCCATTCAGGGATGGTCAGCGACTCGTCGGGTTTCTGTTTGCGATCCAGCACGCGCTGCGCTTCGCGGCGCACGATATCCGCGCTGGCGTCCAGCGTGCGGTACTCTCGCACGAGTTGGCGCAGCTCGTAGGGGAACCCATCCGCCAGCCCGCGATGAAACGCCTGAATCCAGTAGTCCCATTCGGAGTAGCGGTTCCATAGGGCGCTAAAGCAATTAACGCCGCCGCTGCGCGGGTGTCGCGCGACGGCGAGCGCATCGCGCAAGCGCTTCGCGAGTCGCTCCGCCGAGCGCGCCCATTCCAGCGCAACCTGCAGGTTGTCCATCGAATGCACAATCGCAATTCCCGCGGACAGCGTGGCGCGCTTCTCAGCGGGCATCTCGGGCTGCAGCGTCTGCTCAAAGCTCTGGCGCAGCGCATAGGCGCACGCCAGCGCGCGATTCGCAGGGAGCAGCGCCAACACATCGTCGCCGCCGCAGTAGACGAGGTAGCCCTTATGCTCAGAAACAATCTGTTCCGCGTAGCCCGCAAAATCTGCAACACGCGTCGAAAACGCCTGGTGTTGCTTCGGCGTGGTCATCTGATTCAGCGTTTCGCCTATTCGGTCGCCGTCCGCGACTAGAATCGCGTAATAGGAAAGGCTTTCCAGCGGGATCCCCTTCTCGCGCAGGGCGCGATGCAGCTTGCTGGCGGACAACTCAATTTCTGCACGGTCTGCTTCGCTGAGGTTCCAGTCTTCCGCTTTGTCTTTCAACAACTTCTGCCAGTTTTCCTGATAGAACAGGTCGCTGAGGTCATCGAGTCCCAGTTTTGCCTGCCAGTTTTGCAGGGCGCGATAGGCGTCAAGGGCTTCCTGCGGCAAGATGTGTTCGAACGCTCTGAGCGCCAGTTCACGGGTGGAGGGAACGCCGCGTTGCCCCCGCACGCGCTTGATAAGCGAGATGGCGTCTAAGGTCTCGCGCGGTTTCAGGCGCAGGGCAGGGTCTTTCTGAGCCGCTTCGGGCGCGCTGAAGCCGTCGCCATGCGCCTCAGTGCGAAACGCGCTATCCAGCGACGGATCCAGCGGGCTTTTAGGGTGTTGCGGATATTTATACGGCTGCTTGAAGTCGCGCAACGCCTTGCGTCCTGCCAGAATTCGCTCCAGTCGCGCCCGCGCGCTGGGGTAATCGCCATTCTCCAGCGGAACCCACGCCGCATAGAACTCCAGAAAGTTTTTCAGCTGCCAGCAAACGATGTCTGAATCGATGAGCGGCTGTACGCTGGGAGCGATTTTCTGATAGGCTTCCTCCCACTGTCCGCGCAGATGTTTCAGCACTTGTGTTTTTGCCTCTCCTGCAATCTTATGAGGCTCGCCCTGCACGATACACAGCAGTTTATTAGGCGCGGATTTTTGTCCACTGGCAGGGAAAATCATTTCTGTGTTAGGTTGCTCCTCCAGAAACCGAACGACGGTTTGAGCGAGGTCTACGAGTAGCGCCGACCCTGCCGTAAGGTCTGCCGTGCGCCGCGCCGCGGCGATGAAATCTTGAACAGGACCAAGTGCGATGGCGAGGAGATACCTCATGCGCGACCTCCTACTCGAATGGCATCCTCATGAACGCTAAAATGAAGCTTTGCTGCCTTTATGACGGCGTCCATCACGGTTGATGCGCCAAGCGACTTCAGTACGGGATCCTGAGACGAGGGCGGTTCCAGCCTGTAAACACGACGATTGACCTCAATCTGCTCAGGCTGCTGCGCGTTCAGGACGGCAATCAATCCAGCAATTTTCCCGTTGGCGAGGACGACTGGCTTCAAAATAACGGGCGACGCCATGCGCCCACTCTCAGCAGGCTCCAGCGTTCCTGTAAAGCAAAGTCCCCTCGCGCCAGGAATCTGCTGATAGATAATCGGCAAGCCCAGATAAGGTTTCGCAAGGCGGATGGTTTCCTCCGTTGAACTGAGCTTACACAGAACTCCCCGATAGTCGTTCCATTTGCTCTTCTTCATCGGCTGGTATTCTTCTGTAAAATGTCCCTTGCGAAACCGCGCCCAGAATCGACCCAGTTTACGCCACACCTGAGTGGCGTCACTCGCGTCAGAGACGAGTAATACTTGGGCGTTTGCCAGCGAAGGCAGGGCAACAGTCTTGACTCCTTTGAGGTTGGCTGGAACGAGACGATCAAGCCACTCTTGACGCGGAGCGCGTTCACTGGGTATGAGCCATTCGCTGGGATTCGAGCCGACCACAGTAAGCGCGCCACAGCCCCGTCGTGTACGCGCTCCTACTCCCCCAAACGCAATCCATGCTTTGAGGGCGTTGCGCACTGATTCTTTCTCTTCGCAGGTTAGCGTGTCTTGAAGCAGCAGGCGCACGCGAAAGGCGACCTCTTGTTTGCCCGTCGCGGCAGGAATGCTAACTCCTTGCTTCTGAAAAGGGAACAGGAAATAGCCATGTAGCGGTCCCTCTCTGGGAGTTGCTTTTGGGACAATATCATTATAAGGAGCTTCCCTGCCGTGATGCGTAATCTCCACCCGTATCGCCACTTTCCCCACCGCTTTATCATCTGGCGTCGCTGCTGCGCCCCAAATTGCCGCTTCAGCCTGATACAGTTCTTTAGCGCTTTTGTATTGCGCCCCAGCCGTCGCGCGCCACCAGAAGCGCAGATGTCCGCGAATCGCCGCAGGGCGTATCGGCATGAAGGGGTCAACTTCGCGCGTCTTGTACCCCCCGCCGAACATCGGCGTGATGAGTCGCAGCTCGACCTCAATCGCCTCTCGTTTCGCTGGCTCCTGCCAAGAAGGAGCCGTATCGGGCAAGCCTCGTCGCATCGTATCCTCCCCGTGGGCGTTAAGTATGCACTATGTCTCCAGATTCCTGCCAGTTTCCTGCAAAAAATACGGCGGAGCGTCGCGACCCCGCCAGGCAGGGTTTACCAGTCAAAGCCGTCGCGCTCTATATCGCTGTAGTAATCCCACTCCCCTTCCCAGTAGGTGTAGTCCCACTCGGCGTCCGCCAGCAGGTCCGCCCAGTCGCCGTCGTCAGACAGCGGGCTGTCGTTCCCGTCCCAGACCTCCACCTCAGGGTAGATTTCATACTCTGGACTGTCGTAGACCACAGGTTCACCTCCTCGTTCGCAGTTGTGAGTATATTATAGCATATACAGTATTCAAAAGTCAAGAGGTTTGCGGGGGAGGTTCGGGGAGTTACGCGGTTTTTCAGGAGCGACTCCTCAGGGAGCCTGTGCCGTTATGCAACGCACCGCCTCGTAGCCGTTCAGGATTGAGAATTTGAACCCATGCCCCGAACACGCGCTGACGAACCAGACGCGCGGGTCGTCGGGCAGGGGGTGGAGCAGGAACTTCTCGTCAGGCGCGTTGGTGTAGAGGCAGGTTGCGGTGTGCAAAACAGTCTGGGATACTTCGGGCAGTCGGCGTTCGAGGCAGGCGCGGAGCGGCGCGAGGTCGTTTTCGTCTACAGGGCGTGCGGGCGTATCGGGATCCTGCGTCTCGCCGAGCTGATGCAGGGCGATTTTGACTCCTGCCTGCCTGCCGTCGCTGGGGAAACCGTAAAAATGGCGCGTCGCCTCGATCCATACCGGCATCTGGTCTGGTTCGAACCGCGTCTCCGCGCCCTGCTGGATGGTGAAATAGGCGTAGGTCTGGCGCGTCACGGTCAGTGGCAAGTTCAGCTCGGGCAGAAGTTTCGGAATCCACGCGCCCGCCGTGATTAGCACGCGTTCGAATCGTTCGAGCGCGCCCTGCTCGGTCTCAATCACCACGCTGTTGGGCAGGGGTTCGACGCGCGTGATGCGTGTGTTCTCGTGAATGGTCGCGCCGTGCGCTTCGGCGAGGCGCAGGTTCGCCCGCACGCAGTCGCTCGCTCGCAAAAAACCGCCTTCGCTCTGGAACAGGGCGCGTTCGTGGGGTTCCATGTGCAAAGTGGGAAAACGCGCGGACGCTTCCTGGGCGTTCAGCCAGTCGAAGTGAACCTGCTCGGAGCGCAGGGCGTTCGCAATCGCGTTTAGTTCGGGGTCGGTCGCGTCGCCCATCCACAGCACGCCGCAGGGCACGATTAGCTCCTCGCCCGCTTCGGCTTGCAGCTCCTGCCAAAGTTCGAAGGCATGGCGCATCAGGCGTGTATGGTAGGGGTCGGCGTAGGTCAGGCGATAAATTCGGCTCTCGCCGTGCGAGCTGCCGCGCGTGTGCCCGCGCGTGAACTGTTCGTAGCCGACGGCTTCGCAGCCCTGTCTTGCCAGAAAGCGCAGGGCGGCGCTTCCGACTGCGCCTAAACCGACGACAGCGACTCGCATGGTGAGCGACTCCCGTGAAAAATCACCTGCCTAGTGCGACGGCATTCCTGCCGTCGCCCTGAAACTTATGCAAGTGGTGCGACGGCATTCCTGCCGTCGCCCTGGAACTTATGCAAGTGGTGCAACGGCATTCTTGCCGTCGCCCTGAAACTTATGCAAGTGGTGCGACGGCATTCCTGCCGTCGCCCTGGAACTTATGCAAGTGGTGCGACGGCATTCCTGCCG
>CALKLF010000099.1 GCA_937992175.1 uncultured Fimbriimonadales bacterium | reverse complement strand
GTGAGGGCGAAAACACTACCCCCGCGCCGCGGGAGAGGGGGCAGGGGGGTGAGGGCGAAAACACTACCCCCGCGCCGCGGGAGAGGGAGCAGGGGGGTGAGGGCGAAAACACTACCCCCGCGCCGCGGGAGAGGGGGCAGGGGGGTGAGGGTATAAATTGCGACACTTGAAGTCCCGACTGGTATAAGGAACCTGCAACTATGTGGCATCTGCAAGAAACCGACTATGCAGGCTGGCAACCCTGCCTCCACCTCACCAACGGCGCATGGGAGCTGATTATCCCCGCGCAGTTCGGCGTTCGCGTTCTCCACTTCGGCTTCGTAGGCGAGGGGAACCAGTTCTGGCTAAACCCCGACGATGGGGGCAAAGTGGGGGGCGACTCTTGGCGCATTTATGGCGGGCATCGCCTCTGGCACGCGCCTGAGCACCCCGTCCGCACCTACGCGCCCGACAACGCGCCGATTGAGTGGGACTGGGACGGGACGCGCCTGCTATTACGCCAGCCCACAGAAGCAACCACAGGCATCCAGAAAGAGGTGGAACTGCGCCCCGCTGAGCATGCGATAGAGGTCGTTCATCGCCTGATTAATCGCAACTTGTGGAGCGTGCGCTTGGCGGCGTGGGCGCTGAGCGTGATGCAGCCCGGCGGCGTCGCGCTGATTCCACAGGAGCCGTATCAGCCGCACCCTGACGCGCTACTGCCCGTGCGCTCGCTGGCGCTGTGGGCGTATACCGACATGAGCGACCCGCGCCTGCGCTTCGGCAAACGGCTGATTCAGGTGCGCCAAGACCCCGCCGCCGCGCAGCCCCTCAAAATCGGCGTGAGCAACACACTGGGCTGGATGGCGTACTGGCGCGGCGAGACGCTGTTTGTGAAACGCGACGCCTACCGCCCCGACGCCGCGTACCCCGACTTGGGCTGTAATACCGAGGTGTTCACCAACGCCGCGATGCTGGAGCTGGAGACCCTCTCGCCCCTGACCGAGCTGCCCCCCGATGGTGCGTTGGAGCATACCGAGCGCTGGTCGCTCCATCGCGTGGGGGCGATGCCACAGGATGAGGAGGCAGTGGCGGAAGCGGTCGCTCAGCTCTTCCCGCGCTGAGGCGGTGCAGCGCTCTCGCGCACAATCAGCTCGCCCTCGAACAGTTTCGTGCCGCGCAGGGTTTCGCCGGTTTCAATCTGATAGAGCAGGGCGCGCGCGGCTTCCAGTCCGATGTCGTGAATGGGCGTGCGCACGGTGGTCAGCGGCGGTTTCGCCAGTCCTGCCAGCGCGATGTCGTCAAAGCCTACGACGGACACATCGTCGGGCACACGCACCCCCTGCTGGGCGCAGGCGTCCAGCACCCCCAGCGCCGCCGGGTCGTTCGAGGCGACAATTGCGGTCAGGCGCGGGCGTACCTGAAGCAGCTGCTCCGCCCCAGCGACCCCCCCCGCCGGTTCATAACCGCCCTGCGCAATCCATTCTGGCTCGACCTGCACGCCGTGCGCCGCCATCGTGTCTAAATACGCCTCCAGACGCTGGCGCGCGCTCCACTGGTTCTCAGGTCCCTTGACGAACCCGATGCGCCGATGCCCCAGATCCAGCAGATACTCCACAAGGCGACGAATCATCGCATGGCTCGCGCTGTCCACGCAGTAAAAGCCCATCGATTCGGGCAGCGCGCTGCCCACCACCACGCAGGGCAGATGCACATGCTGAAAATAGTCCAGCAGCGGACTATCGATCAACGGCGCGACCATGATAATCCCGTCCACCGTGCCATCGTCGATGTGGCTCCAGAGCGTGCGAGCGTGCAGGTCGCGCAGGGTAATAATCTTGAGGTGATAGCCGTTGGGCGTGAGCAGCTCGACCACGCCGTCCAGCACCGCCGTCACATAAGGATTGCGCGTGAACACGGCGTGCAACGGCTCGATAACGATGCCGATGGTATGTGTGTGTCGGGCGGCGAGGCTGCGCGCGATGCGATTCGGGCGATAGCCCAACCGCCGCGCCGCCGACAGCACCCGCTCTACGGTCTCCGGGCTATGCAGTTCGGTCTTGTTGCTCAGGATGTTCGACGCCGTGCCGATAGAGACGCCTGCTTCCTCCGCCAGTTGCTTCAAAGTCGGGCGTTTCACACGCCGCGCAGCTTTCACAGCCGAATTATACACTATTCCTGCCCGCCAAGCCGACGCAGCACCTGAATCAACGCCTGCGTGCCCAGCCTGTCTTCGCCCGTGCGCTCCAGATGACAGTAGAGCTGGTGCACCAGCGCGCTGCCCAGCAGCGGCGTCGCGGTCGAGCGCGCCTCGCTCAGCAGAATCTGCAAATCTTTCTGCAGGAGCCTGACCATGAAGCCCGGCTGCAAATCGCCCTGCGCGATGCGCTTGCCGAGATTTTCCATTGCCCATGACCCTGCTGCGCCCGAGCTGAGCGTTTCGACAGTGAGGTTCAAGTCCAGCCCCGCCTGCTCCGCGAACAGCAACGCCTCCGAGACTGCCAGCATGCCGACAGCGACGGCGATCTGATTCGCGAGTTTCATCAGTTGCCCCTTGCTGCTTTCGCCGACATAGACAATCCTCTTGCCCATCGCCTGAAAGATAGGCAGGGCGCGTTCGTAGGCGTCGCGCGCGCCGCCGACCATAACCGTCAGCGTACCCGACTCCGCCCCCCACTGACCCCCTGTGACAGGCGCGTCCAGAAAGGCGACCTGTCGGCTCTGAGCATACGCTGCCAGTTCGCGCGTCAGGCTCGGTGAGGTCGTGCCCATGTCGACAGCGATTGCGTTGGGACGCATGGCGGGCAGTGCGGCGTGCGCGCCCGTAAGCCAGACTTGACGCACAGTCTCGTCGTCGGGCAGACAGGTAATCACCACCTCGCACTGCGCCGCGAGTTCGGCGGGCGTGTTCGCCTCGCGTGCGCCGAGTTCTAAGAGGGCGTCAATCGGCGGACGGCTCCGACTATGCACAATCAGTGGGTAGCCTGCCTGCAGGATATGGCGCGCCATGGGACGCCCCATAATGCCCAGACCGGTGAAACCGACTGTTGGGCGGTTCATAGATAAGTCGTTCGTCAGGATCGAGTAGATTCCTCGCTGCCGAACTAAGCGCCTCGGGCGGCTTCCTGCCTGAGGGACTTAGCTACACCTGTGTCCCGAGCGCGAACTCCCGGATCGCTATCAGCAGGTCGGGCGTGATATCTGTCGGCACGGAACAGCCTGGTGCGAGGATAAAGCCCCGCCTGCCGATGCTGTCCATGGCGTCTTGCGCCTGCTGGAACACGCGCTCGCGACACATCTTGGGCAACTCCATCTCGTTCAAGCCGCCCATGACGCAGCGGTCGAACAGACGCTTGCCTTCCACAAGGCTGAGTGTCGTGCTGCGGTCGCTCCAGCAGACAATTGCAGCGGGCGCGTCCGCAAGCAAGTCGGCGTACAGTTCGCCGTAGCCATGCAGGTGCAACACATTCAGCCTGCCATCCGACGCCGACACCAAAAACGCTCTGTCCAGCGGCGCGAAGAACTCTTCATAGACATGGCGCGGGGCGGCGTCGGAGCCGATTCCGTTCACTGCATAGTAAATCCCATCGCACACGGTCAGGATAACCCGCGCGTAAAGCTGCAGGTTCGCCTGAATCGTCTGCAAGCCCTGCCGCACAGCGTCGGGCGCAAGCGCGAGATGCTCCAGCAACTTGCCCTCACAAAGCTTGTTGGCGTAGTAAAAGGCGTTGAACACGGTCTCGATAATGGGCGTCTCCTGCGGAACCATCGTGCGCAGGCGTTTGAGCATTTCGATTTGCGCCCCGAAGTGCCCCCTGTCTGGCTCCAGCAGGGTGAGTTTCGCCCAGTCATCAGCTGTATGCACGAACGAGAAGCCCGTCGGCGTTTCGTAGGGGATGTCGTGCATCACTTTCAGGAGATCGGGCTGATAGCGTCGCCAGAACTCGTAGGTCGCGCGGCTCATGCCGTCGATATACTGTTGCAGCACCTGTTCGCTGGCGGGGGCGCGGTATTCAGCGTGCAACGCTTGCGGGAACCACGCCTCCGTGCGGAAGTGGTACCAGAAGCAGTATGGCAGGCGGTCTACCTCGCCGCCGACAATCACCTGTTCTATCCGCTCACGCGAGGTCATCGTCCTCTCCCTGCTCCTTTCGGAGCCTTGCCTATATTATCCGACTCTGAGCGGCCAATCTTAACCCACTGGGCAACGGTAATTTCGGGCGCGGCTCGAAATCGGGCAGGCGCGGCGGGTTCGCCTCCATCTGCTTCAGAATCTCGGCAATCGCCCGATCGAGCTGCGGGTCGCGCCCCGCGGCGTAGTCCTGAGGCGCATAGTCCACTTCAATATCGGGGTCGGTTCCGTAGTTCTCCACACTCCAGCCTACATCGTGGAACCAGAAGGCGTACTCCGGCTGCGTGGTCAAGCCCTGATCCACAAACACCGACTTGGGCCAGATGCCGATCACGCCGCCCCATGTGCGTTTGCCGATCAATACGCCGAGTTTCATGAGTTTGAAGGCGTGGCTGAACATATCGCCATCGGAGCCTGCCCGCTCGTCCGTAATCGCGACAATGGGACCCATCGCGGAGTCGTAGGGATAGGGCACGGGCTTGCCCCAGCGCGGCACATCGTAGCCGAGCCGTTTGCGGGCGAGTTTCTCCAGCAGCAGGGGCGAGACGCTACCCCCGCCGTTCGCCCGCACATCCACAATCAGCGCAGGGCAAGCAATCTCCGACAGGAAGCCCCGGTGAAACTCCGAGAAGCCCCAGCTGCCCATATCGGGGATGTGAAGATAGCCCACCTGTCCGTTCGTTTGGGCATGCACATACTCGCGGTTGCGCCGTACCCAGTCGCGGTAGCGGAGTTTGCTCTCGTCGCCCAGCGTTTTGACGGTCACGACGCGCATTTCACCCTGCGGGGTGCGCAGGGTAAGCTCCACAGGGACGCCTGCGAGGTGCAGCAATCCCTCGCCTGGGGTGAACTCGCGTGTAAGCCGCCTGCCGTTGACGGCGAGCAGCACATCCCCCACCTGCGCGTTCACGCCCGGCTCGTTCAGGGGCGAGTCGACTTCCTCCAGCCACGGGTCGCCCGTGAGGATGCGCGTGATGCGATAGCCCTGCGCCTGTTCGTCCCACTCGAACTCCGCGCCGAGCAAGCCGACGCTATACTGCGGGGGCTGACGGTAGTCGCCGCCGAACTCGTAACAGTGCGATGTGCCCAGCTCGCCCTGCATCTCCCACATCAGGTCGGAGAACTCCCCGCGTGTGGCGACGCGCTCCAGCAGCGGATAGTAACGGTCGTACACTTTTTGCCAATCAACGCCCGACATATCCGCGCTCCAGAAAAACTCGCGCTGCAGTCGCCACGCCTCACGATACATCTGTTGCCATTCGCGCGTTGGGATCACAGCGCAGCGCACACGGCTCAGATCAATCCAGCCGCTCTCGCGCGAGGGCGGGGCTTGCTCGTGCTTCTCGTCGAGTTTTTGCCCAGCGGCGATCACGCGCAGCCGCTTGCCCGAACGGTACGCCAGCGTCTTGTGATCGCGCGCGAGCGTGAAGTCGTTCAACTTGCTTGCCAGCGTCTCGGTTTTGGCAGTGTTGAAATCGTACATCAGCAGGGTTCCCTTGCCCTCCTCGTCGGAGTCGAGCCAGCTTTTGCCCAGAAGCCCCTCGACGGGATACTGTGTGGCAATCACGCGCCGCTTGCTCAGCCCTGCCACCTGACCGTAGATGCCTGCAGGCAGGGGCACGGTAATCACGCGCAGGTGGATGTCGTCAAAGTCAATCCGCGTTGGTTCGACCTGCGGCTCCCCGTTTGGCGTCTCTGAACTCACAGGCGTCGTCGGCTCCATAACGACGGGGATTATACCTTGCAGTGTTGTCGACAGAACGCCGACGCTGCGCCCAAGCATTCGTAGCGTCGGCGTCCCGCCGACGATTCAAGGCAGTTTCCAGCTACTGCGAAGTGATTCGCGCCAGCCCGCCGCACGACTCCAGACGCATCCGCTTGTTGATGACAATGGGTTCGCGGCGCGAGCCCGCCTTGAGGCGCAGCGTCGGGAACGAGATCAGACCGGGATCGATGAAGGTCGTAAGCGCGCCGACGCCTTCGCCGACGGTATTGAACGGTCGGCTGAACGCGCCTGTTTCCGTACCTGAATAGCCGAAATCGACCCAGACATCCAGCAGGCGGAAGGTCTCGCGGGGACGACTGGTCTCGATAATCATCGCCGCGTTATGCGCTTCTTCTGGCTGTCCAATCGGGACGCCCGTTTGCCCCCGCCACGACGCCCGCGACGCGCTTGTTGTACGCGCCACGCGCAGGGCGTAGATAGCCGGGCTTCTGCGGGTCGATCTCCACCACCACGCCTGGTTCAACAGGCTCGCTCACAGGAAACTTCTCCGCGAGGTCGGCGCCCAGAATCTCGAGCGTTTTCACCCGCGCTGTGCCGTTCACCTCGAAATCCACGACAGGGTTAATCGTGCGCACGCCGACCTTGCCATCGCCTGTCAGGCTGAGAATATCGCCTGTTTGCACATTCCAAAGGTTGAGCCGATCTTCAGCGAGCGTTGCGCCAATACGCGCTGCAATTTGCCAGCGGCGCGCGGCGTTCTGATTGGCGAACTCCAGACGGGCGTGGTCGGTGTTGGTTTGGAGCAGGCGCAGGTTCGCGTTGACGCCGTCGCTAACGGACTCAATCTGCACGCGCCCCAGAAATAGCCCCCCGAAGCCGCTGGGGCTGTTTGTGCGCGCGACGATTCCGTAGTTGACGCCTGTGCTTCGGTTCGCGACGGCGTAGACGCCAACGCCTGTCGCGCTTTCTGTGGCGAAAAAGCCGCCATAGGCATTGCCCGTTGTGGCGCGGCTGAGCCCCTGCACGCCGCGTCCCTCGGTGCTGTCGGAGACGCCCTCCACGCCGATGGTCGGTCCGCTCGGTGCGTTCGCCCATCCGTAGACGCCGCGTGTGGAGAAGCTCCGTCCATCGATTCCGGCGAACCCTGAAACCGTATTGCCCCAGATGGCGGTATCCGAGCGCGCCACGATGGTCATGCCGCGTCCTGTTCCCGTATGCTCGATGAACATCACGTCGCTGCCTGTCCCTGTACGCACATCCAGCGCCACAGCAGGGTTATTCACGCCGATTCCCACACGCCCCGCCGTGTAAAAGATGTTGCTGCCCGACGCCTGCCAGAAAGTGTCTTGCAGGTCGTTAGCGGGCGACCATGCCGAGCCGTTCCATTTTAGCACCTGTCCTGTGGTGGGGGCTGCAATCGCCACCGAACGCCCCTGTAAGCCCAACGCGCTGGACGCAGCGATGGCGTAGGGCGCATGCGCAACGCGCACACGGGGAGTGAGCACCTGGGAATCGATCTGGATCTCCAGCCAGCGTGGGTCGCCGTTCCAGACGCTGCTGGGGAACTCCAACTCGCGCGTAAAAAGCCCGTTATTGACGGAAACATTGGCTGGTCCAACAGTGCCCAGCAGGGTTCCTCCTGTCTGAGCCGTGTAGATGCGGAAAGTCATCGAGACCGTCCCGTTCACAGGGACTCCGTTCTGGCGCAGGAAGCCCTGATAGGTGAAGACCTGCGCCGACGCTGTCGTCGCGAAGATGAGCGCGGCAGTCGCGCTTAGACCCACAAACCACTTGTTGTGTCGCATCGCTTGTCTCCTGTTTAGCCCACGATCTGCTTTCCTTTGATCTTAGCTGGCATGCAAACCGCTGGTTTGTCGTATTTGGGTTCTGATTCCTCATGCAGATTCCTGCTATCCGGTTCGCGAGCGAGAAGGCACGGTTCAGGTATTATAGAGCGGCAAAGTGTCTCGGCTCAGCGCAATGGCTTTGAGGAGCTGTTCCGCCGACTCTGGGCGCGAAGGACAATTTATGGACAATCAACCGAAGTCTTCGGACGCTGAGGCGAGCACCCAGCAATCGGAACAGCGACTGCGCTTAATCCTGAGCCAGCTGCCCGCGATTATGTGGACGGTGGATCGCGAACTCCGCTTCACCTCCTCGTTAGGCGCGGGCTTGAACGCGCTGGGGCTGCAGGAGAATCAACTCGTGGGCGTCTCGCTGATGGACTATTTTCAGACGGCAGACCCCGATTTTCTTCCGATTCAACAGCATCGGCGCGCCCTGCAGGGCGAATCGGTCGAGTTCGAGTTCCAGTGGGGCAAACGGCTTTATCAGGTGCGTCTGGAGCCGTTGCGCAGCGTGGACGATGGGGTCGAAGGCGTGCTAGGGCTGGCGGTAGATATTACGGAGATACAGCGATTGCAGGATCAGGCTGAGCAAGCGACGCGCCTGGAGAGCATCGGGCGGCTCGCAGGCGGTATCGCCCATGACTTTAATAACATGCTGGCAGCGATTAGCGGCTTTGCGGAACTCGCGCTGATTCAGCTCCCCGAATCGAGCCCCGCCCGCACGAATCTGGAGCATATCCTGCAGGCGGTCGAACGCGCCAGCCAGCTGGTGAATCAGCTGCTCGCGTTCGCCCGTCGGCGCGTAATCGCTCCACAGGCGATGAGCGTTAATGAGCATCTCCGGCAGCTCACCCCTTTCCTGCAGCGCGTGTTGGGCGAGGATGTGGAGCTGCAGTGTTTTCTGGACGAACAGACAGATAATGTCCGCGCTGACCCAGTGCAGATGGAGCAGGTGCTGATGAACCTCGCCTCGAACGCGCGGCAGGCGATGCCTAACGGCGGGAAACTCATCATCGAGACGCAGAATGTGGCGCTGGACGAAGCGTATGTCGAGCAGCACTGGGGCGTGCAGCCGGGTGAGTATGTGCTAATCAGCCTGACCGACACGGGGCACGGTATCGCTCCAGAACATTTGCCCCATATCTTCGAGCCGTTTTATTCGGCGCGGATGGGCAGCGGGGGCACAGGGCTGGGACTGGCGACGGTGCATGGGATTGTGAATCAGGCGCGCGGGCATATCTGGGTCTATAGCGAGCCGAATAAAGGCACCACTTTCAAAATCTACCTGCCGCGCATCGAGGACGCTGCCGAACCGCTGCCCGTGCGTTCGGTGGATGCGCCCGTGCAGCCTGGCCGCGGCGTAATTTTGGTGGTCGAAGATAACGACGATGTGCGCCAGACGATGTGCGAAATGCTGCGAATGCTGGGCTACACCGTGCTGGAAGCCAGCCATCCCCAAGATGCGCTGCGGCTCGGCGCTGTGAATGCGCCCGACCTGCTCATCACGGACATCGTGTTGCCGGAGATGCGGGGCGCGGAGCTGGCGCACAGGCTGAGTGTGATGCACCCTGCGATGAAAGTGCTGTTCGTCTCTGGCTACACCGAAAACACGATTATTGAGCAAGGCGAGCTGAAACCCGGCGTGGAGTTCCTCGCCAAGCCGTTCACAATGGCGCAGCTCTCCGCCAAAGTGAAGCAGACTCTCACGGGCGATTAGCCGCCTTTGCGCACGCGCTCCACATAGACCCCTTCGCGCGTGTTGACCTTGAGGATGTCGCCTACCTCGATATGAAACGGCACCTGAATCACGGCGCCCGTTTCGAGCTTCGCAGGCTTCGAGCCACCCGATGCCGTGTCGCCCCGAAAGTTCGGGTCGGTCTCTGCCACTGCAAGTTCCACAAAGTCGGGCACATCTGCGCCGACAATCTGGTCGTTGAAGTAGAGCAGGTATACATCCATGCCGTCCTTGAGGAACTTCGCGCCCTCGCCGAACTGCGACACGGGTACATGAATCTGGTCGAAGGTGTGTGTGTCCATCACGACCCACTCGTCGCCATCGCGGTAGAGGGTCTGCATCTGCTTGCGCTCCAGATACGCCTGCGGGAACCGCTCGCCCGATTTGAAAGTACGCTCGAAAATCGCGCCGTCGCGCAGGCGCTTCAGACGCGCCCGCACAATCGCGCTGCCGCGCCCCTGATGCGACTGCTGATAGTCCAGGATGGTATGAATTTCGTCGTCTAAGATAATATTCAGTCCGCTGCGGAAGTCGCTCGTATCAACCATAACTTGCCTCCTTAAACGCCCTAATTGTACCCGCTTACGGCATTCAGGCAAGAATCGGGGCAACTCGACGGAACAAACCGCCCTTGTGAATCGTCTATGAACCCATTATGCGTAGGCGATATGGATTCACTTTGATTGAGTTGCTGGTCGTGATTGCGATCATCGCCATTCTGGCGGCGATCCTGTTTCCCGTCTCGATA
The DNA here is from genome assembly GCA_937992175.1 of uncultured Fimbriimonadales bacterium. Lineage (GTDB taxonomy): Bacteria > Armatimonadota > Fimbriimonadia > Fimbriimonadales > GBS-DC > GBS-DC. The sequence continues at coordinate 6,854 of CALKLF010000099.1, read as the reverse complement.
AGTGCCTCAAAGATTATAGTGTCCCTTTTTGCCTTGACGCCTGCCGAAGCCGCCGCCCCCCACCCCAACCCTCCCCGCAAGTGGGGAGGGAGCGCACGCGCATGCAGCCGCAACGCCTCCCCCGTGAACGAGGGAGGTCGGTAGGGGGGGAGAAAGAACAGCAGGTAAAGGAGACGATTTAATCTTCGAGGGGCTTATTAGTAACCCGAGTTGCTACCTACAGGTTTTGAGCGGGCGAGATTCCTCGCTCCCACTCGGAATGACAGAGCCGTTTTTGCGAAAATGCACTTATCATTCCGAGCCGACGGCGAGGGATCTCGGTATGGGTAGCCACTTGGGTTATTAGTATCCCCAGCTGGCGAAGCCGATGTCGGCAACCGTCGGCATCCTGCTGTTCAGGGCGCGCCCAATCGCCTCCGTTTACGGAAATAACTTCCTGAGCCACAGCTCGTCGGTGCGGTTAAGCCCCACAAACGCCGCGCCGATGTACCACAAACCGTTCGGCAGCTCACGGCAGTGGCGTACATGCGCTCGCGCCTGCAACGCCTCCTCTTTACCCAGCAACGGCAGAATCGCCGTGAACTCCTGTCCCACCTCCAGCGGCTGCGGCGCCTGAAAGCCTAACCCTGAAATGCTGAGGTTGACAATCCGTGCCGAAAGCAGCGTCCTGCCCACCTCGATTTCCACCAGCATATTCACAGGGTACCGCTTTCGCTTCCGTCGCTCGGAAGGCTGTGCGCCTGAGACGGGCGTTATGTGGATTGTCGTCGCGTCCACCTGGTTGACCAGCACGGTAAGCTTGCGCGGTGCGCCCCCGACCATCAACATCGCCTGCGCCAGCATGTTAGGACGCAGCGGCTCGACGCCTCCCTCGACGCGTACCGTCAGGCGCATCGTCTGCCTGTCGAACGCGGTTAATACGCCCTCGATAACTCGGTCTCTGTTCGGAAACTGTATTGCCACAGTTGCTGTCATGCGCCGCCTCCGACACGATTATTCCATAGACTGCTCTTTTTCGCTTCTAACCTGTTGGCAAGTTCTGGTTAGACGAGTGGGGACTGTATGAGACGATCCCCACAAACGCCTTTGGGCATTCCATCAGGGGCGCGCTTTTGAAACCCATCGGCGTGGCTGAGGGCGCAGGATTTACCGTCTCAAAGTCGTATTCACTATTTTATGTTCGGTTCAGAGCGGACGCACGACACACCATATCCGCCGCAGGAGGCGCGGATTGCGAGTCGGGCGCGTTGGGACGCTTTCGCGCGACGGCTGCGGACGCATGTGCGCTTCGCGCTGGGCTTGACGCCCGACCTGCCCCCTGCACCCTTGCGCGCCCTCCGAGCCGAGTCGTATCGCGGCGACGGTTTTCGCATCGAGCGGCTCGCGCTGGAGACTCTGCCAGGCTTTTACCTCACGGGCAGCCTGTTCATCCCTGAAACGCCTGTAGGCAAGCGCGCCCCCGCCATGCTTCAACCGCATGGGCACTTTGAGCAGGGCAGGTTCAATGAAGCCGATGTGCTGCGGGGGATTGCTCTTGCGCAGGCAGGCGTGTATGCGCTAAGCTACGACATGGTCGGCTACAACGACCAGTTCCAGCTGCCTCACTGGGGCATGGAGCCGCTCGAATGGCGACGTTGGGGCTACAGCCGCGCTGGGTTGCAGACATGGAACAGCCTGTGCGCGTTCGAATGGCTGCGTCGCCAGCCTGAGATTGACCCTGAACGCATCGGCTGCAGCGGGATTTCGGGCGGCGGCACGCAGACCTTTCTACTGAGCGCACTGGAGCCGCGCCTGAGTTGCGCCACGCCTGTGAAGATGGTCTCGAGCATTATGCAGGGGGGCTGTGTGTGCGAGAACGCGCCGCTGCTGCGCTTGTTTGCGGGCAACCCCGAAATGGTCGCGCTCGTTGCGCCGCGCCCGCTGCTGCTCATCTCCGATTCGGGCGACTGGACGCGCGACAACCCCGAAGTGGTCGCCCCGTATCTGCAGCGCGTGTATCGGCTCTTTCGGGCGGAGTCGCAGTTTCAACTCGCTCACTACAGCGAGGGGCATCAGTGGGGTGCAGCCCCGCGCCGCGCGTATTACGAGTGGCTCGCCCGCGTCTGGAGCCTGCCTCGGATGCCGCAGGACCCCGCGCTGCAGTGGGAGCCTCTTATCGCCGCGTTGCGCGTGTGGGGCGACGCGCTGCCCAAACCTGCCGACGCGCCCACGAGCGACGCCGTGTTCCGCCTGTTCCAGCAGCAGGCGCGCGAGGCGGTAGCGCGTTGGCGACGCACGCGCCGATTCGAAGCTGAGGCGCGCGAGGCGATTTTGAGCATGCTGGGGCTGGAACGAATACAGGACGCGCTGAACGACCCGATTCCTGAGGCGTGGCAGGGCGCGCTGGAGACGCCTAAAGCCCCGCGCCGCGCCGTCGTGTTCGGCGACGCCCGCGCCCGACGCTACGAACGCGAGGGCTACACTGTCCTTCGCCTTCCCGAACTGCCCCGCATGGAGACGCCGAGCAGCTACGCCTACTTTGCGACCTACAACCTAACGCCCGACACGGCGCGCGCCCGCGCGCTACTGGGGCTGTTCCTGCGCCTCAAGCCGCAAGCCGCACGCCTCGCTGTAGCCGCACAGGGCGAGTGGGGCGTTCTATGTGGGCTGGCATGCGCCCTCGCCCAGATTCCGCTGGACGCGCAGGAGGTCGCTGAATCGTCGCCGTTAGACCTGCCGGGCTACGAACGCATCGGGGGCTGGGGAACCGTGCAGCAACTGGCGTCACAGGCGTGAATCCTTCCCGCGAAAATGCTACGGAAACGCCGAGCGAAGCAAAAAGGATTCCTCGCTTCGCTCGGAATGACAAAGACTCATAAAACACCGAATGTCATTCCGAGCGAAGCGAGGAATCCCTTTCGATATCATCCTTTGCGGGAAGGGCTTCCTAATCGCGCTGGCAAGGTACAATTATCAACGAGGTGCGCCCGTGCGATTAGAAGAGTTCAGGCAACGAGTGGAAGCGGAGTTCGGTCCCAAACTGCAGAACGCCACGCCTGCGAATGTGCGCGAGTTTCTGGACAGGCTCCAGCAGGAGGCGTGGGACAATCAGCGACGCCAGAGCGAGCGGTACATCATGCCCGAAGAGAACGCTCGAACTTATGAAGAGGTGATGAAAGAGTTCTTCGTCGATGTGCTGGAGCTGCCCGCAGAGAAAGCCGTAATGCTCTTGTGGACGCTCGCGCTCGACCTGACCTTCGCGGCGATTGAGCATCAGTATTCGGAGGTGCTGGATCCGCTGTTCCGTGCGGCGGAAACGACCGACTAAGCCTCTCGCGGCGGCGATGGACTCGCCTCGATCCAGACCGTTGCCGCGTGCCACAACGCCGCGCCCGTCAGCCCCACGCCCGCCAGCACCTGCAGCCAGTTATTGTGCGTATAGTGGATGTAGGTGAAGTTCGCGAAATAGAGACCCAGCGCGACCATCAACAGCGCGACCGCCCACTCCGGCGGACGGCGACGCCCCATGCCCAGCGCGCTCACCACACACAGCACGCCCAGCAGGAGCCAGAGAAATCGCTCCACGACGCCCAAATTACCCATCGGCAAATCCAACCATGTGGCGACCGACTTGGTGATAAAATACAACCCCAGCCCATAGGCGAACAGGATCAGCAACCGATGGCGCACGGCGGGCAGAAAAAAGCCCAGCCCCGCCAACAACGCCAGCAGCAGCGCGTGGCGGCGCAGCAGCGGAACCTCCTGCAGCAGGTAGACCGCCAGCACGCCCGCCGTCGCCGTCAAAAACGGCAGCCAACGCAAACGCCACGCCTCCGACTTCAGCCACGACGCCATCAGTTCGGGTTCAGCAGTTCGTTCAGCTGATGCTCGATTACTGCCAGCCAGTTTTTCGCCTGCTCAATCTGGTGCATAACGGACTCAGGCGCGGTTCCGCCCAAGATGGCGCGGGCGCGCACGGCGCGTTCGGGGTCAATCGCCTCCAGCGCGTCCGCCTCAAAGCGCGGGTGATGCTTTTGCAGCATCTCCAGCGTCAGCCCTTCCAGCCCGACGCCCCGCTGGATACACTCGCGCACAATCTGCCCCACGATGTGGTGCGCCTCGCGGAACGGCACGCCCTTGCGCACGAGGTAATCCGCCAGCTCCGTCGCCGTCGAAAAGTCGCCCTGCAACGCGGCGCGCATGCGCTCAGTTCGCCACTGCGCCTTCTCCAGCATGTCGCTCATCAGGCGCACGGACGGTATCACGGTGTCCATCGTGGCGAACAGCAGGGGTTTGTCGTCCTGCAAATCGCGATTGTAGGTCAGCGGCAGCCCCTTCACCAACGCCAGCATGCCCGTCAGGTTGCCAATCACGAGCGCGCTGCGCCCCCGAATCAGCTCGGCGATGTCGGGGTTCTTCTTCTGGGGCATAATGCTGCTGCCCGTGGTGTGTTCATCGGAGAGTTCCACATAGCCGTACTCAGGCGCGCTCCACAGAATCAGCTCCTGTGCGAGGCGACTCAGATGGACCATCAGCAGCGCGGATACAAACAGATACTCGGCGATGAAGTCGCGGTCGGACACAGCGTCCATACTGTTGGGGATGGGCATGCCGAAGCCCAGTTCGGCGGCGAGCAGCTCGCGGTCAATCGGAAAGGTCGTGCCCGACAGCGCGCCCGCCCCAAGTGGACAGAGATTCATCCGATCGCCCGCGTGCGCCAGCCGCGACAAGTCGCGAATGAACGCCCAGCAGTGCGCCATCAGGTGATGCCCCAGCGTGACGGGCTGCGCGTGCTGCTGGTGCGTTAGTCCGGGCATCAGCGTCTCCTTATGCTGCTCGGCGAGGTGCATCAGCCGATGGCACAGCCCCAGCAGGGCGCGGGCGAGGTCGGTGGTGCGTTCGCGCAGCCACATCCGCACTTCGGTCGCCACTAAATCGTTGCGGCTGCGCCCCGTATGCAGCTTGCCCGCCAGTGCGCCGATTTTCTCGAACAGGCGCGCTTCTATCGCCGTGTGGATGTCTTCGTACTCATCGAACGGGAACCACTCGCCCTCTTCGATTTCGGCGTGGATTTCGAGCAGGGCGTCCACGATGCGGTTCGCTTCGTGGGTACTCAGCATGCCCGTGATGCCCATCATGCGGGCGTGGGCGGCGCTGGCGTGCAGCTCCTGCTTCCACAGGCGGACATCGTGTTGCAGCGAGAACGAATACGCTTGCGCTTCGGGCGAGAGGCTGCCTTCGAACCGCCCGCCCCACATCTTGGGAGTGTCTGGCGTCAGCATCGCAGGGATTATACCTGTTGAGGTAAGTACCTACCGCTAAAAATTGTCCGCCTAGTGCGACGGCAGGAATGCCGTCGCACTCGAACCGATGTATCAGCCCACCACACGACGGCAGGAATACCGTCGCACCGAGAGCGTCCTCGATAGGCATGCGATGCCTTTAGTTAAGCACTTACCATGACAAGTCAACTCCCTCAGCAGGTACAATATTCCTCGCCATGTACGAGCTGCCCAAGACTTACGATCCGCATCAGGTGGAGGAGAGACGCTACCAGTGGTGGCTGCAGCGCGGCGATTTTGAGGCGACCATCGCCGACGACGGCAGACCCCGCTACTGCATCACCATTCCGCCCCCCAACATCACCGGCTCGCTGCACATGGGGCATGCGCTGAACAACGCCATCCACGATGTGCTGTTGCGCTGGAAACGGATGCAGGGCTACAACACGCTCTGCGTGCCCGGCACCGACCACGCGGGCATCGCCACGCAAAATGTGGTGGAGCGCGAATTGCGCAAAGAGGGGCTAACCCGTCACGATTTGGGGCGTGAAAAGTTTCTGGAGCGCGTGTGGCAGTGGCGTGAACAGTACGGCAACACAATCCTGATGCAGTTCCGCAAACTCGGCTGCTCGTATGACTGGCGCTACACCCGATTCACCTTAGACCCCGAATATGTGGACGCCGTGCTGGAGGTGTTCGTGCGCTGGTGGCAGGATGGGCATCTATATATCGGCGAGCGCGTGATTAACTGGTGCCCCCGCTGCCGCACGGCGATTTCAGACATCGAGCTGGAGCAGGCGGACGAGGCGGGCAAGCTCTATCACATCCGCTACCCGTTCGAAGACGGCAGCGGCTATGTGGTGGTCGCCACCACGCGCCCTGAAACGATGCTGGGTGATGTGGCGGTCGCCGTGAACCCCGCCGACGAACGCTATCAGGGGCTGATTGGCAAACACCTGCGCCTGCCGCTGGTGGATAAACCTATCCCCCTGATTGCCGACCCCTACCCCGACCCCGCTTTCGGCACGGGCGCGGTAAAAGTAACCCCTGCACACGACCCGAACGACTTCGAAATCGGGCAACGACATAACTTGCCGCGCCCAGTGATTATGAATCTGGACGGCACTATCAACACCGAGCCGCTGAACGCGCCTGACAACCCCTACCTGCAGAAATATCACGGCAAAGACCGCTATGAGGTGCGGCAACTGATTGTGCAAGATTTAGAGGAAAACCTGTATTTAGAGAAGATTGAAGACTACACCGTGCCCCTCGCGCGGTGTGAGCGCTGCCACACGGTGATTGAGCCGCTGTTGAGCGAGCAGTGGTTCTGCCGTATGCAGAGTATCGCGCAGCCCGCAATTGATGTGGTGAAGGAGGGCAAAATCCGCTTCCTGCCCGAACGGTATGAGGAGATGTACCTGCACTGGATGGAGAACATCCGCGACTGGTGCATCTCGCGTCAGCTCTGGTGGGGGCATCAGATTCCGGCGTGGTACTGTGTGGATTGTCATCCGGAGAATTTTGAGGAATTTCTGCCCTCACCCCCCCAGCCCCCCTCTCCCGCGACGCGGGAGAGGGGGGGGACTCCCC
>CALKLF010000098.1 GCA_937992175.1 uncultured Fimbriimonadales bacterium | reverse complement strand
TCTGGTCGGGCTGCGCCGCCGCAAGAAGTAAGCCCTTACCCCTAATCCCCCTCTCCCACTGCTTGGGAGAGGGGGATTTCGATTCAAACGCACCTCAACCCTCCTTAGGCTCCTCCAGCCAGTAGAGGGAACTCAGCTTCTGTACGGCACAACACCACTCGTGGCGTTGCACCCCTGTTGAGGTCAGAACTAAGTCCCTTCTTGCCATGAGTCGAGGTACTTCACCTGCTCTTCAGTAAGCGTGTCGATTTGCACGCCCAGCGCTTGGAGTTTGAGTTGGGCGACCTGCGCATCGATCTCGGCAGGCACAGGAAACACATTGCGCGGCAGGCTTGCGTGGTTCTTGACAATATACTCCACGCTCAACGCTTGGTTGGCGAAGCTCATATCCATCACGGCGGCGGGGTGTCCCTCTGCGGCGGCGAGGTTGATGAGTCGACCTTCACCCAGCAGGTAGAGGCGTCGCCCGTCGCTGAGTTGGTACTCATCGACATATGCGCGCACGGTGCGCTTGCCTGTTGCCATGCGCTCCAGCGCGGGGATGTCTATTTCCACAGTGAAGTGTCCCGTGTTGCAGACAATCGCGCCCGACTTCATCACGCGGAAATGCTCCTCGCGCAACACATGGTAGTTGCCCGTTACAGTGATGAAGATGTCGCCTACCTGCGCGGCTTGGGCGAGTGGCATCACCTCGTAGCCGTCCATAATCGCTTCAAGGGCGCGTAGGGGGTTCACTTCACACACGATTACATGGGCACCCAGTCCGCGCGCACGCATCGCCACGCCGCGTCCGCACCAGCCGTAGCCGATCACCACCACCTTGCGCCCCGCAATCAGCAGGTTCGTGGCGCGCATGATGGCGTCCATCGTGCTTTGCCCCGTGCCGTAGCGGTTGTCGAACAGGTGCTTGGTGTAGGCATCGTTGATGGCAATCACGGGATACTGTAGCACGCCCTCTTTCGCCATCGCGCGCAGGCGAATCACGCCCGTGGTGGTCTCCTCCGTGCCGCCAATCACACTTGCAAGTCCCTCGCGCCGTTCGGTGTGCAGCACGCTCACGAGATCGCAACCGTCGTCCATCGTAATCTGCGGCTGGATGTCCAACGCTTGGTGGATGTGCCGATAATAGGTCTCTTTATCTTCGCCTTTGATGGCGTAGACTTGAATGCCTTCGTATTTCACTAATGCGGCGGCGAGGTCGTCTTGGGTGGAGAGTGGGTTCGAGGCGCACAGCGCAATCTCCGCCCCGCCCGCTTTCAGCGTGCGCATGAGGTTGCCAGTCTCAGTGGTCACATGCAGGCACGCGGCGATTCGAACGCCCTTGAGCGGCTTCTCTTGCTCGAAACGCTGGCGAATCAGGCGCAGCACGGGCATCTCGTTGTCTGCCCACTCCATGCGGAGCGCGCCTTGCTCCGCCAACGCTAAATCCTTCACATCGTAGCTCATCGCTTGATAACCTCCAGTAGCGGAATTGTACCATTTTTCACAGGAGATGCCCCACATCCTCTGAAAACGAGCCGTTTCGCGGTCGCAACCCCAAAGGCGTCCCACACCAAGCCACGCGGTGCGTGTGCGCCGAGTCCAAACCGATTCCCCCCTACGGTGTAGCGGGAACCCGAAGGAGGGGGGTACATCAAATCACAGCTGGCTCCTCACCCTCGTGGGAATCGCGGGTGGCTCTCCACATCCGTAGCCCTCTGGCAGGAAATTAACGCCTCATCTTGAACATAGGTTTCGCCCTATGAAGCCATTAGGACAGCTCACTGTGATTTGCGGGAGCATGTTCGCAGGCAAGTCGGAGGAGTTAATCCGCCTCGTGCGTCGCGCGATGTATGCCCGCAAGAAAGTGCAGGTGTTCAAGCACGCCTTAGATGACCGATTCGCGTATGCGGCGGTTGCCACGCACAACGGCGTGCAGCTGGAGGCTATCCCCGTGCGCAACACGCGCGAGCTCATCTGCCTGCTGGACGCTGACACAGATGTGATTGCCATCGAAGAGGCGCAGTTTTTTGACGAGGAGCTGGTGCGCTTATGTGTTGAACTCGCTGATGCGGGCAAAACGGTCATCGTCGCGGGGCTGGATCAGGACTTTCGGCGTCAGCCGTTTGGGATTATGCCGCAGCTGCTGGCGGTGGCAGATGAAGTGATTAAGTTGCGTGCGATTTGCGTGCAGTGTGGACGTCCTGCGAGCCACACGCAGCGTCTGGTGGACGGACGCCCCGCCGCGTGGGATGAGCCGACGATTTTAGTCGGCGCGGAAGATCATTACGAGGCGCGGTGTCGGAACTGCCATCAAGTGCGGCGGGTTCCGCCCGCGTTTCGAAAACGACTGCTCAGGGGCGTGCGCCGTTTCAAGGAGACACCGTGAGGTTCCGTTGGTCTGGCGCGGTCAACTGCGACGCGGATACCGCGGCGGAGCGACTTAGCAGCTACTTTCGCGCGGTGGGCTACGAGGAGCGCACGCCTGCCTGCTGGACACGCGGCAGTCGCTGGAGAGCAATCACGACGCTCTCGCCGCGCCAACTGCCGATTCAAGCGGAGGCGAAACTTCAGCCGTGGGGCACACAGACGCTGGTCGATGTAACTTATGAGTTCCGCCCTATCCCCCGCGCCCTAAGCGAGCAGGACGCTGACCTTATCGTCGCCGAGTTGCGAGGGCTTGCCGAGTACCTGCAGCATGGAACCGCCGATTTCGAGGCGATGGTGCGTGTGGAGCGCGCCGCAACGCGCCGAGCGCGCCGTGCGCTCCTCAACACGCTGGGGCTGGTTGCCTTGCTCTCGATTCCGCTGGCGGCGCTATTGAGCCAACTATCCCTGCCACCTGCGCTCTCCCCGATACTGGGCGGCGTGCTGGGGGGGTTAGCAGCCAGCTACCTTTTCTGGCGACTGATGCGAGGGAAATAGGGCAGCGCGCACCGTGCTGCCCCTACAGGCTCCTCAGCGTCCGCTACGAGGACGAAACCACAACAGCCGCAGCCCGTTCAGCACCACTATCAGCGTGCTGCCTTCGTGCCCGACCACCCCGAGCGGTAGACGGAGGTTCGCCGTGAAGGTCAGAATCACCAGCACGATAATCACGCCTGTCGCGAAGAGGAGGTTCTGCTTCAGCACTTGCATCGCGCGGCGGCTGAGGCTCAGCGCGTAGGGGAGGTTGTTCAGGTCGTTGCCCACCAGCGCGACATCGGCGGTCTCCAGCGCGACATCCGTGCCCGCGCCCATCGCAACTCCGACTTCCGCGGCGGCGAGCGCAGGCGCATCGTTGACACCATCCCCTACCATCGCCGTCGCACCGTACTCCGCACTCAGTTGACGCAGCGCTTCGAGCTTCTCATCTGGCAACAGATCGGCGTACACGCGGTCAACACCCGTTTGCTTGGCGACGGCGCGGGCGATAGGCTCGGCGTCGCCCGTAAGCATCGCCACACAGGGGATGCCCAGCGCGTGTAGCTGCGCCACTGCCTGCGCCGCTTCGGGGCGAACCCTGTCCGCGGCACCTGCCACCGCAAGAAACCGCCCACCTACCCACACAATCATCGCCGTGCTGCCCGCCTCACGGAGCTGCTGGACCGCCCGTTGCGCTGACTCAGGCACGTTCATCTCCTCGAACAGACGCAAGTTGCCAATCCGTGCCTCTGAACCGTCTGCCAGAACTGCGCGAATGCCCTTACCTGGCACCGCTTCCACGCGCTGCACAGGGCGCGGGCGGTAGCCACGCGCTTCGGCTGCATGCAGGAGCGCCTGCGCCAGCGGATGCTCCGAGCGCGACTCGACATCCGCAATCACCTGCCACGCCCGCCTCTCTATCTCTGCAACGGGGATGTCGTCGGATTCGAGGGGGATGAACTCCGTGAACTCCAGTTTGCCCTCTGTGAGCGTGCCTGTCTTGTCGATAGCAACGGCGCGCACGGTCGCCAATCGTTCGATGGGTTCGCCGCCTTTGAACAAGATGCCCCGTCGCGCCGCGTTGGCAATCGCCGAGAGCAGGGTGGCAGGCGTGCTGATGACCAGCGCACAGGGCGAAGCGACCACCAGCAGCGTCATCGAGCGATAGAAGGCATCTGCCCAGCCCCAGCCCAGCAAGGGTAGCCCCAGCGCGACCAGTGCCGCGCCGCCTATGACCGCCAGCGCGTACCGCTGCTCGAACCGCTCCAGCCAGCGCTGCGTGCGCGCCTTCTGCTCCTGTGCTTGTTCCACCAGACGCAGAATCCGATGAAGGAGCGTCTCGGTCGCAGGGGCGCGCACCTCGATCTCCAGCGTTCCGTTGCCGTTAATCGTGCCCGCGTACACGGCGTCGCCTACCGTCTTATGCACGGGTACGCTCTCCCCTGTAATCGGTGACTGATCGATATGTGATTCGCCCCGCACGATAATGCCATCGGTTGGGATACGGTCGCCCGGACGGGTCAGCACGTGGTCGCCCACTTGCAGCTCCTCGACGGGAACGGTCTCCACCCCTGTGGGCGTGATTCGCAGTGCGGTGTCGGGTTGCAGCGCCATCAGGGCGCGCACGGCGCGACGGCTCCGCGCAAGTGCGTAGTTCTGTAGCGTGTTAGAGAGGGAGAATAAGAACAGCAGGGTCGCCCCTTCGGGAGCTTCGCCCACTATCGCCGCGCCAATCGCCGCCGCGATCATCAGAAAGTTGACATCGAGTCGCCGCTCGCGGAGGGTTTGGAAGCCGTCGACGACGCCGAAGAAGCCGCCCGCGAGGTAGGCAACGGCATAGGCAAGGTTTGCAAGACCCGCCTGCCCCTGCCAGCGTAGTAGCCCGCCTGCGATAAGCATCAGCAGGGTCAGCGCCGAGAAAAGCGGTTCCCACAGGGCGCGACTGCGCCAGCGCGGCGTGGGACGCTCCAACGCCTTCACACGGCGCAGGAAGCGATCGGTCGGCTCCGCAAACGCGCCCTCCTGCTCGATAGTGAGGGTCTCGCCATCGAAACTCGCGCGATAAGCAACCCCGTTCACCTGCCAGCGCTTGCCGTGCTGCGCCACGCTCGGACACGCCGCGCACACGCCTCCCTCAGGATCACGCAAACTGCAGGTGGGAATGCGCACGCCCAGTTCGCGCAACAACGGCTCGACAGCACGCTGCGCCGCCTCAGCGCTAATCTGGCGCGGGTCATACTCGACCTCTACGGTATCCTCTCCGTAGCGGTATCGAATGCGCCGAACGCCCCGATGGGCGAATGCAACCTTCGCCATCTCATCGGCGCACGAATCGGCTTCAGCAAGCCGCTGACGAATGTAGCGTATGACGCCCATCACGCGCTCTCCCGTCGGCTCAGCGAACCGTTCACCCGACACTCAGGGCATAACCCGTAATACACAATCCGCGCCCCCTGAATCTCATAGCCCGAACGCTCGGCAACCGCCTGTTGTACCGTGTGTATCAGCCTCTCGTCGAAGTCCACTACACGATGGCACTTGGTGCAGACCAGGTTGATGTGCGGGGTCAGGTCAGCGTCGAAATGCTCTGCGCCGTCGCCCGCGTCGCCCAAGGTATGCACCAGCCCCATCGACTTCAGCACATTCAGCGTTTTGTAAACTGTGGCGAGGCTCAAGGTGGGGAACTGCGGCAACAGCTGGTGATAAATCATCATGGCGGTCGGATGGTCTTTGCTCTCGGCGAGAACCTTGCAGATGGCAACGCGCTGCGGCGTCAAGCGCAGTCCCGCTTGCTTTAGCCCAGCCATAAGTCGGTTCATACGCGCCTCCAACGGAAAACAGTTTTCTAAAGCGAATTATACTCCAAACGGGAAACGGATGTCAAGAGGGAGCGAGGGTGTTCGAAAATCCGCCTGTTGTATGGGGAACCCCCTCCTGCAGGTTCCCCCTTGAAAAGGGGGAACCGATTTTCTGGATTGGTTCCCCCTGCTTGCAGGAGGAACCGATTT
>CALKLF010000097.1 GCA_937992175.1 uncultured Fimbriimonadales bacterium | reverse complement strand
CAAAGTTTAAAGCGTTCCCGAAACGCGCGAAGCGCGCATGGTGCGACGGCATTCCTGCCGTCGCCTCGCAGGTACGCTGCACAACGACGATGGCGGGAACGCCATCGTACCAAAAGGAGGCGTTTTCACATTTGTGGAACTTAAGTCCCTCCAATGTGAAATCGTTCCTTTTTACCCGAATGCCTGCGCCAAAGCTACCCCCACCCTAACCCTCTCCGCAAGCGGGGAGGGAGCGCGCGGACAGCGACGACGCCTCCCCCGTGAACGGGGGAGGTCAGGAGGGGGGAGAAAGAACAGCGGGCAAAGGCGGCGATTTCATCTTCGCAGAACTTACCACTCCCAGCCCCTGCGATAGGGCATTCGGATGAACTCATCCGCTTTGCGAGTGTTGGTCACGCGCCCCTCTTTACCGTCGTAATAGAGTTTCTCTCCTGCACGGAACGCCGCATTCCCCAGCAGCACCGCCTCGGTCAGTGTCGTCGCATACTCGAAGTTGCTGTAGGTAGGGCTGCCTGTTTTGCACGCCTGCAGCCACTCTTCGTAGTGCCCGGGCGAAGTGGGCAGTTTGCGTTCCTTGAGCTGAAAGCCCTCGAACTGCGCTTTGGGGTGCAGGCGGAACTGGCTGGCGTGGATGAAGTAGAACGCGCCCTTCTCGCCGACGCAGATGACGCCGTTAGGCGCGAGGTTCTGCTCACCCACAAGCGCAGGATCGGGCTTAAGACCGCCGTCATACCAGTAGAGTTTCACCGAGGGCTGGCTGCCACGCGCGGGAAACTCGTATGTCGCCCGGCTCGCTTTCGGACCCGATTCGGGCATGCGCGGCGCGCCGTCCATCTCTACACTGGTCGGCAACCCCAGCTCCAGCGCCCAGTACGCCGTGTCGATGATGTGGCAGCCCATATCGCCCAGCGCGCCAGTACCGAAGTCCCACCAGCCGCGCCAAGCGAACGGGTGATAACCGTCGTGGTAAGGACGCTCGGGCGCAGGACCCAGCCAGAAATCCCAAAACAGGTAGGGGGGAACGGGCTTAGAACCTTCAGGACGCGGGATGCCCTGAGGCCAGATGGGACGATCGCTCCACGCATGCACCTCGCGCACCGAGCCTATCACGCCAGAACGGATGACCTCCACCGCGTTGCGGAGTGGCTCGCTGGAGTGCGCCTGATTGCCCATCTGCGTGGCGACCTTCGCCTTGCGCGCCGCCTCGCGTACCTGACGCGCCTCCCACACGGTGTGCACCAGTGGCTTCTCACAGTAAACATGTTTACCCAGTTGCAACGCAATCATCATCGGCAGCGCGTGCGTGTGGTCAGGCGTGCTGATGACCACCGCGTCGATGTCCTTCTGTCGGTCGAACATGCGTCGGTAATCCACCCATAGCCGCGCGTGTGGGAATACCTTCGCAGCGTTGCTCAGGTGGTTAAGGTCGACATCGCACAGCGCGACGATGTTCTCACCTGCGACGCCACGCAGGTTGTCCCAGCCGCGTCCGCCGACGCCTATTACCGCGATATTGAGCTTCTCGTTCGGCGATTGCCCCTTTGCCCAGCTCTTCACAAATAGCAAGCCTGCGCCCGCAGTCAGGCTCTGCTTCAGAAACTCCCGCCGTGTCGTCTGCCGTGCCATAGCTTAATGAGGGTTCTACATCGCCATGAAAATTCCTACCTGCGCTTTTGGGCGACTTCACGGGTGAACCTGTTCCTGATACAAGAGACGGTTTTCGACGGAAAGCTGTTTACGCTAAGAGCGGGTCTAACCGGGAGAGACTGGGAAACCGTAGCCGCTTCTGGAGCGAACTGCCGAGACCATCGCTACTCTGCTCCGAGAAGTTGTGGACTGGCTTGCCCAGCAGTGATAGTCTCCATCGTTGCAATATGGAATAATCCCCTTGCGATGCGGCAGTGGTTGCACAGTTGGGGCTATCCGATTCTGTGGGGCGCGACGGCGATGCTCACCGTGTTCGGCGCAGCGGCGGGCGCGCTCAACCTGTTTCATGAGGAAGCGAAACGGCATATCCAGCGGGAATTCTATCAGACCTTGCTCAACACGGCGCTGGCGGCGGCGACCACGGTCGATACTGAACTCCACCAGACCTTCCAACCCGGCGAGGAGACCACCAGGAAGTACCAGCGCGCCATCGAGCCGCTCGCGAAAATCCAGGCGACGAACTCCAAAATCAAGTTCATCTACACCTTCGTTCGCAAAGAAGGCAAGATTTACTTTGTGTTGGACGCCACGCCGCCTGGCGACCAAGACCACGACGGCGTGGAAGATAAATCCTATATCGGCGACGAATATCCCGAAGCAGTGCCAGAAATGCACGCTGTTTTCGCACTGGGCACACCGCAACTCACAGGCGTCGTCTCCAGTACTTGGGGCAGTTTCGTCTGCGCGTATGTTCCCTTGCGCGACAAAAAGGGCGAGGTCATCGGCGCGCTCGGTGTGGACTTCCGCGCGGAAGACTACCTCGCGAACATCTCTGCGATGAACGGCTCGCACCGACGGCTGGTCTGGCTGGCGGGCGCATTCGCGCTGATGGTTGGAGCGCTCACTTTTCTGGGGTTTCGCTACCGACGCGTCGTGCAGCTGCGTGAGGCGGCGCAGCAGGAGCGTCTCCAGTACCTGAACCACCTGCGCCAGCAGGTGCTGGAACATGCCCCCGTGATTGTGTTCGCCTGCGACGCGCAGGGCAATTTGGAAATGATTGAGGGCGCGGCGCTGCGCGACCTGCCCCGACGCTACCCCGATATTCCACTAATCGGACTCAATGTGCTGGAAGTGTCCAAAGATGTGCCCCAACTCCACGAGGATCTTCGGCGTGCGTTGCAGGGCAAGCAGCTCGTAACCGAGCGTGAATGGATGGGACGCCATTATCGCACTTATTTCTCTCACCTCTACGATGAACGGGGTGAACTCAGAACGCTGGTGGGCGTCTCCATCGACCTGACCGAACAGATGCAGCTCCTGCGCCAGGTTCAGGAACGCGAGCAGTACTTGAACTCGCTTTTGTCCGCTCTACCTGACCTCCTGTTTGTGATCGACAGAGACGGAATTTACCATGAAATCTACGCCCACGACGAGAGCCAGCTTGTCGTACCCAAAGAGCACGCGTTGGGCAACAGTATCTACAACTGCCTGCCGCGTGAGTTTGCTGAGCAAGCGATGCGCCCCCTCCACTTCGTATTGGAAACCCGACAACCATTTATTTGGGAGTATAGCCTGCCTGCTCACGGCGATGAGCGCTACTACGAAGCGCGGTTCGTACCCTATACAGAGGATCGAGTCGTGATTTTGGTACGCGATATCAGCGAACGAGTCTATGCCCAACGCTTGCTGGAGGAAACCAACCAGCGTCTGGAGCTTGCGCTGCTGGAGGCGAACGAAATGGCGGTGCAAGCAGAAGCCGCCAGCCGCGCCAAGTCGGAGTTCCTCGCCAACATGAGCCACGAAATTCGCACCCCGATGAACGGCGTACTGGGCATGGTGCAGCTACTCGAAGATACGCCGCTTACACCCGAACAGCAGGAGCTGCTACGCACCCTCAAAAACAGCGCGCACTACCTGCTGGGACTGCTGAACGACTTATTGGACCTGTCCAAAATCGAGGCGGGCAAGATGACGCTGGAGCAGATTCCCGTGAATCTGCACGAACTGGCGCGAGAAGCAGTCGCGCTCTTTGGCGGACGCGCCAGCGAAAAAGGACTGGCGCTTGAGTCGCGAATCGATTCCAACACTCCTGAATGGGTTCTCGGCGACCCCGTGCGCCTGCGCCAGATTGCGGCGAACTTCCTCAGCAACGCCATCAAGTTCACCCACGAAGGCAGTGTGACGCTCATTCTGTTGCCCAGCCCGACCCACGAGCATGGCGTGTGGATGGGCGTGCAAGACACAGGCATCGGCATCCCAGAGGAAAAGCAAGCGAACCTGTTCGAGGCGTTTACCCAAGCTGATAGTTCCACCACCCGCAAATACGGCGGCACAGGCTTGGGGCTGGCTATCAGTAAGAAACTCGCCGAAATGATGGGCGGGCGAATCGGCGTAGAGAGCGAAGAGGGCGTCGGCAGCCTGTTTTATGTGGATTTGCCGCTGCCCGCCGCGCAGCCGCCCCGCACCCAGAGCGACCCAACCCAGCCTGAATCGCTGCCTGAAGCCTTCCCTGACAAGCGCGTCCTGCTGGTGGAGGACAACGAGGTGAACCGAAAAGTTGCCACGCGGCTGTTAGGAAAACTGCAACTTGAGGTCGATATCGCCGTGAACGGACTGGAGGCGGTGCATAAAGCAACCGAAAATAATTATGACCTGATACTGATGGACTGCCAGATGCCCGAGATGGACGGCTACGAGGCGACGCGCGTCCTGCGCGAGCGCGGCGTGCAGACGCCGATTATCGCGCTCACCGCCAACGCGTTGGAGGGCGACCGCGAAAAGTGTATCGCCTGCGGCATGAACGACTATCTGAGCAAGCCAATTCAGGCGGACAAACTCCGCGCGGCGCTCGCCCACTGGCTCTGTAGCGCGGATACCCCTGTCCGCGCCAAAGCTGCTTAGTCGCACTGACGGGCTTGTCCGTGCAAAAAGTGAACACACATAAGGTATGATGACGAGGGAACAGCCATGCAACGCACCTTTATAGCATCTGTCTGGCGAGAGGGCACCTGTTTATCGCTCAGTGCTTGGAACCTGATTGGTACAAAAAACCAGCGAACCAAAACGGAGGCAAACCCATGCTCAACTATGACTATCTGAATGAGATTAGCGGGGGCGATAAGGAGTTCATCGCAGAGATTCTGAGCGACTTTTTGGCGCAGACGCCTGAACTGATGGCGCAGATTGCGACCGCCGTTTCGCAGGGCGACGCGGCGACGCTGGGCAAGGCGGCGCACACGCTCAAGGGCAGCGCGCGCTCCGTCGGCGCGGATGAGTTCGCCGCGATTGCCTTCGAACTGGAGCAGGCGGGTAAGCAAGGCGATCTCACGGGCGCGCCCGACGCGCTCCAGCGACTGCAGGCGTACTGGGGCATGCTCGCGGACTACCTGCACCAACGCGCGGCGTAATCACTCATGGCGCAACGCCTCCACCGGGTCTTTGCGTGCGGCGCGATAAGCGGGCGCTACCCCGAACACTAACCCCACCAGCCCGCACACCCCAAGCGCAAGCAGCACGGTGTCGACCGTCACGACGGGCGTCAGCACCGTGAACCGGTCGACCAACGCGCACACGCCCCAGCCAATTAGCGCGCCCAGCAACCCGCCCGCCAGCGCAATCAGCAACGCCTCAATCAGGAACTGCCAGAAGATGTCGCGTTGCTGCGCCCCGACCGTCTTGCGCACACCTATCTCCCGCACCCGCTCCGTCACGCTCATCAGCATCACATTCATCACGCCAATCCCGCCCACCACCAGCGCAATCGAGGTAATCCCGGTGAGGGCAACAGAGACAATCTGCAATAGGATGAACAGGCGGTTCAGCAGCTCCTCCTGCGTCAGCACGGAGAAATCTTCGCTGCTGCCGTGGCTGCGCAGCACCGCCGCCCTAATCTGCTCCTGCAGGCGCGCAGGCTCCACATCGGGGGCGGTCTGCGCAATCACGCGATGAATCTGCTGACTGCCCATCGCTCGTTGCAGGGCGCGAATCGGGGCGTAGATGGCGAATTCGAACCCGCCACTGCCCAGCAATGAGCGACTCGTGTCCTCCGCCGTGACGCCAATCACCGTGAACGGCTTACCGTTCAACAGCACTTGCTTGCCCACAGGGTTCGACGCGCCGAACAGTTGCTCCGCAGGCTTCGGTCCGAGGATACAGACGAACTGCTCCGCTTCGCTGTGGGTGAAAAACCGTCCGTATTTCAGTGTATGGGGGCGCATTTCGAACCATTCGGGCGTTGTGCCAAGGATGAGCGCGGCGTCCGCCCAGCGGTCGCCCCGTTGCGCCCCGCCTGCCACGAACATAATCGGCGCGACGCGCCGCACGCCCGCCACCTGCGCCACCGCCTCGATGTCGCCCTCCCGCAGCGTACTGAGACCGATAAAGCTCATCGGATTGAACGGGTTTTCAGGACTGAGCCTGCCCGGCAACACAATCACGAGGTTCACTCCCAGCGACTCCACCTGCGCCACCACATCCCGCTGCACGCCCTTGCCCAGCGAGACCAGCGTCACAATCGCCGCGACGCCCACCGCCATCCCCAGACCGCTCAGCAGCGTGCGCCGCGGAGTCATCCACACCGATTCCAGCGCCGCCCAGAAACTTTTTTGAAACATCGTTCGTATATCCCAGTGAAGGAAGCGACGGACTCGACCCAGAATTCGCGACGAATCCGATGGAGAGTATAAAGATTTCGAGACCGATGTGCCATAATATTAACTGGGAACGAGTTCACCTTCCTTCCTTGGGGGTGGCAGGCTTTGCTCTCCTTTCACTGCCACCCTCCTTTTTCGTTTTAGGGGCGTTGTTTTGGGAGATTCCTCGCTTCGCTCGGAATGACAGGGCGGGGTTGTGCAGCAGGCGGCGCGCTGCAACGCTGGGGAAGCGACAACCGATGTCATTCCGAGCAAGCGAGGAACCTCCGAACTGCGCTTCCTGAAACAATTAGCCCCGATTTGGGGTATAATTAGGTAGCAAGCGGCGCGCCGTACCCAAGCGGTCAAGGGAGGGGTCTGCAAAGCCTCTATTCGTGGGTTCGACTCC
Organism: uncultured Fimbriimonadales bacterium; assembly: GCA_937992175.1. Taxonomy (GTDB): domain Bacteria; phylum Armatimonadota; class Fimbriimonadia; order Fimbriimonadales; family GBS-DC; genus GBS-DC. Next base: position 12,292 of record CALKLF010000097.1, on the reverse strand, counting down.
CACCGGCGCGTCCAAGCCTTCAAGTAGGGTATAATTAGCCAGCAGGCGAGGCGCCGTACCCAAGTGGCTAAGGGGAGGGTCTGCAAAACCCTTATTCGTGGGTTCGATTCCCACCGGCGCCTCCAGAGCTTAGTTCCCACCGTTGTTCCCATTTTGCGCAGGGGCGTCGCCCACGACTTCTACAGGCGCGTGCAGCCACTGACCATCCACATAGACGCTGATTACATCGCGTCCCGTGCGCAACGCGCGGAACCTGCCCCACTGATCGATAAACCCGATACTGCCTGCGCCCCAGACGGCTTCCCATGTGGAGATGGGCTGCTCGCCGCGCATCAGGCGGAAGCGAATCTGTTCGCCCACCTTCAGCGTCGCCTGGGGTGGTTCGATGCGGTAATCCGTGTAGCGGGGCAGCGTGGGGCGTTGGGCATCGTCGTACACCAGCCACGCATTCGACACGGGACGCTCCACGCCGTCGGAAGGGCTGTTGACGACCAGATTGCGCACGACCAGTGTGGTGGAGCCGCCGCCGTCTAAGTTAATCGCATCCGCCGCGCCGTAGCGAGCAAGAATCTGCGCAAGTTCGCTCAGCGTCGCGCCCTGACTCTGGGGCTGGCGTCCATCGACGGTGACCCAGATGACCTCCCCCTGCACTGTGCGCCCGACCGCCGTGCGCGGATGCCGCCGCTCGATGAAAGTCTGCCGATTGAACCCGCCCCCTTGCTCGTCGGGGGTGAGAATCTTGCCGTTTCGGATCAGCCATGGCCCACCCGCGACGGCTTCTTGCACCTGTCGCCACTGGGCTGCGCCGTCGCCCCGTAAATCGACGCGAATGACGACGCGGTCGCCCAGCTGCAGGGTTCTCAGGAACTCGGCTTGCGCGGCGGTACCGAACAGCACGCCACCTGTGGGCGGGATTGGCGCGGCGCTGCCCTCGCGCACCTCGCGCACAATCGCTTGCAGGGTCGCGCCCACGCGCACGGGGCGGGGCAAGGCGTCTAATATGACGGCGACGCCGCGCGCCGCCGCGCCCGCCGTTGCGCCGTAAAACGGCGTGAACAGCACCAGATCGCCCTCCGCTTTCACGACGCGATTGATTCCCGTTATCGCCAGCTTCGCGCCGTCTGGGCGGGTCACATCGGCGTCCAGTGCGAGGTCGCCCATTACCACCTGCCCCGTCGATGTCCAGCCCACGCCTGGTCTGCCCGGAAACGGCTCGCTGACCAGCTCGCCACTGATGATGCACAGCCCCAGCGGGTCGCCCCCGTCGAAAAAGTCGGCGTTAATCGCGGCAACGGCGCGATGTCGCCACGCCATCCGACTGGTCAGCTCGCGTCCGCGCAGCGCGCCCTCCGTCGCCACCACATCGTTGCCCAGCGTGGAGCGGAAGCTGACCGCCCGCGCCGGCGTAATCCGCACGCCCTGAATCGCGAGCGGCGGGTTTGCAGAAATCTCCTGAAACAGTACGATATGGGGACTGATACGCTTCTCGATCTTCTCGGTCGGCGGCTGTTGCAACGCAGGCGCGAACGCCCACAGCAGACCCCACAGCAACGCCCACAGGCGCAGACGATAAACTCCTCGCATCGGCGGGAATTGTACCTGTTTTGGGGCGCACGAACGGGTCTATGCAGGTATAATCTTCTGCGTGCAGCCCTACTTTGCTCTGAGCGAGCCGGAGTGCCGACTGTACCACGCCGACGCGCTGACTGCCGAATGCGTGGAGCCAGACAGTATCGACCTCATCATCACCTCGCCCCCCCCTATAATGTGGAAGTTGTTTACGGAACCCATCGCAACGACCTGAGCTACGCCGAGTATCTGGGGTTCTGCGAGACGTGGCTGAAACGCTGCTATGAGTGGCTCAAGCTGGATCCGTTTGCTGGCAGCGGAACGACGCTACTGGCAGCCGTCATGCACGAACGTCGGGCGATTGGAATCGAAATCGAGGCGCGCTACTGTGAACTGGCGAGGCAGCGCATAGAAGCGTATCTAAGTTCGCGGCAACTGGCGTTGCAAATTCAGGAGGAGCCTGTCGCTTATGAAGCTACCTAAGCCGCGTAAAACGATACGCCAGCTGGTACAGGAATACTTTGAGGCGCACCCAAAGGAGGATTTAAAGCACGGTTCGGTCGTGGACTGGGTTAGGGAACAGTGGCGCCAGCAAGGGCACAAGGAACCTCCTCGCGATCCGTGGCGCACCATACGGCGTCTCCATCAGGAGGGCTGGCTCATCAAGGTACGGAAAGGCGTATATCGCTATGACCCCGAACTGGCAGGCAAGGTTGAACTGGACGATTTTACACCCGAGCAAAAGCGGGCGATTCTTCAGCGTGACGGCTATCGATGCGTCATCTGTGGGAAAGGGCTTGCAGATGGCGTGGAGCTACATGTAGACCATATCAAACCGCGCCATCTGGGAGGACGCTCAGAGGTTGAAAACGGGCAGACGCTCTGTGCGCAGTGCAATTTCCGCAAGAAAATCTACAAGCAAACAAAGACGGGCAAGCGGATGTTCATCCGCCTGCTGGAGTTAGCCGAGAAGGAAGGGGATACAGCCACAGCACAATTCTGCCGCGAGGTGCTAACAGTGTACGAGAAGCACGGCGTGAATGACCACATCCGCTGGGAATGGTAGGGCTACCTCTCTACGGATAGTCCCTTCGCGCTCCACTCGACCCACGAGCCGTCGTAGGTCTGGACATCGATGCCCAGCCAGTAACGCAGCGTAAACCAGAGCTGGCTCGACTCGCGTCCGGAGTTGCAGTAGGTCACCAGCGGACGCCCTGGGTCCACGCCGAGCTGCTTGAGCTTCTCCCGAATCTCGTCGGGGCTGCGCCAGACGCTGACATTTCCCTCCGTACGCAACATGTCGCGCAGGAAAAGGTTCTGCGCAGTCGGGATATGCCCCGCCTGATACTGCTGCGGCGACCGCGCGTCCAGCAACTGCACCGGCTCCGGCGAATTCAGATACTTCTGCAGCCAGTCCAGCGTGCGGAAGATTTCAGGATTGGGTTGGGCTACCAACGCTTGCGGTTCGAGCGTGGGAATTTTGCTGGTCAGGGGGCGGTTCTCGGCTTTCCACTTCTCAAAGCCCCCGTTCAGCACGCCCACGCGCGTATGCCCTATCGAAATCAGCGCGAGCGCGGTATAGGTCGCGGCGGAGAAGGCGTCTTCAGTGCTGGAGTAGACGACCACCTCGTTCTCCGTGCCGATGCCCATCGCGCCGAAAATCTCCGCGAGGCGTTCAGGGGGCAACAGCTGCCCCGGAATCCCCCCGCGACTGACCCGCAGCGTCTCCGTGCTGAGGAAGACCGCGTTCGGGAGATGCTCCTGCAGATACGCAGGCAGTGCGCCCCGTGCGTCGATAATGCGTAAGTTGGGGTCGTTTAATCGGCTGGCGAGCCACTCTGTGCTGACCAGCTGGGGCTTCTCCAGCCGCGCCTGAGCAAAGCCGAGCGCGAGCAACCCAGCGAACAACAGCCCTGTCGCAATTGCGCGTAGATGCATCGTGTGTACCTCCTAAAAACAGGCGTCAGGCAGCTTCGATCCCACGCGGTTCCACTCCAGCCGTCCGCCCAGCATAAGCTCGGTCTGTTTGCTCAACAGTCTCGCTGATGGGCGTTTGAAAAGATTATACCTGAAAAATCGCGCTTCGTCCGACCCTGCGTCCGCAGGGTACAATCGCCCTCGATGCCCGCGTTTCACTGGCGCGCGATGGGAACCGAGTTCACCGTGCAGCTTCCGCTTGAGGATGCGCAGACCGCGGAAGCCGTCGCCGCTGAGTTGCGCGAGGAGACCCATCGCCTCGAGCGCCAGCTGAGCCTTTACCTGCCCGATAGCGACCTGTGCTACCTGAACGCGCATGCGCACGAGCAGCCCGTGCGCGTGGAGCCAGAACTGTTCCAGCTGTTGCAGATCTGCAAATCGCTCTATGAACTCACCGACGGCGCATTTGACCCGACCGTGACGCCCCTGTTGCGCCTGTGGGGATTCGTCGATAAGCAGTTCCGCGTGCCCGACGCCGAAGCCATCGAGGAGACGCTGCAGCGCGTGGGGATGGAGCTGGTATTGTTGGAGCCAGAGGGGTGCTGGGTTTACTACGCGCTGCCGGGCGTGGAGCTGAGCTTTGGCGCGATTGGCAAGGGCTGGGCGGCGGCGCGGTGTGTGCGCATCCTGCGGGAGTTGGGCGTGGAGTCCGCGCTCATCGACGCCGGGGGCAGCACGCAGTACGCGCTGGGCGCGCCGCCCAACGCGGAGGGCTGGCTCTTCCGCCTGCCCGACGGCAGCGAAACCATGCTGCGCGACGCCGCTGTCGGCGTCTCAGGCGATGCGGAGCAACATTTCGAGGCGAACGGCGTGCGCTATGGGCATATTATCGACCCACGCACGGGCTACCCCGCGCCGTCGCGCCCGCCCGTCGCGCTCGTCGGCGACGACCCCACGCTCTGCGACGCGCTCAGCACTGCCGTCTACATCGAGCCGTCGCTCGCTAAAATCGCCCGTACCCGCTGCAGGTCGGTCTCTGTGTCCACTGCAATCGACGGATGTTCGAAGTAGACCATGCGGATTTTGTAGCCGTGTTCCAGCACGCGCAGCTGCTCCAGCATCTCGGTGCGCTCTAAGGGGGTCGGCTCCCACTGGGCGTACTCCAGCAGCAGGGGCTTGCGGAAAACATACAGCCCGATATGGCGCAGCACGTGAACCTCCGTCGTTTCACGCGGATGTGGGATACGCGAGCGCGAAAAGTAGAGCGCGTCGCCGTTGAGGTCGACCACCACCTTCACCACGCTGGGGGTCTCGTAGTCTTCAGGTTTCGCGTGGCAGTAGAGGCTGCTCATCATCACCTGCGGATCGTCCAGTAATGGCTGCACGGCGCGGTCGACAGCTTCGGGGTCGAGCAGCGGTTCGTCGCCCTGAATGTTCACATAGATTGCGCCGTCGGTGCGGCGGGCGACTTCCGCCATGCGGTCGGTACCCGAGCGATGCGCGTGGCTGGTGAGCATCGCCTGTGCGCCGAACGATTCAGCGACCTCCACGATTTCGGGGTCGGGCGTGGCGATGTAAAGTTCGTGCAGGGAGCGCGCCTGCCGCGCGCGCTCCCACACCCACTGCACCATCGGTTTGCCTGCGATGTCCAGCAAGGGCTTATTCGGCAGGCGCGTTGCTGCCAGACGCGCCGGGATCACGCCAATCACTTTCATGCTTTCACCTGCCACAGAATCAGCCCCGACAGCACCTTCGGGTAGAAGTAGGTGGACTTATGGGGCATTTTCGCGCCTGCGCTGGCGATTTGTTGCAGGGCGCGCAGCGGGGGCGGGTTGAGCAGGAACGCCGCCTGCGCCCTGCCCGAACGAACGGCGTTAATTGCTTCTTCAGCGGAGCGAGTATACGACTTTGACGGCTCACGGTAGCCCAGCGCGGGCATCACGCGCTCGTGCAACACCCACGAATCGAGGCGGGTCAGGGCGTCGGGTTGTCCCGCTACGGGCGGATAGGCTTTCGGGCGAATGAGCCACGCGCCCTCGCGCCACACAAACCCAATCGCCTCGCCGTTATGACGCGCCATCTGCTCCACGATTGAATCGGGCGCTACAGGGGTGAGTTCGAACTCCGCGCTGAGACGCGCTTGCCAGTCGTTCGGCGCGCCCGGCGGCAGTTCCGTCAGCACACGATGCGTCGGTAAAATTACCAGTCCTGGATCGTCCAGCGGAACCAGCAGGATCGGCAGGAATCGCTCTGGCGAGCCATCGGTTCCATACGCCTGCCCGAAGCGCAGGGCGGTCTCGTAGCGGTGGTGTCCATCGGCAATCCACACCCGCGTGTTCTCGAACGCCCGCTCGAACCGCGCTACCTCCACGGGGTTCGTAATGCGCTCCAGACGGTGGGCGCTGCCTTCGGGCAGGTCGTCGCCGTCTATTTGCGCAATCGGCTCCCAGAGCAGATTAGCAATCGCCTCCTGAAACGCGGGCGTGTCCTCAAACAGCCCGAAAATGGTCTCCATATGCGTTCGGGTCGCCTGCAGCAGCCGGAAGCGGTCTTCCTTCACGCCGGGAAAGGTCTGCTCGTGTGGCAGGACGACGCCTTTCTCATATGGCTCGGTATGCAGCAACACGAAATAACCTGTGCGGGTGCGGTGGGTGTGGGTCAGCGGGTCGAAGAAACGCTGAGTATATCGGTAGATAGCAGGCTCGGTATCCTGACGCAGCACGCCCTCTGCGAGCCAGTGCTGCAGCAGACGCGCGGCGTGTTGATAGCGGTCGTCATCGCCCTGTGGCAGGGTCAAATGGACGATGTTGTACGGGTTCCGCTCCGCCAACTCGGCGCGCAGGGATTCGTCAATCACATCATACGGCGGCGCGACCACCTCGGGGATCAGTCGCGCGAACCGGGTCGCTCGAAATGCTCTCACTATAGCCATAGATACCTGCTCCTACGCAGCGCGGTAGAGTGCGCCCCATACATTCCTGGTGGTTAGAAGTAAAATTATCTGGAGAGCCGCCTTCCACTTCAGGATGACAAAATTATACCCGAAACTTCATGGGATTCTCTCTCACCCTGCTTCGGGCACGATGGCAACGAGCGTGCGCCGTTCAGGCGGCAGCAGTTGCTGCGCCAACGCGTGCAGGCTTTCAGGCGTGACGGCGTCGATCTGCGCGATAATCTCCTCCATGGGGGTTACATAGCCGCGCATCAGCGTTTCGCTGCCGATAAGTTCGGCGCGCGCCTGCGTTGATTCGAGCGCGAGGACGCGATTGCCCTTGAGCAGGTTGCGCGCGCCTTCGACCTCCTCCTCGCTAGGGGGTTCGGCAAGCAGTTTGTCCAGCTCGGTTTCAATCACCTGCACCGTCTGTTCGAACGCACTGGGAGCGACGCCCGTGTAGACGACGAACAGCCCGCCGTCGGACATCGGCATCGCGTAGCTGCCAATTTCGTAGGCGAGACCGCGCTTCTCGCGCACCTCCAGCCACAGGCGACTGAACATACTGCCGCCGAGCAGGGTGTTCAGCACCGCCTGCGCGTAGCGTCGCTCATCGAAAAACGACACGCCATCCATCGCGAGGGCAAAATGGATTTGCTCCACATCGCGCGTCTCAGTATAGTGCGGCGGGGCGTTCGGGGAGCGCACGGGCGCGGGCTGCGCTGATTGCGAAGCGGTCTGCAGCGCAGGGTTCCATCGCCCCAGCCAGCGATCGACTTCCTTGAACAGCGCGTCGGGGTCTAAGTTGCCCGCCGCGGCGACCACCACGCGCTCCGGGCGATAATGTGTCTGCACAAATTCCAGAATCGCCTCGCGGGTGAACGCGCTTACGGTTTCAGGCGTTCCGATAATGCGCCGTGCCAGCGGATGGTCGCCCCAGTGAACTTCCGTCACCCGATCATGCAGAATCTCGTCGGGCGTGTCTTCAATCATGCGCATCTCTTCCAGAATCACGCCTTTTTCCAGCTCGATGTCGTCGGGGTCTAAGCGGGCGTTCAGGAACAGGTCACTCAGCACTTCCACGGCGACGGGCATATGCTCGGCGAGCAAGCGGGCGTAGTAGAAGGTGAGTTCCTTGCCTGTGGAGGCGTTCAGCACGCCGCCGCGCCCCTCGATTTCCTGCGCAATTTGCGCGGCGGTGCGGGTGTGCGTGCCCTTGAACAGCATATGTTCCAGAAAGTGGGCGATTCCGTGCTGGTGGGGCAGCTCGTCGCGTGAGCCAGCGCGGATCCAGATGCTGACCGTAATCGATTGCACAGTCGGGATGGCCTCAGCGACGATGCGAACCCCGTTGCTCAAAGTGGTCTGGTGCAGGTTCATCAGGGTGCAATTATACCGCCCTACAATGCCCGCTGCGTGACAGTATTGCCGTCGCAGGTAATCAGCACCTGTTCCTCGTCCACGACGGTCTCGATATGCACAGGGCGTCCCCACAGTTTGACCAGGTAGCGCATGCAACGGGTAGTCCGTTGCATATCGAGGGGTTTGCCGTCGTAGTGATGCTTGAGGTACAGCTCGCCCCGATGTTCCCAGTTGCCGTCTTCCACAGTGAGAACGGGCATGCCAAAATTGGTCATGTTGTCGACCAGCGTATTGCGCACCTTGCGCCAGTCGGTTTCGTCTACCACCCACACGAGTTCGCCGTTATGTTCCTCCACGCGATAGGTGTAGAGGTCTAACTCGCGCACGAGCTTCTCAGTGAGGTACTTGTGCAGAAAGGTCTGGTCGCACTCTAAGGTGCGCACTTCGAACAGCTTCTGCATGCCTTGTCCGACGGGGCGTTCGATGCGGTAGCCCATCCAGTCGGTCTCTTCCTCGTCGGGGTCAATCTCGCCGTTCCAGCGTCGCTCGATGTCGCGCAGCACCTTATAGCCGACATAATAAGGGTTCAAGCTGGTGCGCGAGCCGGGCTGAATCACCGACGAGTGCATCCGGCGGAACTGCACATGCTCATCGGGGGTGAGGGGCAGGTCTTCGAGAATGCGTTCATGTACAAGCGTGGCCCACCCTTCATTGAGGGTCTTTGTCTTAATCTGCGGTGAAAAGTAAATCATTTCCTCGCGAATCATGCTGATGATGTCGCGTTGCCAGTCTTCCAGCACACGCGAGTGGTCGCGAATGAACAGCAGTAAATCCTTCTGCGGCTCTTCGGGGATTTTGCGTTTCTTGGGTTCGGGTTTGGGCTTGGGCTGCGCCATGTAGAAGATGTCCACGAAGGTGTCGCCGAGGGGTTTGGGTTCGGTTTCCTCTTTTTTGCGCGGGGGCGCGCCGTAAGTAGGCAACACGGGGTCGATATGCTCCTCAATCGACAGCACGGCGTCGAGGAACTGCTCCACCACGAGCGGCCCGTGGTGCATTTCGTATTCGCGGATGCGCTCGGCGTGCAGGCGGGCGCGCTCAATCATCTTGCGGTCGGTATGCTCGAAGTAGATGTTGTTCTTGAAAAAGTCGGAGTGCCCGTACACATGGGCGACGACGAGTTTGTGCGCGAGCATATCGTTCACATCGAGCAGGAACGCCTGCGAGGGGTCGCTGTTGAACACGAGTTCATAGATCCGGCTCACGCCGTATTCGTACATGGTTTTCTGCACATGGTAGTCGCGTCCGAAGGTCCAGTGCGAGAAGCGCGCGGGCAGGGCGTAGGAACCCAGCTCATAGATTACATGCGCGGGCACGACCTCGAAATGCACCGGGAACGGGTCTAAGCCCATCTCCAGCGCCTTCTCGTAAATCATCTCGATCCAGCGTTCCAGTTCGGCGCGTTCTGCCTGCGTCATAGAAGCCCCCAGTCTCATGGATATTAACGCTGATTATTGTCGGCAGGTTCCTGCGGTTTCAGCAATCGTAACGAGCAGGGGCGCTCTGGACCACTGCCTGTCTCACTGCAACGCCAGCTGGTTCTCCTGCACAATCACCTCGAACCGTTGGGGCGCGCCGCCGACGGCGTCGATCATCGCGGGTACATGGGGCGCAAGCAACAGCAGCATACTCCGCTCCACCACGCGCTCCAGCTCGCGCGCGCCGTAATGCTCGCTGAAGCCGCGCTCCACCAGCCACTCGATTGCCTCGTCGCTCACATTCAGCTCGATGTTGCGTCGGCGGTAGACCTCCAGAATCTGCCTCAGCAGGCGGTCGCGCACAATCTGGCGCACTGTCTCACGCGAAAGCGGCTGGAACACGCAAATCGCGTCCATACGGTTGACGAATTCGGGCGCGAAGAACTCGGTGAAAGTCTTGCGCCAGTCTTCGAGGGTGGGGCGCTCGCGCAGGAAGCCCACCGCCTTCTCAGGCTGCAGGTTGGAGGTCATGATAATCACGCTGTCGGCAAACGACACGCGCCTGCCCTGCGCATCGATGATATAGCCGTCGTCGAAAATCTGCAGGAAGACCTTATGCACCTCCCGATGCGCCTTCTCCATCTCGTCGAGCAGCACGACGCAGAAGGGGTTCTCGGCGACGAAATCCAGCAACGGCGCGCCCATTTCGAAGCCGACATAACCGAACTCCGCGCCGATGAGCCGCGCCACCGTGTGCGCTTCGTAAAACTGGTTCATATCGAGGCGCAGCATTTTGTCGCGCGAGCCGAAGAAGAACTCGGCTAAGGCGCGGGCGGTCTCTGTCTTGCCGACGCCTGTGGGACCCGCAAACAGGAACACGCCGTTCGGGCGTTCAGGGCGGATGTCGAGCCGTCGGATTTTGAGGCTAAACACGCGCACGAGCGTCTCGATGGCGTCGTCCTGCCCCATCACGCGCGACTTGAGGAACGACTCCAGTCCGCGCAGCGATTCGAGCATCGAGACCTCGCCTTTGCCGATGGGCAGCCCCGTCACGACGCCCGCCGTCTCCCACACGAGGCGCGGCTCCACGGTTTGCAGTCCGTGCGCTCGTGCCCTGCCCGCGATGTGGTCCATCAGCAAAATCGCTTTGTCGGGGAAGGGGCGGTGCTGGATATGTTCGCCTGCCACCTCCACAATCAGGCGCAGCGTTGGGTCGGGAAACTCCAGATTCTGCTGCTCACGGAACAAGCCCGCCAGTTGCTGCAGCACCACCAGCGTCTCGTCGGCGTTGAGCGGGCGGATTTCGAGCGGCTGAAAGCGTTTGAGCAGGTCGGGCGCGCGGCTGATATGACGACGCAAGCCCTGCAGACTGCTCACCGCGCCGATGATCGGCACGCGCCGCGCAATCAACGCCGAGAGAAACTCCATCCGCAACCCCTCAATCTGCGGCGCGGGCGCGCTCAGGAACATCTCGAATGGCTCCAGATAGAGAATCGCGTTCTGCTGTGCGGCTTCCTCGATCAACCGACCCATCAGTTCGGGGTGGTCGAACAGCTGCGGGAGCATGACCAGGGGGCGATTGCGCAGCGGTTCGGGGGCGTCGCCGTCGGCGATGCGTTGCGCCACGCCCTGCACCACCGCCCGCCGCCCGACGCCCTCCATCCCAATCAGCACAGCGTAGGGATTGATGGGGCGGCACAGCACCTCCATCAGCAGATTCATCTCTTGCTCGCGTCCGACCACACGCGGCACGATGCCCTGACGCGCCTGCTCAGTCAGGTTCAAGCCAATCTGATAAATCAGCGGCGGTCCGGGGAATACGGCTTCGCGCGGGATCCAGCCGAGTAGCACGGCGATGGATTTCAGAATGTGGATAGTGTCGGTCTGGGGTTGCTGTTCGCGCTCGGCGATGCGCATTGCGAGATCGATAACTCCCTCGTAGGGGAGGGCGAGCTTCGATTGGGGGTTTTTGAGCTCCTCCGTAATCGCTTCTTGCAGTGCGTCAAGGTTCAGGTTCGGGAAGGTCGCTCGCATCAGCGGCGCAGCGGTGCGCGTGAGCGCGAGCAGCAGGTGGCGCGCATCGGGCGGATTACCGCCCGCCAGCACCACCGCCTCTTCCACCAGGTGCTGCGCCGCTTCCGTCAGTTTATCGTCAGGCAAAAGTTGGCGTTCCATAATTCTCAGTGCCTGGACAGTCTTGTCCAAGCAGGGTTTTTTCGGGGCACGGACAGGACTAGCCGTGCTACTCCCATCGGTGATACGCCGGGTGTCCTGGCTTCACTGCCACAAACACGCCCCGACAGGTCGCGCAGACCTCGCCTTTAGCAATCAGCTCGCCCTCCACAATCACCTTGCTGCCCTGCGCCTCCGCAGGGCGGGCGCGGAGCTGCAGGGGCGCGTCTACAGGCGTCGGGCGGAGCATCCTAATCGTGTACTCCGCCGTGACCGTGGCGGGGATATGGTCTAACCCCTGCGTGGTCATTAGATGATACGCCGCCGTCCAGTTGCAGTGGCAATCCAGCAGCGTCCCGATAATCCCGCCGTTCAGCGCGCCTGCAAACGCCTGATGATGCGGCTGCGGCTGCCACTCGGCAATCAGCTCGCCGTTCTCGCCGACGAAACTGCGAATGCGCAGCCCCTGCGGATTCGCAGGACCGCAACCGTAGCAGATGCTGTTCGGCGCATAGGTCTCCTGCAAGCTCTTCGTCGGGTTCACAAGGTTGTATTTTGCGACTCTTCCGCAATTTCCTGCCGAAAGGCGCGAGGCTGACTATTACTACTGTTGCGATTCCTCGCTCCGCCCGAAATGACAGCGTCTTATGCGCCTGAACGAACCTGTCATTCCGAGCGAAGCGAGGAATCTCGCCCGCTCAAAGTCTACAGGTGGCAATCTAAGTTATTTAGCCACGCTAAATAGTGCGCGAACCTCCCACCCACTTGAACTCAAAACAAATGTCTACCGAGATTCGCGCAGTGTTTAGCTACGCTAAGTAAATGAACCCAAACCACCCCACACCCCCGCCCGCCCCTTCCCCTC
>CALKLF010000096.1 GCA_937992175.1 uncultured Fimbriimonadales bacterium | reverse complement strand
TGAGGATATGCTCCAGCGCATCGATCGGCTCAGCCAAGCGAAGTATATCGGCTTCGGACGGATGGCGCTGTTCTGATGGAAACCCTACTCCACTGGGATCGAGAACTGTTTTATGCGCTCAATCATGGGCTGAACCATCCGCTGCTGGATCCCGTGATGTGGCTGATTACGAGTCTGGGGCTGGGGTGGGTGCAGATGTTGGTAGTGTTGGCGGCGTGGGGTGTATGGGAGTGGAGGCGGAGGTCTGCCCTCACTGTCCTGGCGGATAAAGGTGCAATCGCTGAGTTCAGTGAAAAGAGGCACGCGTCTGATCTTTCCACCCTCACCCCCCTACCCCCCCTCTCCGTTTACGGAGAGGGGGGCAACGCCGCCTTGCGCCCGCACGGCTCCCCCGCTCCGTTTACGGAGAGGGGGCAGGAGGGTGAGGTTCAACAAGCTGAAACCACCCTCACTCCCCCAGCCCCCCTCCCCCACGCCGTCGGAGAGGGGGGAGTTAACTCCCCTCTCCCACGGCATGGGAGAGGGGCTGGGGGTGAGTGCTTTCCGTCAGGCTTCAAAACCATCTTCCTCCCTGCCTTAATCGCTTTTGTGGGGAGTGGGCTAACCGCGCAGTTAATCAAACGCACCCTGCCCCGTTTGCGCCCGTCGAACCTGCCCGACGCGATTGTCGCCCCCGACGAACGCATTTTTCACAACTCCTTCCCCTCCGGACACACCACGACGGCGTTCGCGCTCGCGTTCTGGGTGTTTCTGGCAACGCGCGGCACGCGCTATCGCCTCTGGGGCTACACGGCGCTTGTATTGGCAGGGCTAGTCGGGCTGTCGCGCGTCTATCGCGGGGTGCATTACCCCTCGGATGTGCTGGCGGGCGCGCTGATCGGCGTTCTGTGGGGCGCGGTTGCCTACTTCATTCTAAATGCACCCCGGCGACAGGACGTTCAGCAGCCCCCGCCGAAATGAGACAGCACCATTACTAAGTCGCCGTCGTCTACAACCCCGTCGCCGTTCGCATCACCCGATGCACCACCGCCGAAGTTGAACAAAACAATCAACAGGTCCGCGTCGTCCACGCAACCGTCCCCGTTCAAATCGGCAGGATTGGGCAGATCGACAGCTGCGCATACCACAGTGGCGTCGCGCCGCCCGTATGCGAAGGTCTCTCCGTTAGGCGCGAAGCACAACGCCAGAACACCCGTACCCATCTCGTGTTCGTAATGTCTGACCACTACGCCGTCGCGCACACGCCAGATGCGGATACTGCCAGTCCAGTTCCCCGACGCTAGATACGCTCCGTCTGGAGTGAACGCCAGCGCGCGGATCCAGCCAGGATGAACAAGCGTGCGCACCAACTGACCGTCTTGCACCCGCCACACCCGCACAGTGCCGCGATCGGTTCCTGCGGCGATGTAGTTGCCATCTGGCGACAGCGCGAGACTGGAGAACCGCTCGTGGATGTCCACATAAAACTCGGCTACGAGTTGCCAGTCGGCGACTCGCCACAAGTGAACTTGCCAGCCGCTGGCAGTCACCAGAAGCCGCCCGTCTGTAGAGAACGCCACACCATTCACTGTCGCCTGTTCCTGCAGGGTAGCAACCAGTTGACGGGTAGAGACGTGCCAGACGCGGGCACGGCTGTCGCCGCAACCCACCGCCAACAGCTGACTGTCAGGTGAGAACGCGGCGGAGTACGACCCGCTTGGCGCGACAAAGGTATGCAGCAGCACCCCTTCTTGAGGACGCCAGAGCTCTACCGCTCCGTTGGCGCTACACACGGACAGATACTGGTTATCAGGCGAAAATGTTATTGCGGTAACAGACAGCGACTGACGAGCCAGCGCACGGATTGGTGCGCCGCTGGCAGCCCTCCAGAGATGAAGATTACCGTCTTCGTCGCCTGAAGCCAGGAGCGCACCATCGGGTGAATACGCCACGCCGTTCACGCTACGAGTGTGCGCCGAGAGGATGCATTCCAGCTGCTGGTCTGCAACGCGCCAAGCGAGCAAGCGACTGTCCCAGCTGGTGGTCGCCAGATAGCGTCCATTAGGCGAACATGCAAGGCTGATGAGCGCACTCTGGGTCGTAATAGCGAAAGCCAGCTGCCCGTCCACCACGCGCCAGAAGCGCACCCGGCGATCCTCGCTGCCTGCCACAAGATACTGCCCATCAGGCGTAAACGCTACTGCAGCCGTACTCCCCCATTGACCTGTCCACACGCGCTCCTCGCTTCCGTCTGTCATGCGCCACAAGTGCACCGCGCCACGAAGTGTGCTCGCTGCCAGGCGCTGTCCATCTGGAGAGAACGCCACACTCAGTGCGCTTGAAAACCCGATACTCCAGATAAAGCGCAGCGTTCGGTCGGCTACGCGCCAGACGCGCACATACCCGTCGCCGCTCGCCGCGGCAACAAGGGCCCCATCTGGTGAAAAAGCGACCGAGAAAAAGTTGATCGGGGTGAACTGCCAAGTATGGATCAGTTGTCCATCCGACACACGCCACAATCGCACCGCGTCGCCATGTCCCGAAACCAGGTATTGACCATCGGGCGAGAAAGCGACGGAGAAAATCGTGTGAGCGGTGCTCGTTAATGTGCGCACAGGTGACCCGTCCGCGACGCGCCAGATACGCACCGTCTGATCACGACCGCCTGAAGCCAGGTACTGACCGTCCGGTGAGAAGGCAACTGCCAGCACCTCCAGTGTATGCCCCACCAATGTACGAGTGAGCCGCCAATCGGAGACGCGCCATAACTTGATTGTCCGATCACGCCCAGCCGACGCCAGATACTGACCATCGCGTGAAAACGCCACGCCGTTGACTACTTCACTATGCCCGCCGTTCATCCAGAGAATCTGAGGATTGCCCTGACCGCAGGCAAAGAACGGGACCTGAACCGTAAGCAGCAGAAACAAGGTCCAGCGATATACGCTCACCGATGCTGCGCAAGTAAGCCACAACGCGCCCATCGCTTTCCTCCAGAGCATAGGATAGGGGCTGGCTCAATTATACCACGGTTTGCCAAAGAGAACGAATCCGATTCAGAATCAAGGCTACGAGGCGTCGCCCTTCGGCGTGACCCGTTGCCGAATCGACTCGGGACAGCGCGTCGGCTTCCCCTCGCGATTAATCCACACATGGCGCGTCCAGCCCTCCGCGAGCAGCTGGCGCGTGTCGGCGTTCAGAATCTCGTACTCGAACCGCATGCTGCTGCCCTTCAACTCGGTCATCCGAACGCGGGTAATAATCCGATCGCCATAGCGGGCAGGCGCACGATAGCGACAGTACGCCTCCACCACCGCCGCAGGCGTGCCGTCCTTCTCCAGCGCGACATAATCGATGTCATACGCTCGGCAGAATGTGCCGCGCGCCGCCTCGAACCACACCAGATAGTTCGCATAGTAGACCACGCCCATCGCGTCGGTCTCGGCATAGCGCACCTCGAACGGCGCGGTCTCAATCCAAGGGGTTAGCGGCTCCGAGTGCATCGCAGAAAACTATACCTAACTAACCGCTATTCCCGGCGTACTTGATGACCTCCACTTCGCGCAGCAGGATCAGCCCTTCCTTGACCATCTCGTCAAGGATGGGCAGGAACGCCTGAATCTTCTCGTCCGTGTCCACGATTTCGATAACGACGGGCAGGTCTTCCGAGAGGCGCAGGATGTTCGCCGTGTGAATCACGCTGTTCGCGCCGTAGCCCGCGATTCCGCGAAACACCGTGCCACCCGCCATACCCATCTCGCGCGCCTTGAGCAAGATTGCCATATAAAGCGGCTGCCCATGCCACTTATCCGCCTCGCCGATGTAAATCCGCACCAGTTTCGCCCGACCTTCGATTTTCATGGTTCAGAGCCTCCAATCAGCCATCGCCCCAGCGCAACGCCCAGAATGACTGCGATGAGTCCCAGCGCCAAACTACCGAACAGATTGACCCCCGCCTTGAGCCATAACCCCTCCTGAAGCAACCGCAGGCTCTCGTACTCGTAAGTGGAATAGGTGGTGAACGAGCCGATGAACCCGACGGCGACGGCTTGTCGCCACTCAGGCGACCATGTGTAGTGCAGCGCAAGCGTCATAAACAACCCCAGCAGAAAAGAGCCAGAAATGTTAATCAACATCGTTTCGATGGGGAACACCACGCCGATTTTTTGGGCAATCCAGCCGCCGAGCCAGTAGCGCAGGTTGGCGCCCAGAAACCCGCCCAGACCCACTAAGAGCGTCGCGCGTAGCATTGGCGATAGCATACCCTAACTGCGCCGCTCGGAGTACGCCCGAACTGGGGGTAAGCGCCTTTCGTCAGCAGGAAATTAATCGGGCAACGCGAACTCGACCTTCGATGAACCGCTGGCTCGTTCGGCTCCTGTTTCTTCTCGCGGTAGGCGGCGTGATGGGCAGCGCAGTCTGGAATAACATCGCCACGAACCGCTTGATTGAGCAGGCGACGGGGACAGACCGCGCACAGCAGACGGCGGCGCTCACGGCGCTGGCGCAACGCGACGATTTTTTTGACCTGCTGCAATCGCGCAAGTTGCCCGCGCGGATGCGGGTAGCGCAGGGAGTGGAAGCGATGAACAACGCCGATGGGGTCAAGATTGCGCTCGCGATGTTGCGCGATCCTGCCCCCCGTGTGCGCGACCGCTTCCTCGAAACGCTCAAGCGTATTGGCAAGGGGAATCTCGCTGCCGTTGCAGAGGGACTGAAAAATGGCGACGCGAAGGTACGCAACGGCACGGTTCAAGCGATGATCGCGCTCGGCGAAGAGTCCATTCCGCACGCACTCAAGATGTTTGAAGATTCAGGCGGGCGCGCCGCCGCGACGGAGGTGCTGGCTTACTTTGGCTCGAAGAGCGTTCAGGGCTTGCTGGAGATTCTGCGCACCAAAGAAGACGAGAGACTGCGCTTGGATACTATCGCGTCGCTGGGGCGAATTGGTGACCGCCGCGCTACCGACGCGATTCTGCCCTATCTGAGCCTGCCCGTAGAGAAGCGGCGCGTAGTGTTGTCCGCGCTGGGCAGCATTGCGGATCCACGCACGGAGGGTGAGCTGACTCGGGCGTTGCGCTCGCCTGATGAAGATCCCGATGCGCGGGCGCAGGTCGCGCTGGGGCTGGGCGCAATCGGAACGCCCGACGCGCTGCGCGCGCTCAAAGACGCTCTGGCGGATCTGAACCTGACGGTGGCAGACGCCGCCGCGCTTGGACTGCAACGGGCAGACGCGAAGGCGTTGCCGTATCTGGCAGAGGCGGCGCGTAGTTCGAACCCCACGGTGCGTCGGCGCGCGGCGAGTGCGCTCGGTGGGATACGCGCGACTCAGGCGGCGCAGCTGCTCGGCGTGTTGCTGGACGACGACGCCCCTGAAGTACGCCGCGCCGCCGCGGACGCACTCGGCAAAGTCGGGCGTCCCGAAGCGGTTCCCCTGCTCATTCGCGCCCTGAGCCATCCCGACGGGGGCGTGGCGCAAAACGCCGCGCGAAGTCTCGCCCAGATAGGCGAACCTGCTGTGAACCCACTGATTCAAACGCTGAGCAGTCCGAACGAAACAGTCGCCTACCTCGCGGCGCAGGCGTTGAGTCAGATTCCTGCAGCGGAGCCAGCCCTGCTCACCGCCGCGCGGAACCCTGAAACGCGTCTCTACGCCCTGATGGCGTTGATAGAGCGCAACAGTGCGGCGGCGGTTCCGCTGCTCCAGCAGGCTGCCCGCGCCGAAAATTCCGCCCTGCGCGCCCTCGCGCAGCGCGGACTGCAACAACTATCACCATGAAACCGCATCGTGACTGGCTGGGACGCCTGGTGGCATTGCTCATCACTCTGCTCGGCGTAGGGCTGATGGTGGGGTGCTTCTACCTTGCCTATCAGCAGTTCACCACGCCCCCACGCGAGCTGATGAACAATCCCAGCACCAATCAGCCCGATTTATCCAGTATCGCGACAGGCGTCTGGGCGAGCCTGCGCGCCATTCTACTCTTGCTGATTATGGTCATCGCAGGCGGGATGATCGCCAATCGCGGCGTGGGACTGTACCTGAATGTGCGCCGCGCCGAGATGGAAGACGCCGGGCGTGGCAAGTGATTACCACCTCAGCTCGAAGCTCCGCGAGACCGAGAAACCGACATCGCTCTCGGCAGTCGGGTGGAACCACCATATGCCGAGGTTCCAATCTCCAAAGCGACGCACCAGCGCAAGGTTATACAGCGTCGGCTCGCTGGGCATCGTGCCTTGATGGGAGTAGAACATCAGCGAGGTGTCGCTGTCCAGGCGGTAGTTGGCGGCGACGAAGCCGATGTCGCGCCCGTTGCGTAGGCGTTGCCAGCCCGCCATCACAGAGAGGTTGCCCTCCGTGCGCACGCCCATCAGATACGCGCCCTCCTGCGCCCGCGTGTAGGTAGACGAGAAGCCATAGCCCGCGAGCAGGCTCACGGGCGTGCGCTCATCTTGACGCGCGAGCTGGTAGGTCAGCTGGAGCGTGGCGCGGTTGCCGTAATGGGAGTAGCCAATCCCCAAATCGAAACGATCCGTCACGCCAGTCTTGATAAAGGTGCGGAATCGGTTCTCTTCGGAGCTGGGCGAGCCTATCGTGAACCAGTTCAGCTGGTCTTTCGGCACGGTCAGTTCCGCGAAGCCAACTTCCACATCGCTGCGCTGTTGCGATTGAATCACCACGCAGGCAGGGCAGCCGCCCGTGCCCTCCTGCGCCGCGACGAACGCTGTGATGCCAAGCGCGAATGCGCTAATTGTGAGTCTCCAAAGTTTCATAGTCGCCTCCTGTGTTGATATTTCGTGGCTTGGACATTCTTGCCAAGCATCTCTCGTCGGCGAGGACGCCGACGGTACGGATTAGGTCGTTCGTATTAGGCAGGGGCGCACGGACAAGAATGTCCGTGCTACAGAGTGGGTGTTGGCACGGACAAGAATGTCCGTGCTACGGGGTCAACACAGGGGCGGCGCACGAGGCGCGGAAGGTTCAAGCGGAGGAGAATGGTTGCGAACAGCAGGCAAGCCGAAGCAGGCTCGCACGGCAACAAGGGCGCCAAGCTCTGCCAGCTGGGGCGCGTCGAGAACCCAGTCTGCCCAGTCCAGCGCGACGCGCGTCTCTGCAACAGCAGGTGTGGGCTTCGCCTGCGCCAACCGACAGCCTGAGCAGTCGCTGCAGGGCATAGCGTGCGACGCGCAGCAGGAAGACTCCGCCTCCGCCGCGCAGCATGTTGCCTGCAGCGTGGGGCGTTCACGGCAGCAGAGCAGATGAACCTGCCCTGCACACGAACACGCCCGCGCCCACGCCAGTCCAATCGGCGTCAGCGCAAGCCACAGCGCCCACAGCGCAAGCCAGCAACGGCGCATACAGGAAGTATACCTCCATGCGCCGAAATTGGTTCCCATGCACGATGCTCCGCCAGCGCGGTTCCCCGTCGGGCGCACTATCCTGCTCGGCGCGATGTTTATGGGTATGGGCATGACCCTGCCAATCTTCAATCACTTTGTGCCCGTCTTCCTGCGTGAAATCGGGCTGAGCGCAACGCTCATCACCTTTGTTCTCACCTGGGATAACTACCTCAACATGTTTATGCAGCCGATTGTGGGTCAGCTATCCGACCGAACGCGCACGCGGCTGGGCAGGCGCAAGCCGTGGGTGATGGCGGGCGCGCCGATAGCGATGACGGCGTTCCTGTTCGTGCCGCACTCCGCGACTGCGTTGGGGGTTATGACGGCGATTTTTCTCACGAACTTCGGCAACGCGCTTATCCGCTCGCCGGGCGTCGCGCTGATTGGCGATTTATACCCCTCGCAGCAGCGCAGTCTGGCAAACGGAATCATCAATCTGATGCTGGGCGTGGGGGCGACGTTGGCGTACTTTGGCGGCGGCGTGCTGTATGGGCTGTTCGGACGCTACGCGCCGTTCGTGTTCGGCAGCGGCGTGATGGGACTCGCGCTGCTGATTGCCTACTTTTTTGTGCATGAGCCGAAACAGCCGCTTTATGAGCCCGAGGAGAAGGAGGCGGGGCTACTGGAAAGCGTGCGCGCCCTCGTGCGTATGCGCAACCTCAACCTGCTGTGGATGCTGGGGGCGATTCTGAGCTGGTTCATGGGCTTCACGGCGTTGGAAGCGTTGCTCTCGCTGATTGGCAAGGAGGCGTTGGGCATACCCCCCGACCAGATGGGGCAGCTGGTTGCAGTGTTGCCAGCGGCGTTCATCGTGTGCGCGTTGCCCAGCGGGATGCTCGCCACTCGGTTCGGGCGCAAGCCGATAATCCTGCTCGGCATCGCAGGGCTGATTGCGACGCTGCTCTACGGCTACTTCGTGCAGTCGCTGCCGATGCTGATTGGCTTCCTGTTGCCTGCGGGGGCGTTCTGGGCGTTGGTGAATGTAAACTCGCTGCCTGCGCTGTATGACACTGCGCCCACGCTACGCGCGGGGATTGTCACGGGGCTGTATTACTTCGCTTCGAACCTCTCGGCGGTGCTGGGTCCCCAACTCGCGGGCGTGTTGGTGGATCGCACAGGCGACAACTATCGGAATGTGTTTCTGTACGGCGCGTGCTTTATGGCGTTGGCAGGTATGTGTATGATGCGCGTGCGCGTGCGCTGAAGTGAGGGTATGGTACCGCAGCAGGTACACTTGTGTTGGTGATAGACGATGGCGATGCTCACTGTGCGCGGCTACTATCGCGATGGGCAGATTGTATTGGAAGAGCTGCCCGAGGGCGTTCTGCAGGCGGAAGTGCTGGTGACTTTTCTACAAAGTGAACCCCAGATTTCCAAAGAGGAACGGGAAAAGCTTATTGAGCGATTCTTCCAGCGGATGGAAGAAGGTTTCCCCTTAGGGGGTAAGGGCTACACGAACAGGGAGGAGCTGTATGAGGAGCGGATTGGACGACTTGCACCCCGCGATGGTGGATAGCAATATCTTCGTATATAGCCATGACCTGAGTGCTGGAGAAAAGCGCGAAGTAGCCAAAAAATTGTTGCGCACGCTCTCTGACGAGGGACGTCTGGTGGTGACAGTGCAGATTGTCCACGAGTTCTGCGCTGTTATGATGCGCAAGAGGCGTCAGGGCTTGGTACAGTTCGACTCGGTGCGTGAATTGGCAGAGGAGCTTATGGCTACAGCGACTGTACTCTCTCTCACGCCGAACATCACGCGCTGTGCGCTCTACGGTGTGGAACGCTACCAGCTCGCATTCTGGGACGCGCTTGTCTGGGCAGCGGCGCGCGAGCACGACATCCCCACCCTCTACACAGAGGATTTCAATCCCGGCGCAACGCTGGAGGGTGTGTCAATCATTAATCCGTTTGCCTCCGAAACTTGAGGTCCATCACACCCTCAGACGCCGCTCCGTAGGTATACTCCCCCTATGCAGACTCGCGCATGGCGGCTCATGCCTGACGGAGCGTATCACTGGGAGACGCTGGAGTTGCCGCCGCTGGGGGCGGGCGAGGCACTAATCCGTCTTCGCGCGTGCGGTCTCTGCACGGGCGAGGTGATGGACTGGTACACCCTGCGCAAAGCACCCCTCGTGCCCGGACACGAGTTGGTCGGCGAGGTGACGGCGTTGGGGGATGGGGTATCGCATCTGCAGGTTGGCGACCGCGTGGTGGTGCATCATCACGCGCCATGCTTGGAGTGCGAC
>CALKLF010000095.1 GCA_937992175.1 uncultured Fimbriimonadales bacterium | reverse complement strand
CAAGCGCCATCAGGCGGTGGGGGTCAGGGTCAGAACCAAGCGCCATCAGGCGGCGGGGGTCAGAGCCAAGCGCAGGCAGGCGGCAGCGGGGGCGGGATGAATGGTTCGGCGGGGCTGTGGGACGAGGGCAGCGGCGTGCATGGGCAGGCACGACCGTGGGAGATTAGCCCCGACGCCCCCGACACACCCGCACTGAACGATTTCGATCGCCAATCCCTGCGCGAGGAGGTCGCCCACCGCATCCTGCAGCACCAAAAAGATCGGGGGACGATGCCCGCGAGCTGGGTGCGCTGGGCGGAAGAGGTGCTGCGCCCCCAAGTGGACTGGCGTAAGCAGTTGCAGCGCATCGTGCGCGGCGCGATTAGCGAGGGGTTCGGGCAGCGGCTGGACTATAGTTATCGGCGTCCGCACCGACGAGCCGCCTACTACGCGCCGCTCATCCTGCCCGCCCTGCAAGGCGAGCGACGCCCCTTCATAGCGGTCGTGGTGGACACCTCTGGCTCTATCAGCGACACGGAGCTCTCGCAAGCGTTGGTGGAGGTGCGCGCCGTGCTGGAGCAGTTGCACACGCGCGTGGTGGTCATCCCGTGCGACGCTGTGCCCTACGAGGCAATCAAGGTCTTCACGCGCAAGGATTGGGAGCAGGCGCGCGGGCGGATGCGTGGGGGTGGGGGGACGGATATGCCTGCAGGCGTGCGCGCGGCGCAGGCGCACAATCCGCCCCCCGATGTGATTATCGTGCTGACCGACGGGCACACGCCGTTCCCCGCGCCGCCGTCCAAGCAGGAAGCCCCTGTGATTTGGGGTATCTGGCGCTACGGGGACAACGAGCCGCCCAAGCCGCCTTGCCCGCCTTGGCGCGCACGCGATATTGTGGAGATTCCCATCCCCCGGCGTGTGTCGTAGGAGAGAACGCAGGTACACTTAGGCTATGCTTCAAGCGTGGCTGGCGGCGCCGCGAACGCTCACTCTACGCGATGCGCCAACTCCTGAACCCGACGCAGGCGAGGTGGTGGCGCGCGTGCGCCTCGCGCTCACCTGCGGCACCGATTTGAAGACCTATCGGCGCGGGCACGCCAAGCTGCCGTTCGGACTGTTCGGACACGAGGGCGCGGGCGAGGTGGTCGCGCTCGGCGCAGGGGTGGAGCATCTGCAGGTCGGGCAGCGCGTGACTTGGCTGCCCACCGCGCCGTGTGGGGCGTGCTTCGCCTGCCGACGCGGGCGGTTCAACCTGTGTCGCAACCTGTTCGAGCGCGTTGTGCTGGGCAGCTACGCCGAGTACCTGAAAATCAACGCGCGGGTGACGCGCGTGCATGTGTTCCCGTTGGAGGGGCTGAGCGACCTGCGCGGGGCGTTCGTGGAGCCGCTGGCGTGCGTGCTGCACGCTTGGCGACTGCTGGAGCCGCTGCCAGGCAAGATTGTGGCGATTCTGGGCGCGGGCGCGATGGCGTACCTGCACCTGATGGAGGCGAAAGCGCGCGGATGCCACACGATTGTCGCCGCGCGACGCCCCGAACGGCTGGAGTTCGCGCGCGCGCTCGGCGCGGACGAAACGCTGGAGTTTGACCAACTCCACACCCTGCGCGAGCGCACCGACGGCGGCGCGGATGTCGTGATTGAAGCCACAGGCGCGAAGGCGGTCTGGGAACTCGCGCCCGAACTCGCCGCGCCCGGCGGCAAAGTGCTGCTCTACAGCGGACTGGCGAAGGGCGAGACCGTGCAGGTGCTCGCCGAACGCTGGCACTACGACGAGCTGACCCTCCTGGGCAGCTTCCACTTCACCACGCAGGACGCCCAGCAAGCCCTGCAACGCCTGCGCCAGCAAGAGTTCGCCGTCGAACGCCTAATCACCGACACGCGCCCCCTGAGCGACCTAACGCAGGTGTTCGAAGCGTTAGACCGCGGCGAGGGAATCAAGTACGCAATCGTGCCCTGATGGCGTTCACGCGCATGCTATAATTTGCCATCACATCATAGGGAGGTAATCCACGATGCCGTGGTATGTACGCATGGGACAGGTGCCGCCCAAGCGGCATATCCAGTTCCGCCGTCCCGACGGCGGGCTGTATGCCGAAGAGGTACTGGGCACGGAAGGCTTTTCGGGTATTCAGTCGATCCTGTATCACTACTATCCGCCCACGCGTGTGAAGGAGTTTCATACCTGCTACGAGCGGCGCATCGAGCCGCTGGACGAGCCGGTTCTGCAACATCGCCACTTCCGCACGGGCGAGATGCCCCCATCGGGCGACGCGATTACGGGGCGCGTGGAGATGATGTTCAACGAGAATGTGATCTTCTCCGTGTCGCGCCCGATTGAGCAGATGGACTACTTCTACAAAAACGCGGACGGCGATGACCTGATATTCGTGCATGAAGGTTCGGGCAAGCTGGAGTCGCAGTTTGGACATTTGCGTTTCCGTGAAGGCGATTACCTGGTAATCCCGCACGGCACGATTTGGCGTCTGGTGTTCGATGCGCTCCCTGCCAAGCTCGTGTGGATTGAAGCGATTGGCGGGCAGATTGAAACGCCCAAGCGCTACCGCAACGAGTACGGGCAGCTGATGGAGCATTCTCCCTTCTGCGAGCGGGATATCCGCCCGCCCGAAGAGCTGGAGACGCGCACGGATATCGGCGATTTTGAGGTGCGCATCCACAGGCGCGGGCGCGTCTACGCCTACCACTACGAGCATCACCCCTTCGATGTGGTGGGCTGGGACGGCTATGTGTATCCGTGGGCGTTCAATATCCACGACTTTGAACCCATCACGGGGCGAATCCATATGCCTCCACCCATCCACCAGACCTTCGAAGGACCAGGCTTCGTTGTCTGCTCCTTCTGCCCGCGTATGCTGGACTACCACCCGCAGGCGATCCCCGTGCCCTATAACCACAGCAACCTCGATAGCGATGAGGTTCTGTATTATGTGAATAAGAAGTTCGGTAGTCGGCGCGGGATTGAGGTTGGCTCCATCACGCTGCATCCGTCGGGCATTCCGCACGGACCGCAGCCGGGCGCGGTGGAGGCAAGTCTCGGCGCAACGCACACGGAAGAGATGGCAGTGATGATGGACACCTTCCGCCCGCTACAGGTGGCGAAAGCGGCGCTGGAGTACGAAGACGCCAACTACCCCTTCTCATGGCTCGGCGCGCCGATTCAGCCCGATCCGTCGGGCAAGACGGACACATGGTAAACACGCCGTCTCGCCAGGCGCTCACCTGGCGAGACGGTTCCGATGAATTCCGATGAATTGAGGAGCAACCTGCCGACGGCTCGATTCTGCGCCTCGCTGGATGCAGCCGGCTCTCCTAACGCCTCGTAATCTTATCAGAAACACGCTCTATACCGCTAAAACCCGTCTGAGTCTGTCCGCTTTTCGTTCGTTTACGAGTCCTATAAGATGAGGAGGTAAATGCCTATGCGATTGAACGGAATACGAAAGGCGATTTTGAGCATCGCCGCACTGACGACGGTGAGCGCCGCACTGGCGCAATCGGGCACGATTAGTACCAGCTCTCCCGGCTTCCTGCAACTGGTGGACGGCGGGTGGACTTACCGCGTGGACAACACATTCGCATCGGCAGCGCGCACGGGCACGGGCGGCGGCCTGGCAAACTATGTGCGCGGCACATCGCCCGACCACTTGTTCCAGCACTGGTGGTGGTATCGGGGCGCGTTCGTGGGCGGCAGCGCGGACACGCGCGAGTTCGCGCTGAGCAACCTGGTGGCGGCGCAAAGCTCCGCAGGCGCGGTGCCGGGTCAGTACGCTTTCGGGACACTGACCTACAACGAGCCGGTGGCGGGCGTGGCGAACGCGCTGCAGTTCCGAATCACCTATGCGTTCGACGGGATTGTGGGCGCGCCGGGCACAGGAACCTTCCAGAGCCTGGGCGTCGCGATTCTGTCTGCGCGATGGCGCATCACGAACACATCCGACCGCGACATCGAGGTGAACTTCTTCAACTATCTGGATCTGGATGTGGTCGGTCCGTCGAGCACGGGTGGAGGCAACGACATGGCGCGTCTGGAGTTTTTCACTCCGGGCAACCCGGTGGGCGGGTGGATTAAGATTTGGGACGGTCCTGCCAACGCCACGCCGCCGAACGCTGCGCCCGGACTGGAAGGCTGGAACTACATCGCTTCGGGGGCGAACCTGGTGGGCTGGCAAGTGGCGGCGTGGACTACCACCCGTTTGGGGCTGACCGACGCCGTGATCACCAATCTACCCAACACCGCAGCGACATTTGGCGCGGCGGACTTTACTGGCGCGTACCAGTGGCGTGTGGTGCTGCGTCCGGGCGAGAGCGCGGAGGGGTTTGTGAACCTCGGCGTGAATGTGCCGGAGCCAGCGAGCATGGTTGCGCTGGGCGCGGGTCTGGCGGGCCTGCTGGGGCTGCGCCGCCGACGAGCGCGCTAATCCCTCTCATAAACAGAGTTGTGCAACCGCAGGACGCCGACGAAGTTATACCGATCAGGACATCGTCGGCGTCCCTGCCGACGGCTTACGATGCCTGAAGTCTCGGTCGGTACAGTCTGACAAGGGTACAACGGTTGGGTTCCACAACGCTGCGTGTGCCCGCCTTTTTGCCCTCACCCCCAGCCCCTCTCCCACCTCGTGGGAGAGGGGAGCCGAGTTTGTGCGTGGCGCAAGCGGCTCCCCCTCTCCCGCGTCGCGGGAGAGGGGGCAGGGGGTGAGGGCGGAAAAAATGTCGCCCCCTGCCTTGCCACTGAACCCAACCGTTGTACCCTTATCGGGGCGGTTCCCCTCGCACAGCGGGGGGAACCTAAAGGAGGGGGGCAGAGTATCCAAACAATCAGGGTTGACGAAGCAATAGTTGACCGCTGTTGCACTTGTGGAAAGTCTCAGGCGAACCAATTCGCGCCCAAGCACTCGAAAAAACCCACCTATGCGGGTTTTTAGAACCCTGCGCGGGCGGAGTTTCCCGATTGTGTGGGCGCGAATTGATTTGCTTGGGCAGACTGGGGGGTTATTTGTTCAAACCCCATAAGTCTCTCAAAGATTAAATCGAACTCCCGATAGGTACAAGGGGCGACCTGACGCTCTCTGCAAGCGCAAGGCGCCCCCGTTGCCGAGAGGTATCCTTAACCCGCCATGCCAGAGCGTGAGACAACGATAGTAATCTTCGGCGCGACTGGGGATTTGACCCGCCGCCTGCTGTTGCCCGCCCTGCTGCAACTGTGTCGCGCCCGCGCCCTACCCGAACAGGTACGCATCGTCCTCTACGCCCGACGCCCCTACACGCTGGAGCAGTACCTCAACGAAGCCGAAGCCGAACTGCGCGCGATGGGCAAGCTACTCGACGGTTGGAACGACTTCTGTCGCCGCTTCGTCGCCTATGTGCAGGGCGAGCTGAACGAGCCGGGCGTGTGCCAGCTGCAGGACTATGTGCAGGCGAACGCGTTGTTCTACCTCGCGCTGCCGCCGGGCGTGTTCGCGACCGCCAGCCAGTTGCTCGCCCACGCGGGACTGCACGACGAAACGCAGGGGTTCCGACGCCTGATTATCGAGAAACCCTTCGGCTACGACTTAGAGAGCGCCCAGACGCTCGATCGGCAGGTGCGCGAACACTGGCGCGAAGAGCAGATTTTCCGTATCGACCACTATCTGGGCAAGGAGACGGTGCAGAACATCCTCGTGTTTCGCTTTGCGAACCTGCTGCTGGAGCCGCTGTGGAACCGCAACTATGTCGAGCATGTGCAAATCACGGCGGCGGAGAGTTCGGGGCTGGAAGGGCGCGCGAGTTATTACGACCAGGCGGGCGCGCTGCGCGATATGATTCAGAACCATCTGATACAACTCTTCACGCTCACGGCGATGGAGCCGCCCAGCAGCCTCGTGTACGACGACCTGCGCACAGAGAAAGTGAAGGTGCTCAAAAGCGTGCGCCCAATCCCCCGCAGCGCGGTGAACGCCTTCGCGGTGCGGGCGCAATACACCTCTGGGCGCATCGAGGGCGAGCAAGTGCCCGGCTATCTGGAAGAAGAGGGCATCCCCCACAATTCGACCACTGAGACCTACGCCGCGATTAAGCTCTATGTAGACAACTGGCGGTGGCGCGGCGTGCCGTTCTACTTGCGCACGGGCAAACGGCTCACCGCGGATCGGAGCGAGATTGCTGTGCAGTTCAAAACCCCGCCGTTGCACCTGTTCCGCGAGACGCCGCTCGATCGGCTGGAGCCGAACTGGTTCATCTTCGAGATGAAGCCCGCCGAGGCGCTCTATCTGACGGCGCAGGCGAAGAAGCTGGGGCTGGAGCTGACCCCACGCACGATTGTGCTGCGCGCGCCCTATCGCGAAGCGGGGCAAGAGGGCTTCGACGCCTACACGACGCTGCTGCTGGACGCCCTCGACGGCAACCGCCAGCACTTCCTGCGGTTCGACGAGGTGGAGTGGGCGTGGCGCGTGTTAGACCCGATTCTTAAGGCGTGGCAGAGCGACGGCAGCCCGCTGCCCACCTACCCCGCCGGCAGCGAGGGACCCGCCGAAGCGGTGCGCATCCTCGACTCCGAGCAACATCAGTGGCGCGCCATCAGCGGGCGTTAGACTGGTTCCTTCTCCACTGGAGGAGAAGGAACCATCGCTAACACCCCTGCCCGAACGCGAACAGCACCATCAACAGGTCGGCGTCGTCCACGATACCGTCTTTATTGATGTCTTCGTGGCGGGTGTTGCCTGTGCCTGACGCGCCAAATGCGAACAGCACTGAAAGCAGGTCGCTGTCGTCGACACACTCGTCGCCGTTCGTATCGCCTGTGCGCCAGGCATCCAGGAGGAACCCTTCCCAGCGCCTGAAACAGTATACCCGATCTAACCGCTAATAACTGCTTTTTTTTTGTGAAAAATGCTACGGAAACACGACGGGAAACGGTTGAGATCCTCGCCTTTGAAGGACGATACAATCGGGCAACTCGGGTTCTATTACCTGTAATCCCCCATCAACACAAACGCCGACCAGAAATACGGATCGGCGTGTTGGGGGGTGCGCAACAACTCCAACTGCGCCGCCCTGAGCGCCTCGTCCTTCGCCATCCCACGCTTATAACGGTTGTAAAATCCCCTCATCAACTCCACTGTCGCCTTGTCCGACACCGCCCACAAACTCATCCCCACGCTCCGACTGCCCGCCGCCAGGAACGCCCGTCCTAAACTATACACGCCCTCATACCGCCGCGCTGCGCCCACGCCCGTCTCACACGCCGAAAGCATCACCAGGTCCGCACGGAGTCGCCAGTGGAACAGCACCTCGCCCGCCGTAAGCTTACCCACATCCGAACCCGCTGGCGCCAACAGCAACGCCGAGTTGAGCGGATCCGTGTGGTCTGCCCGCGCGTGGCAGAGCAAATGCACGACCCGCGCATTTGCGGTTAACTCCTGCGCCCGCTGCGGCGTCGCCTGCGCGTTCACCGCCACGCGCGCCCCCTTGCCGAACACCTTGCGCAACTCGTCCACCTCGTCGGGCGCGTGCTTCAGGTCTTCTAACACGGTACCTGCCCCTGAACGGCGCAGCAGCGTCGCCGCCTCTAAACGCTGGTTCTGCGCAAGGTCAATCGGCTTGCCGTTCGTGTAGTTCCAGACCGCCGTAATTGCTACGCCTTGCGGGGTCGGCTGCACCGAACGCGCCTGCCGATACACGCCGACCGACGGCGTGAGGTGCAACGCCACGCGCTCGATCCAGTACACGGGCTTGCCGTTCTCGGTGTTCACAATCAGCGCCGCCCACGGCAGCTGGCAGAGGACCCCGTCGGGACACAGTAGCACGCGCTGAACGTTCTTCAGCATCCCCTGCATAGGGGCGACAAGTTCAGCGTACAACCACTGGCTCTGTTGTCGCCATTCCCTACGCTCCAATGCGTTGCGGAACACGGGTGGCTTACTCAGCACGGCGCGCAGCTGCTGGACTTGCTTTTCTAAATGCACGACATCCACCTTGCGGGCGACGCCCCGGACCTCCGTGCGCGAGACGGCAATAATCAGCAGATGGTCCTCCGTGAGAGCGTAGTAGAGCAGCACGGTTCCTGCGTCTAAGCTCTGCTGGATTTGTTGAATGCCCAGCGGTTTGGGCAGCACGAGGTTGGCGTAGTCAGGGAACTCTTTGCGCAGGCGATCGTCCAGCGTGCGCTGTTGCTGGTCTAATGTGCGCAGCGTGCGCTGGAGTTGGGCAATCGTTTCCGCGTCGTCTGCGTTCGTCTCCTGAAGTTGGCGGTAGGTCTGGAGCCGTTTCGCGCTGAGTTGCTGTTGTTGCTGCAGGAGCTGGCGCAGGGGGTTGGGGGTGTTTTCGGCGAAGGCGAGTTGGCGTTGCTGAAGGGTTTCGGCGAGGCTGCGGGCGCGGCTGCGCTCAAGGGTTTCCGCGGCGCGGGCAGGCTGTTTGAGTTGCAGGTAAGCGCGAGCGAGGATAGGATAGGGGCTGAAGTAGCGTTCGCTGAACAGGGCGCGGGTTTCGGGATCGGCGACCGCTTGGCGCTGCGTCTCGGTGATGGCGAGGGCGCGCTGGAGATGTTGGAGGGCGGCTTGAGGTTGGTTCTGGACGAGTTTTAGCTGCGCCAAAACATAGCGGGTATGCGCCGCCTCCAGCGCGTTAGGCGCAAGGCGCTCCGCGATTGCCAGCGACTGCTCCAGGTACTGCTGCGCCCGCTCCAGGTCGCCTCGGCTAAAGGCCACATTTCCCAGATTGTGCAGGGTATCCGCGACCTCCAGCGATTGGGGGGCAAGCCGTTCCCGAATGATCAACGCGCGCTCATAGTACTGTTGCGCCCTCTCCAAGTCGCCTTGCGCGATCGCCACATTCCCCAGATTGTGCAGCACCACCGCCTCTCTTAGCGAATCGGGAGCCATGCGTTCATAAATCCCTAGCGCCTGCTCGTAGCGCTGTTGAGCGGTTACTAAGTTGCCCCTCTGACGCGCCACAATCCCCAGATTGTTCAGCGTCTGCGCCACACTCAGCGAGTTAGGAGCAAGGTGTTCTTGGATCGCCAACGCCCGTTCATAGTAGCCCTGGGCTAAGGCTAAGTCGCCCCTCTGACGCGCCACAATCCCCAGATTGTTCAGCGTCTGCGCCACACTCAGCGAGTTAGGAGCAAGGCGTTCATAAATCCCCAGCGCCTGCTCATAGCGCTGTTGAGCGGTTGCCAAGTCACCCTGATGGCGAGCGACATTTCCCAGATTGTTCAGCGTCTGCGCCACACTCAGCGAGTCAGGGACGAGGCGTTCCTTCAGCGCAAGCGACCGCTCAAAGTACCGTAGCGATTCCTCCAGATTACCACGATTATATGCCACTAATCCCAGATTGTTCAGCGTTTGCGCTGCTGCCAGCGAGTTGGGGACAAGGCGTTCATAAATCCCCAGCGCCTGCTCATAATATTGCTGCGCCCGACTCAGGTCGCCTCGGTTATACGCCACTACGCCTAAACTGTTGAGTATAACGGCTATTTCCAGCGACTTGGGGGCGAGCGGTTCGAAAATCGCCAAGGCGCGCTCAAAGTATCGCTGCGCCGCCTCCAGGTCGCCCCGATACAAAGCGGTAGACCCCAGACCGCTCAGTATGACGGCTGCTTCCCGTGAGTTAGGGGCAAGGCGTTCCTGAATTGCGAACGCCTGTTCGTAATATTGTTGCGCCGCCGCTAAATCGCCTCGATCCGCCGCGATATTTCCCAGATTGTTGAGGGTGAGCGCCATCCCTACGGAGTGGGGAGCGAAGCGTTTTTGGATTGCCAACGCCTGCTCAAAACAGCGCCTCGAAACACTTAGATCGGCAAGACCGTACCAGGCTGCGCCGCTATCGCTCAGTACCTGCGCCATCGCCAGCGGACGACGCCGCTCAGTCTGCGCCAAGCCTAACGCCTGCTCGATTAAGCCCTCCGCCTGCGCCCGCTCCGTACGCCACAAACAGAGCGCCCATCCCAGCAACGCCTCCGCCTCAAATACTCCATCCCCCAACTCCCGCCACAACCCATGCGCCTGACGCCACGCTACAACCGCCTCTTCCAGACGGCTCAGCCCCTGCAACGCCCATGCCCGAAACCGATGGGAATATGCCTGTCCAGTTTTGTCGCCTTTCTCGCTTGCCTGTTGCAGGAGGGCGTCGGCTTGCTGCAGCGTTTCAGCGTACTTCAGTTCGTTAAACATGCTTCGGAGAGCTTCTACCTGCGGTTTGAGTTCAGGACGCGGTTCAGGAGCGGGGTCGTCCTGATGTTGGGACGATTCGGATGTTGGTTGCTGGTGTTGCCCAGTAGACGATTCGTGGGGAGCCTGTGGGCGGCAGGGCAGGCTTAGCCCCACCAGCAACGCAAGGCTTAGCGCAATCGCTAATAGTTTCACGCTCTGGCGTTGGTGCAGCACGTCGATTGTCTCCTGTTGGGGTGATGGTAAATTCGCCTCACGGTTGACAATTCCTGCGTGTTTGTCTCGTTGCTGACAGGAGAAGTTCATCCCACGACAAATGTTCCCGAAAAGGGATTCAGGACGGCTATGGGGGTTGAATAATAACCTAACCACCGCATTCGCTATCGGCTGAAGTCGTTCCTGTGCAAACGAAGCCCGCACAGGTCGGCTTTGTTTGCACAGGAACGGATTTAGCCGTCCGTATTTACGCCATCTGAAACCCCGATTAGTTTAGTAAGTATCAGAACCGCCCATGCTGGGAGTTAAAAGCAGGAATCCCACCTACTTTATTGAATCGTTTCAACGCTATGCAAACCCAAGGGAGCTTTCCGTGGGTGATTCCGTTCAGCAGCCCGGCGCAGGGCGCGGCGGATTTTCGGTTCTTGATCGATCATAAGCCCGCAGGGACGCGCGGCTGGATTCGTGTCGGCACGGATGGACATTACTATCTGGGCAATAAACGCATCCGCTTCTGGGGCGTGAACATCACCGCAGGCGCATGCTTCCCTACTCAAGCCGACGCTGTGAAAATGGCGGATCAGATCGCGCAGGCGGGCTTCAACATCGTGCGCTTCCATCACATGGACGCCTTCTGGTCGCAGCCGTCAGTGATTGATTACAGCGCGGGCGGCTCGCGGCGGTTCAACACAAACGCGCTGGCGCGCTTCGACTATCTCTTCGCGCAACTGCGCGAGCGGGGGGTCTACACCAATATCAATCTGCTGGTGAACCGCCGATTTTACGCAGCGGACGGACTGCCGACTGAAATCGATCAGGTGCAGGATGTGAAGGCGCAGCATGCGATTGGCTGTTTCTATCGCCCACTCATCGAGTTGCAAAAAGAGTTCGCGCGGCAGCTGCTGACCCATCGCAACCCACATACGGGGAGAACCTACGCCGACGACCCCGCCGTCGCGATGGTGGAGATTAACAACGAAAACGGCTTGATTCAGGGCTGGATGTCGGGCTTTCTGGACAACGCGCCCACCGTGTTTCGGGACGACCTGCAGGCAGAGTGGAACCGCTGGCTGCAGCGCAGGTATGGCACAACAGACGCCCTGCGCCGCGCGTGGGGCGAGCGCAGCGAGCCGCTGGGCGAGCAGATGTTCCAGAACCCACGCTTCACGCGCGGGCTGGAACTGTGGGTGCTGGAGCAGCACGGCGAGGCGCGCGCCACAGGCAGCACCCAACCCGGCGGTCCCAACGGCTCGCACATCGCCCGAATCCAGATTACGCAGACCAGTCCGACCCTCTGGCATGTGCAGTTCAATCAGACGGGACTGCGTTTCGAGGCAGGGCGGCTTTACACTGTACGATTCCATGCCCGCGCGAGCCAGCGGCGCACGCTCGGCGTGAACATCGGGCAAGCGTATGAGCCGTGGGAGCAGCTCGGCTTCGAACGGCGATTTGAAGTGGACACGGAGTGGCGCGAGTACCAATTCAGCTTCGTGGCGCCGCGCAGCGACCACAACGCCCGCTTGAACTTCGATCGGCTCAGTGAACAGGAGGGCGAGGTCTTTTTCGCCGATATGTGGCTCTCTACTGGGGGCGATTTGCGGTTTCTGCCCGACGGCGACCTGCTAAGCGAAGGGCGCGTGCCTATCATCCTGTATCGCGAACGCAGCGACGCCACCCCCGCCGCCCTGCGCGACTGGTTCGAGTTCCTCTGGGAGACCGAGCGCGCCTACTGGCGGGAGATGGCGGACTACCTCAAGCGCGATCTGGGCTACAAGGGCGTTGTGTTCGGCACAATTATCGGCTGCAGCACGCCCCACCTCATGGCGCAACTCGACTCGGTCGACGGGCACGCCTACTGGATGCACCCGGAGTTCCCCAGCGCGGCGTGGGATTCCAACAACTGGTTCGTGCGCAACGAGGCGATGATTAACAGCGACGAGACAACGCTCTCACGGCTGGCGCTGCAGCGTGTGGCGGGTAAGCCGTTTACTGTAACGGAGTACGACCACCCCGCGCCGAACCAGTACGCGGCGGAGGGCGCGCTCTTGCTTGCGGTGCACGGCGCGCTGCAGGACTGGGACGGGCTGTTTTTGTTTGACTATGGCGCGTCGTCGGGCGAGGGGCGGATTAACAGCTACTTTGAGCAGCGCACGCACCCTGCGAAGTGGGGCTTGGCGCGGGCGTGCGCGGCGCTCTTTGTGCGCGGCGATGTGCGCCCGGCGCAGAAGCTGCTCTGCGCCGCGCTCACCCGCGACGAGGAGCTGGACGCGCTGCGCCAGTCGTGGGCGTGGGGCTTGCCCGACGGCAGGTTCGCTCGGCTGGACGGCAGGGCAGTCACGGTACATCGTATCGCGCTCGCCTTGGAGCCAGGGCAGATTCCCAGCGGCGCGCTCCGACCGCGCGATGTGTCGGTTTCGAGCGCGCAGCGCATCGCCGACACGGGCGAGATGGTCTGGAATCGCGGACAGGCGGGGCGGTGCTACCTGCTGGTCAAGTCGCGCTTGTCCAAAGCGGCAATTGGTTTCATCAGCGGACGCGCGCACGACCTCGGCGACAAGATTACGCTGGAAGCGCTCAGCGCGCCGCTAAACGGCTTTGGCGTCGTGGCGATTACCGTGCTGCAGGAGAAACCCGTCTGGCGCGTGCTGATTACCGCTCTCAGCACGGCGGAGAACACGGGCTGGAACTTCCGCGAGCTGGGCGAGAACCGCGCCACGGTCGGCAACCAGTGGGGCAGCGCGCCCACGCGAATCGCTGTCCCCGAAATCGTGCTAAGCCTGCCGTATCCCGCGCAACGGGTTCGATGCTGGGCGTTGAACGAGAACGGCGCACGTACCCGCGAGGTCAGCGCGATCCCGCAAGGCAGAGACCGCGCTGCGCTCGAACTCGGCTCGAAGCACCGAACGCTCTGGTACGAGGTGGAGGCGCGTCCCTAATGAATTGGGCGCACTAAATTCAGAATTCCAGTGAGACAAAAGCGGATGGAAGTAAGCGGAGTATGCCCTGGTTGCCCTCACCCTCCTGCCCCCTCTCCCGCGACGCGGGAGAGGGGGAGCGAACTGCGCCGCAGTCCCCCACCCGTCCCCAAAGCGCGCGAAGCGCACCTGGTGCGACGGCATTCCTGCCGTCGCTATTGTTTCCACCCCCCTGCCCCCTCTCCCGCGACGCGGGAGAGGGGGAGCGAACTGCGCCGCAGTCCCCCAACCGTCCCCAAAGCGCGCGAAGCGCACCTGGTGCGACGGCATTCCTGCCGTCGCTGGGCGAGTGGGGGCTGACCACGCGACGGCAAGAATGCCGTCGCACTAAGAGAGCGCGGCGGGAAAGGCGACGGCAGGAATGCCGTCGCACCAGGTGCGCTTCGCGCGCTTTGGGGACGGTTGGGGGACTGCGGCGCAGTTCGCTCCCC
>CALKLF010000094.1 GCA_937992175.1 uncultured Fimbriimonadales bacterium | reverse complement strand
GCTGCAGGCGAACCGCACCGTGATTTACCCCGACCCCTACTCGCTGCAAGTCGACCTGATTACGCGCCTGCAGAACATCGCGAATGTGGTGGGCAGCTACGGCGTGCTGCTCAGCACTTGGCGCGAAATCAAAGACAGCGGACAGTGGGAACCTGCCGAGCGAATCAAACAGACCGTCCCCCCGAATGAGCAGGACTTTGCAGGCGTGGTCGATCTGGTGCGGCGCACCGAAATCAAGCCCATCCCGAACACGGAATACCTGAGCATCATCATCAAGACGCAGGGCGATATCGAGGTCGCGCCGAAGCAGGCGCAGTACGCGATGGAAGTGCTGCTGCGCAAGTTCCAGGATCAATACAGCCAGCTCAACAGTCAAACCGCCCGCCCCTCGCGTGAGTTCATCGAGCAGGAATACCAGCAAGCGCAACGCGAATATGAGCGTGCCACGCGCCAGCTCAGCGAGTATCTGAACCAGAACAAGGATGTCATCCAATCGCAGAACCAGACCAACATCATGTTGCAGTCCATCTCGCGGGCGGAGCTGCAGCTGTATGACGCGGAGGTGGCGCGACAGTCTGCAGCGGCGCGGCTGGCGCGACTAACTCAGCAACTGCGCCAGGAAGAACGACGCCCTGGCGGCGGCGAGTATCGCCAGCTGAGCAAGGTCACGCGCAACAACCCGATTCTACAGCAAGCTCAATCGGATCTGGCGCGCGCGCAAAACGAACTGCAGGCGCAAATCGCTCAGGGACGCGGCGAGAACCATCCCGATGTGTTGCGCATCAAGGGACGCATCGAGGAGCTGGAGAAACAACTCGCCGAGCAACAGGCAATGATTCTCGACGCCGAGACCACCGGACTGAATAACCTCTACGAAGCTCTCAAACGCGACTACCTGCAGGCGATGGTAGAGACGCAGGTCGCTGAAAAGCGGGTCAACGAACTGCGCAACCAGTTAGCGGAGACACGCGCGAAACTGGAAGGCTTGCCTGAAAAACAGCGCATTGCCGATGAACTCACGCTCAAAGTGCAGCTGGCGGAAGGCAAGGTGCGCCTGCTCAAGCAAAAGCTCGACGAGGCGCTCACCCGCGAGAGCGAGCTACAGACTGCGGGCTTCGTGAAAATTATCGACGGCCCTGCCGCGCGTCCTGTGGATAAAAACCTCCCGCTGCGCGTCGCACTGGCGTTCGCTTTGAGCTTGATTCTGTCTACTGGACTTGTGTTGCTGCTGGGGCAGGTCGACCAAGGCATCTACACGCCCAGCCAGGCGGAGTCGCTGTTTGGCGTGCCCGTCATCGCCGCGTTGCCGCGCATGACTCGCGCCCTGCTCGCACGCGACCGCGCCGAGCAGACGCCGCTGAGCGCGTCCTACCAACTGCTCTCCACCAGCCTGATGGAGGCGAACGGACGATTGAACGGACCTACCGTCGCCATCACGGGCGCCGACCCTGATGTGGGGCGCACCACCGTCGCCTATAACCTTGCGCTGACCCTCGCGCGCGACGGCGCGCGCGTCGTGCTGATCGACGGCGACATGCGCAACCCGCAACTGCACCGCCTCGTGCGCGCGGATGTGAACCACCCCGGACTTAGCGACATTCTGGCGGGCAGAGCGACGCTGGAGCAAGCGGTACAGCAGACCGCCATCGAGGGACTGGTGTTCATCGGCGCGGGCGCACCGTCCGAAAACCCCATCCGTCTGCTGCGCTCGCCCGAAATGCAGCAACTGCTGGAGACCCTCAAAAAAGTGGCGGATTTCATCATTATCGATACGCCGTCCGCCGCTACTTTCGCCGACAGTACGGTCATTGGCTTGGCGGCGGGGAATGTGCTGGTCGTCCATGCTGCAGGGCAGGGTATGACCGACGCCACGCGCGAGATGTTGGCGCGGCTCAAGCAACATAACGCGAACCTTGTGGGCGTGGTGTTGAACAAGGTGCGCCTCGACGACAGCGTGGTGTACCGCCACTTCCAGAAGGGCTATCACCGCGCGCTGAGCGGGCGCAACGGCGTGGTGGAACGCGCCGCGCTGCCCGCCGCGAGCAGCCGCGTGGACGACTCCGAACCCGAACAGACCACGCCGCGCGATTGATGCAATCCGGGGGCGCGCATGCGCGCCCCCGTTGAAAGGAGGTCATTAATGATAAGCCGACCGACGACGACCATTGAACGGGCGGCGGGCAAAGCAACGCCTTGCTCGCACGCGCCCGAATGCTCGCCCTTTGCAGAGTATATCCCCGATGTCAAACTCCCGCACGCCTTTTGGAAACGGCTCATCGATATCGTTGGCTCGGCGCTGGCGCTGACCCTCCTCTCTCCAGTAATGCTCCTCATCGCGCTGCTTATCCGACTGGAGTCGCCTGGACCCGTCTTCTTCCGTCAGATACGGCTCGGACGCTACGGCAGACCCTTCATCATGTATAAGTTTCGCTCGATGCGCTGCAACGCGCAGGAGCTACAACCGCTGCTGATGCACATGAACGAGAAACAGGGCGGCGCGTTCAAAATCAAAGACGACCCCCGCATGACGCGCATCGGCAGATTCATCCGCAAATACAGCCTCGACGAACTGCCGCAGCTGTTTAATGTGCTAAAGGGCGACCTGAGCCTGGTGGGGCCCCGCGCGATGGCGCCCTACGATGTGAACCGCTTCGATAAAGTAGAATATTACATCCGATTCGCCGTCCCGCAGGGCTGCACGGGACTATGGCAGGTGAGCGGGCGCAGCAACCTTACTTTTGATGAATGGATGCGGCTCGATATCTATTATGTGGAAAATATCTCCTTGGGGCTGGATCTCAAAATCCTGCTCCGCACGATCCCAGCAATCCTAAAAGGCGATGGCGCGTACTGAGCGGCGATTTTTGGTGACGGGGGGCGCGGGCTTCATCGGCTCGCATCTGACGCGGTTTCTACTTCAGCACGGACAGGTGCGCGTGCTGGACAATCTCTCCACGGGCAGTTTAGACAACCTGCGCGAAGTGCTGGACGACATCGAGTTTATTCGCGGCAGCGTCGCCGACCCAAACACGGTGAATGAGGCGGTCGAGGGCTGCACAATGGTGTTCCACCTCGCAGCGCAGGTTTCTGTGCCCCTGTCGATGGAGCTGCCAGTGGAGACCTTCGAGGTGAATGTGTACGGCACGCAGTTGCTGCTGGAGGCGGCGCGGCGCGAGGGCTGTGAGCGGTTCGTGTTCGCGTCTTCGGCAGCGGTCTACGGCGACTCGCCGCGCCTGCCTAAGCGGGAGGGGATGCGCCCTGCGCCCATCTCGCCCTACGGCTGGAGCAAGCACTACGGTGAGCTGCTCTGTCAGGATTACTATCGTGTGTTCGGCACGCCGACTGTGAGTTTCCGTTTCTTCAATGTGTATGGGCCGCGCCAGAACCCGCGTTCGCAATACGCCGCCGTCGTGCCGCGCTGGATTACCGC
The DNA here is from genome assembly GCA_937992175.1 of uncultured Fimbriimonadales bacterium. Taxonomy (GTDB): domain Bacteria; phylum Armatimonadota; class Fimbriimonadia; order Fimbriimonadales; family GBS-DC; genus GBS-DC. Next base: position 5,164 of record CALKLF010000094.1, on the reverse strand, counting down.
CGCACTGACCGACCGCAAGCCGATAATTTTCGGCGACGGCAAGCAAGTGCGCGATTTTATCTATATCGACGACTTGATTCGGGGCATTTGGCTGGGTGCGACGCTTCCAAACGCCGTCGGCGGGGTGTTCAACCTCGCCAGCGGGACGCGCTACACACTTCTGGAGCTGCTGCAGGCAATTGAGCAGGCAGTGGGGTACCCGTTGCACCCTGAGTACCAGCCTCCACGCGCAGGCGACATCCGCCGCTCTTATGCCGACATTAGCCTCGTTCAGCGCACACTGGTCTATCAGCCCTGCCACACCCTGCAGGAAGGGATTAAACGCACCGTGAAAGCCTATCAGAAGGAGGCAGCGCCCGTATGAGTCAGACGCGCGTCGCCGTGAATCCGTGGAGCGTCAGCGTCGCCCTGACCCAGGCGATGCGTCCCCACCAGTGGACGAAAAATCTGCTGGTGTTCGCCGCGCTGCTGTTCACGGCGCAGTTCACGAACCTGACCCTGCTGTGGCAAACCGCGCTGGGCTTCTTCGCGCTCTGTTTCACCGCAAGCAGCATCTACTTGGTGAACGATATTTTAGATCGCGAGCGCGACCGTCGGCATCCGAAAAAACAGCATCGCCCGATTGCGTCGGGGCGGTTGCCGGTGTCGGTGGCGTGGCTGGGCGCGGCGGCGTCGCTCGCGTTGGGGCTGGGGCTGGCGTTCTGGCTGCGCGTCCCGTTCGGCGTCATCGTGCTGGTGTACGCCCTCCAAAGCACCTTGTATACCTTCTATCTGAAACACATTCCTCTGCTGGATGTGGGCGTGATTGCACTGGGCTTTTTACTGCGGGCGGCGTCGGGCGCAGTGCTGATTGAAGCATATATCTCTCCTTGGCTGATTATCTGCACCTTCTTCCTCGCGCTGTTTCTGGGCTTCGCGAAGCGGCGGCACGAACTGGTTTCGCTGGGCGAGGATGCCGTGAACCACCGCAGCGCACTCGGCGACTACTCCGCCGCCATGCTGGAACACCTACTCACGATTTGTCTGGGGCTTGCGCTTCAGTCCTACGCGATTTATGTCATCCTGTCCGAAACTGCGAAGGCGCATCCGAATCTCTGGTATACTTTGCCTGTGGTCACCTATGGTCTGCTACGCTACTTTTATGTGGTGCATCGGTACGACGCGGGCGGCAGCCCGGAAAAGCTGATTCTGACAGATAAGCATATCCTTGCGTCTGTGCTGGTGTGGGGCTTAATCGTTTTATGGGTGATGCAAGGATGAGCATGCTACAGAAGACGCGCTCGAAGGTCGAGACATTGCCACTCGGCGTGCGGCAGTTCCTCAAGTTTGCGACGGTGGGCGCGATGAACACCGCCATCGACTGGAGCCTCGCGTTCTTTCTGACCTTCTATACGCCTGTTCCACGCCTGCTGGGCGGCGTATTTGTGAGCTTCACGGGCGTCCCGTTCCGCCCGGAAGCCGCCGCCGTGTGGTTTGCTAAAATCATCTCATCGGGCACGGCGACAATCAACAGTTTCATCTGGAACCGTCGCTGGACTTTTCGGATACGCGATAAGCGCGCCCGCACACGCCAGTTTGCCAAGTTCGTCACGGTAAATGTGATTGGCATGCTGCTGAACTCGACGATTACGACGCTTTTGATTCGTCCCTTTTTGCCGGAGCCGCCGCGTCTGGCGTTTATGGCGTGTCAGGCGACGGCGACGGCGGCGGTGCTGTTCTGGAACTTTTTCATGAACAAGTACTGGACTTTTCGTGGCGCGAGTGAGGTATCTATAGAGTCTTAGACAGGAGGTGATATCGATGGATCAGTTCCTGCTGGAGTTGAAAAAGCTGCCGCGTCCCCAGCCGATTCTGTTGGGAGCGGTGATTGCGTTTCTGGCGCTGGTATTGTACGCCTATCGTGAGGTGATTCAATGGTACTGGCTGCCGCGCTGGGGCGATCCGAACGGCTACTATTCGTATGCGTACCTCGTGCCGCCGCTCGCGCTGGTGATGATCTGGATGCGGCGCGAGCGGTTGCTGCAGCTTACAGCGAAACCGTCGTGGCTGGGCGCGCCGCTGTTTCTGCTCGCGACGGGGATCCACCTGCTGGGGCTGTGGGGCTACTCCAGCTGGGTCTCCAGCATGGCGTTTCCGCTGTTTCTCATCGGCGGGAGCCTGCTGCTCTGGGGCGTCGCGATTACGCGCGTGCTGCTCTATCCTCTGCTCTTTCTGTATCTGATGATGCCGATGCCTTCCGTGGTGTTCGATGAAATCACGAACCCCGTTCAGGTCTGGTCGACCGATGTGGCTGAGGCGATGCTGCGTCCCTTCTACAATATTCTGCGCGAAGACCAGTCGACCATCATCATGCCCTCGAGCTACAAGCTCCTTGTCGGGGTAGAGTGCAGCGGATTCAAGGTCACGATTGCGCTGCTGACTTTCATTCTGTTTTTCTATACCCTTGTGGACATGCCATTGTGGAAGAAGTTGATTCTGCCTGCGGCGCTCCTGCCAATTGCGATTATCTCGAACGGGCTGCGCATCGCCTTGATTGGTGTTGCAGGTCATGAGTATGGCGCCCAGGCGGCGAAAATCGCCCACGAGGGCTACGAGCTGACTCTGCCCGTGCTGGGCACAATCAACATTCCCACGACGGGCGCGCTGGAGATTCTGATCCCATTTGTGTCGCTGTTTCTAATCGCGAGGTGGTTAGGATGGAAGAGATGAAATTAAAACCTGAAGACCGTGGCGCAGGCGTCCCCGCCCGTGCAGAGGATGGCGAAGCGCGTGGCATAGATAATCCTGTCCGTGCAGATAACAGCTCTACGCGTGCTGAAGTTGAGCCGCGCTTAGGCGGGGACGCTCACGCCACAGGGGCTGAGCCGCGCTTGGGCGGGGACGCCCACGCCACAATACAGCCCATCCCTGCACCCCCGATGGACTGGAAACGCTTCGGCGCGCCAGTATTCGTCTTGATGTTCCTGACAATCGGGCTGGTGCTGGCAGTTCAGTTCATGCCCCGTCCCGAACCCCTGAAGGAAGGGAAAACGCTCGACAAGATTCCGACGGTACTGGGCGACTGGACGCTGCTCGAGGAGTACCCGATGTCGGAGGCGGCAAGGAACGAGCTCAAACCCGACGAGTATGTTGCCCGAATCTATGTGAACTCCCGCGGCGATCAGGCGGACCTCTCGATTATCGGCGGTTCGCACACAGGCGCGTTCCACAACCCGCAGGTCTGCTTCCGTGTGCAGAACTGGAAATTCGCCGATACCGACGAAATCCCACTCCAGGTTCCTGGGAAGGAGACGACGATACCTGCTAGCTTTGTGCGATTGGTCTCGTCGGAAGGCAATCGGCAGGCGGTTGGGATTTACTTCTACACGACGCCGCTGGGCTATCGCACGGATACCTCGTCGGCGCGGATTTTTCTGTTGCTGGCGCGTCTGATGGGAATGGATCAGCAGCGCGCCTACTTTGTGCGGTTCCTGAAACCCTCCGGCGGTAACCCTGAGCGCGACCGCGAGGAGATCAAGCAGTTCGCAGAGCAGGCGCTGGCGGCGATGGCGCAGACCAATCCTGAAGTGGTGCGATAAGCATGGCGTCGGAGCGCGTCGTGTTGCGGGCGGAAGGCATCGAGTCGGCGCAACGCAGCGGCGTAGGTATCCTGCCGATGGATATCGCCATCGAACGCGGCGAGCTGGTCGCGCTGTTCGGACCGTCGGGCGCGGGCAAGAGCCTACTCCTCGCGTTGATTGCAGGCGAAGTGGCACTGGAGGGTGGACGGCTTGAGGTCGCCGATTTCGCAGTGATGCCTGAGCTGCCAGAAGGGCGTGCCCTGCGCACGGTGACGCCGCTGAGTTTCCTCAAACGCTACGCCCCCTCGCTCACGCGCGCCATCTATATGCTCGAAGTGCTGGGGGTGGGCGAACGAGTGGAGACGCCCTTGAGCGAACTCTCAGACGGGCAGCGCCACATACTGCGCGTGGGCGGCGCACTGGCGCAACACGCCCCACTGTACCTGCTGGATGACCCGTTCGAGTACGCCGACTTCGAACGCCGACGCCGTCTGTGGAACGAACTGGACGACCGCTGCCGATTCGGCGCGGCGGTACTGTTCACCACGCGCGACCCAGCGATTGCCGAACGCGCCGACCGTGTGCTGATGCTCGACGAGGGGCTCCTCCTTGCCGACGACGCGCCCGAGCGCCTAATCGCTGAGCAGGAGGCGACGGCGATCGAGATCGAGGCGCGCGACCCCGAACCGATTTTGGAAGGGCTAAGCGATGTGGAGCTGCGCATCGAGCAGCTGCCCGACGGCTATCGTCTGCGCCTGCACGCCGACGACGCGCTCGCCCTGCGCTTGCTGCAAGAGGGCTACGGCAACATCCGAGCAATCTATGTGCGCCTGCCCACTTTAGAAGATGCTTGGCAGTGGCTGCGCCTCAAAGCGCGCACTCGCAGGAAGCCAGAATCCATCTCAAAAATTGGGCGGGATTCCTCGCTGCGCTCGGAATGACAATCGCTATTCGCCGCATGACCCCGTGTCATTCCGAGCGCAGCGAGGAATCCCGCCGTACCTTAGGAGAATAAACGCTGCACCTTAAGGAAGAGCTGATCGAGAGCCATGTCATTTATCGCGGACGCGTGGTGACGCTGCGCATCGACACGGTGCGATTGCCGAGCGGACGCACCGCGCGGCGTGAAATTGTGGAGCATCGGGGCGCGGTGGCAATCGTGCCGCTGCTGGACAGTGAGACTGTGCTGCTGATTCGCCAGTACCGTCAGGCGGTGGGCGAGACGCTGCTGGAGATTCCCGCAGGCACGCTGGAGCCAGACGAGCCGCCCGACGCCTGCGCTCGCCGCGAGCTGGAAGAGGAGACCGGCTACACTGCTCGCCAGATGCGCAAACTGTTCAGTCAGTACCTCGCGCCTGGGTACTCGCAGGAGGTGCTGCATGTCTACCTTGCGGAGGATTTAGCCCCCGCCGCGCAGCAACTGGATGAAGACGAGCTGGTAGAGCTGGTTCCCACGCCGCTGCGCGGGGTGGAGACAATGATCCTGGAGGGACAGATTAAAGACTCCAAAACGATTGCGGGACTATTGATGACGCTGCGTTTATACGAACGCGAAACAGGGTAATAAGTGCCTCAAATGTTAAGTCGTCCCTTTTTACCCCCAC
>CALKLF010000093.1 GCA_937992175.1 uncultured Fimbriimonadales bacterium | reverse complement strand
GACGCCGACGCTACGGAACCGAGTTCGTAGCGTCGGCGTCCCCACCGACGACTCAAGACATCCGCTCCATCATTTGGTCAGCCCCTCCCGTGTGAAATCGTCCCTCCTAACCCAGCGTCGCCCAGAGGCGTTCCACCGCCTCTTCCGCCGTGTCGGCAGTAGGAACAGACAGCAGCTCTCCTTCGATCTGAAACTGCCAGCTGTGGAGCAGCACGAGGGGCTTGCCAAGCCTGAGCGCAAGCGCGATTTCGGAGAGCGTGCCGTAGCCGCCGCCAATCGCAATCAGCCCCTCACAGACGCTGGCAATCAGGTAGTTGCGCGCCTCACGCAGTCCTGTAAACAGGGGAATCTCGATAAATTCGTTCGGGGGCGACTCAGCAGCGTTTGCGCCCGGCAGGATTCCGATTGTCAGTGCGCCCGCTTCCTGCGCGCCCTGCGCCGCCGCCTGCATCACACCCGTCATCCCGCCACAGACCAGAACAGCGTCCCGCTGCGCAATTAGTCTGCCGACAGCGCGCGCCAGATAAATTTGCTCCGGAGTCCCGACGGAGCTGCCGATTACCCCAATCAGGCGTCTACGCAGGCGCATGGCTCACTCCGCAACCCGCAATAGCAACAGGTTCGCCCGCTCGCCAATCGCAAAGTGATACGAGACGCTGCCCAACGAGATGCGCTCAATCAACCCGTGCCCCTTCGCGCCCAGAATCAGCAGCTGCGACTGCGTCTCATCCATCGCTTCGCGAATCGACGGGATGGGCAAGCCCTCCACCACAACTGACTCACACGCCGCCTGCAGCGGACGTAGCCGCTCACACACTCGGCGGTTGCGCTCATGGAGTTGCTCAATAATCCACTCCACGCCCGATTCCTTGACGACAGGCGCGTTGCGCGTGAGCGACTCCAGCGTCTCCTCGTCTAAATCGAACGCAGTGGTGACGGCGATGCGTTTCAGGTTGCGCGGCGCGAACAGGAGCAGCAGGTCGATGCATCGATAGTTATATTCGGAGTGGTCGGTCGCCAGTACGGCGTGGAGGGGTGCGTCGGTGGGCGGCGGCGTGTGGGCGATGAGCAGGCTCTGCTTCGCGGTGGTGAGCGCCGCGCGCGCGACGCTGCCCACGAAAAACGCCTGCAGCGCGCCCTTCCGCGTGCCGCCCAGCGCCAGCAAATCTGCCTGCCGCTCCTCCGCCAGTTCCAGCAGGCGCGCGGTCGCCTGACCGTGCAGAATCACTGTCTCGGACTCAATCCCCTGTGCTTGCAGCGTCTGCTGTAAGGCGTTCAGTCGCTCCTGCGCTGTCGCTTCCTGCGCCTGAACCGCGCTCAGAAGAACCTCATTCGGGAAGGGCGCGACCACCCCCACCACAGGGGGGCGCGGCGGCTCAATTACGGAAGCCAGTATCACCTGAGGCTGCTTGAAGCCTAACGCCTGAACCCAGGCGAAGGCGTGTTCGTAAGCCCCATCTCCACCGACGCCGAGAACAATCCGCATGTCCGTAAGTATACCGCAGGCAACGCCGCCCGTTAGTCAGTCGCACTCCAGCACTTCGCGCACTTTTTGCGCGAGTTGCGCGGGCGTGTAGGGCTTCGGCAGGAACTGGATCCCCGATTCCAGCACGCCATGGTGGGCAATAGCGTTTTCCGTGTAGCCCGACACATAGAGGACGCGCAGCTGGGGGTAGAGGCGCGTCAGATACTCCGCCAGCTCCCGCCCGCTCATAACGGGCATCACCACATCCGTCACCAGTAGATGTATCGGCTCGCCGTAGTTCTGGGCAAGTTGCAACGCCTCCGCAGGCGAATTCGCGGCAAGCACCGTGTAGCCATGCTGGCGCAGCGTCTCCACAGCAACCTCCAGCACACCAGGCTCATCTTCTACGACCAGTATCGTCTCGTGCCCGCGGGGCGTCTCGGCGGCGGGCGACGGCGCAGTAGCGACCATACCAGCACGGTCAAGGGCGCGCGGCAGGTAGATTTTGAAGGTCGTGCCTTTGCCCACCTCGCTGTAGACCCAGATATGCCCGCCCAACTGTTTGACGATGCTGTAGACAATCGAGAGACCCAGCCCAGTGCCTTGCCCACGCGGCTTTGTGGTGAAGAATGGCTCGAAAATCCGATCGCGTACCTGCGGCGACATTCCGACGCCCGTGTCGGAGACCATCAGCATCACATATTCGCCCGGAACCACTTCGTAGTGCGAACGGGCATAATCGGCGTCCAGCACGCTATTTTTCGTTTCGATGGTAATCATCCCGCCCAATTCAGGGATCGCGTCGCGAGCATTGAGTAAAAGATTTTGCAGCACCTGAACCAGTTGCGCTGCGTCCGCTTCCACCTGCCAGAGCGACTCGCTGAGGTAGGTTTGAATCTGGATGTGGGACGGCATCCATGTCTCGGCAAGTTGTAGCGCCTCGTTCACAACAGCGTTCAGGTTAAGCAACTGGCGTTGCATGGGTTGATTGCGGGCGAGCGCCATTAGCTGGCGTGTAGTCCCCGCAGCTTTCTCGATGGCGAGAATCGCGTTGTTGAGGAATCCATGCGCAGGGCTGCTTTCGGGGAGCGCACCCTGCGCCAGCTCGACATAGCCCAGCACTGCCGTCAGCATGTTATTGAAATCGTGCGCCAGTCCACCTGCCATGCGTCCAATGCTCTCCATCTTCTGTGCCTGCATCAGTTGCTCGCGCAGCTGCTGCGCCTCCGTCTCCGTGCGCTCACGCAGCAGCTCATGCGCCGCGCGCGTGGCAAACACCTGAAACAGTTCTTGCAGTGAAACGACTTCGGGCAGCGGCTTTACATCCGCAATCCAGAAAATGCCAATCACGCGCCCGAACGAGTCGCGCAACGGCGCACCTATATAACTCTCCAGCTTCATCTCCTGCAACGCCCGATCCTCGGGAAATAGACGCTGCACATCGCGCGAGTAGAAGCAGACGCCGCTCGTCACTACATTCTCGCAGGGCGTCGCGCGCAGGGCGTAGTCGAACGGCTCGCGAAGGTCGCCGTTGGCGGCATAGACCATCCCCTCGATGCGCTCGACAGCAACCAATCGTCCCACATAGACATGCGCGCTGCCCATCGCTTCTGAAATCAGGCGAGCAGCCTCCCGCAGAAAGCTGAACCCCGTGCGCTGCGGTGGGATGGTCGCAATACGACGCCAGACTCGGTAGGGCAGATGCAGCTCCGTCAGGTCGGCAAAACTGAGATGGAGCAGTTCGTAATCGGGCAGTTCGTGAATCACCCCTTCGATAATGCGCTCCTCGCGGTCAGGACGGCGCACGGTCAGAACAAACGGCGGCTTCGAACGCGCCTCGGCGAGAATCGCCGCCGCCTGCTCGGGCGTCTCCGCAAGCAAATCGTACAGGGTTCGCTGCGTGAGCATCTCATGGGGATAACCGAGCCAGCGCGACGCCGCGTCCGTCGCTCGATAGATGCGCAAACTATCGGGCAACAACAACAATGTCGGCATGAAGGTCAGATTGAACAGCGGTGATTCAACCAGTTCACGCCGTTTCCGTTCCAGAGCCTCCTCGCGACTCGCCATCTCCACTTTACGAAGATAGTTTACCTAAGAGATTCCAAAATCAGGATCGTCGTTCGCCTCGGACGCTCACAGGTATAATTTTGTACAGCAATGACCGTGACGATGCTCATCATCCTGACGCTCCTGACGCTGTTTGGGGGCGCGCTGGCGTATGCAGGCGACTGGCTTGGCAGAAAGCTGGGCAAGCAGCGTCTGAGCCTGTTTGGCATTCGCCCACGCTATACTGCTACGCTCATCACCACCGTCACGGGCTGTCTCACGGTCGCCTTGACCGTGATTGGCATGACACTGGCAAATGAGTCGTTTCGGGCATGGATTACGCGCGGCGACCGCATTTTGGCGGAGCTACGGGCGAATGAGGCGCATCTAAAAGAGCTGCAGGCGCGCAACGCAGAACTGCAGAACACGAACCAGCAACTCCGCCAGGAACAGGCGCGCCTAGGCGACGCGCTCAAACAACTCGAAATCGAGTACCAGGCGCGTCTGCAACAGGTGCAGCAGCTGGAGGTGCAGCTCACGCAGACGCAACAGCAACTCCGTCAGAGCCGAGTGCAGCTTGCGCAGGCGCAGGTACAACTGAAACTGGCGCGCCAGATACGGCAGCAACTCCAACAACAAATCCTCACAGTGCGTGAGCGAGTCGCTGCCTTGGCGCGACAGCAGGAACAGCTGCGTCGCCAGAACGACGAGTTCGCCGAGCAGGGCGCCGCGCTGGCTTCTGAAAACGCGAAACTCGACTCCGAGAACCGACGACTGCAAACGCTGAATCAGCAGCTGGCAGAGCAAAATCGACGTCTAGCGGAGGAGAACCAGCAGCTGGAATCGCAGAACGGCATCTTACTGGAGCGCAATGCCGCGCTGCGTCGTCAGCGCGATGAACTCGATCGCGCCGCGCGGGAACTGGCGCAGCTGGCAAACATTCGGCTCAGCCCGATTGCGGTGCAAATCGGCGAAGAGCTGGGGCGCGTGATTATCCCCGCTGGCTGGAGCGAGGTGCGTGTGCGCCAGGCGTTGCAGGATTTGCTGAACCTTGCCGATAAAACTGCTCGTGAGCGCGGCGCCGCCCCCGACACGGGGCAACCCCGCGCTGCTTTCATCCCCGAAAAGCGAGTACGCTTCGCCTCAGGCGAGCAGGCGGAAATCACCGAAAGTGAGAGCCTGGAAGCGATCCAGCAAACCATTCGCGCCTCCAGCGACTCCGTCGTGGTGGTCGCCGTTGCGCTGACCAACACGGCGCAGGGCGAACCCGCGCCTGTCGAACTACGCCTGTTCCGCAACCGCAAGGTGTTCGAAGCGGGTGAGGAGATTGCGCGCCTCTCGGTCGACTGTCGCCCTGACCGCAACCCGCTGGGACAGGTATTGCGGTTTTTGCAGACCGAGGTGCGCGAGCGCGCCATCGAAGCGGGCATCCTGCCTCGCCAGGAGCGCGCGGGCACCCCCGCCACCGTTGGCGAGACCTCCCCTGAGACGCTCCTTGAGCTGATGGAGCAGGCGCGCCAGTGCCGCACAGAGCGCGTGACGCTGATTGTACGCGCCGCGAAGACCACCTACGCGGGCGACACCCTGAACCTGAAATTTGAAGTGCTACCCGACCGCACAGCAGGAAAAGGCTGACAGGCGTTGAACTCTGCGCCTATGCAACGGCTCATCGGCGCGCACACTTCCACCGCCGGCGGACTGCAAAACGCGCTGTATGAAGGCAAGCGACTCGGCTGCACGGCAGTCCAGATTTTCACCGCCAGCCCCCGCCAGTGGCAACCGACCGCTGTCTCAGCGGAGCAGGTCGCAAGACTCCAGCAGGCGCGCCGCGAGACAGGCATCGAATGTGTCGTATCACACGCGGCATATCTTATTAACCTCGCCTCACCAGACGCGGAGACGCGCCGTAAAGCTTATCAGGCGTATCTTGCGGAACTCCAGCGCTGCGCCGCGCTCAGTATCCCCTACGCGGTCGTGCATATGGGGTCGCATCCCGATTTTGAAACAGGCATGGAGCTGCTCATTGCGAGCCTGCGCAACCTGCTCGCCGAAATGCCCGACGGGGTGTGCATCGCGATGGAAACGATGGCAGGTCAGGGCAACGCGCTCTGCTATCGGTTCGAACATTTCGCCCGAATCTACGACGCGCTGCCCGACGCGCGGCTGGTGATCTGCGCCGACTCGTGCCACCTGTTCGCGGCGGGTTACGACCTGCGCACGCCCGAAACTTACGAAGCGGTGTGGGAATCGTTCGACCGTTTGATTGGGCTGTCGCGCCTGCAGGTCTGGCACTTGAACGACTCGAAAAAACCGCTCGGCTCGCGCGTAGACCGGCACGAACATATCGGCGAGGGCGCACTAGGCTTGAGCGCGTTTCAGCTGATTCTGAATGACCCGCGTTTTGTGCGCCTGCCGATGCTCATCGAAACGCCCGACGAGAACCGCTTCGCCGAGGATCTGGCGAAGTTGTGGGGGATGATGCACAGTTAGGTGCTGCGCCGCCTGACCCAGACGGTATCATATTCCCCGATGGCAATCTACAAACTGGCGCAGCTGGCAGAGCAGGTGCAGGGCGTGGCGCGCGGCGACGCGGAGTTGGCGATTGCCGCCGTGGGGGGCATCGAGGATGTGCCGGCAGGGGGGCTGACTTTTGCGGAGGACGCCCGTCGCCTGCAGGACGCTCTCGTCTCGCCCGCCGCCGCTGTCCTCACGAAGCCGAACTTGACCATCCCGCCTGACACGGGGAAATCGTTTTTGCTCCACCCTATGCCGCGCCTCGCATGGGCAAAAATCCTCGCCCTCTACAGCCCGTTCCAGACGCCGGAACCCGGCGTGCATCCGACGGTGGTCGTCGGCGCGGAGTGTGAACTCGGCGATGAGGTGAGCCTGATGCCCTATGTCGTGCTGGGCGAGCGCGTAAAAATCGGACATCGCGTCAAAATCTACCCCTACTGCTACATCGGCGACGAAACCGAGATCGGCGACGACTGCATCCTGTATCCCCATGTCACAGTAATGCCCCGCGTGCAGATTGGCAGGCGCGTGATTATCCACCCGGGCGCAGTCATCGGCGGCGACGGCTACGGCTATGTGCAGCACGAAGGCGTGCATCACAAAATCCCACAAATCGGGCGCGTGGTGATCGAGGACGATGTGGAAATCGGCTGCAACACGACCATCGACCGCGCCACCACAGGCGAGACGCGCATCGCTAGAGGGACGAAAATCGACAACCTCGTGCAGATTGCCCATAATGTGCAGGTGGGCGAACACTGTCTGCTGGTGTCGCAGGTGGGTATCGCAGGCAGTTCCACGCTGGGGCATCATGTGATTCTGGCGGGGCAGGTGGGCGTGAAAGACCATGTGCATTTAGGCGATAATGTGGTGGTGGGCGCGCAGGGCGGCGTCTCCAAAAATCTGCCTGCGAACGGCATCTACTGGGGCACGCCCGCCATCCCACATCGTGAATGGCTTCAGGTGCTGGCGTACCTTTACAAACTGCCCGAACTCGCCAAGCGCGTCGAGGAGCTGGAGAAAAAGCTGCGCTCCTCGTAGCGTCGGCGCCACACCGACGAGCACTACAAACGCCATGCAGATAACCATCATCGGCTTAGGCGGAATCGGCGCATCGATTGGATTGGCGTACCAGCATGCGGAGCTGGGCGACCTCGTTCGGGGCTACGACATTGACGCCAATGCCCTGCAGGGCGCGCTGGGGATGGGCGCAATTGATGAACCTATCGATTGCATGGACAAGTGCGCCGATGCGGATGTGATTATCATGGCGACGCCCCCACGCGCCGTACCCGAACTGTTTCAGCGACTTGCGCCGCGCCTGCGCCCCGACACGGTGATGACCGATGTGGTCAGCGTCAAGCAGCCCGTGTTAGAGTGGGCGCGAGCGCATTTGCCCTATCCCAACCGCTTCGTTGGCGGGCATCCGATTGCGGGCACAGAACGGCATGGCTATCAAGCGGCACGCGCCGATCTGTTTCAGGGCGCACAGTGGGTTCTCACGCCGACGCCCGAAACCGATTCGGACGCGATAGGGCGTGTGGAGAGTCTGATACGCGCCGTGCGTGCTGTCCCCATTCGGATGGAGGCTGCGCAGCACGATTCCGAGTTCGCGCTGCTGAGTTTTGTGCCTCATTGTCTCGCATTTAGCCTCGCGGCGCTCCACGCCGAGAACCCTACGCAGCTGCAGGGTGGCGGCAGCTGGAAGTCTGCCACGCGCGTGGCGCATAGCGACCCCGAACTCTGGGTCGAACTGCTGCTGCTCAATCGCGCGGCGACCGAGGAGCGGTTGAATGCGTTGATAGAGCGGTTGCGAAAGATCCAGCAAGCCCTGCAGCAGGGCGACTCGGGGCGGCTTCGTCGGCAGCTCCAGTGGTGAATCAATTCCTGCGAAAACTGCCCCTGAAATACGGGCGCGAATCTGTATCTCACTCTACCGCGTCACCGAAGATATCGCAGCATACCCCCGCTCATCTTCATCGGGGAGAAGTGGCGTGTGAGATAGCGCATTTCAGGCAGCAGACGGCGCACGGTCTTGCCCGCCAGCTTGAGGCTCGGCTCTGCGAGAAACTCCATCAGCCAGTCCGTAATCCGATGCACGCGCTCGCTGTAGGGATACCACCAGAGTTCAGGTTTACCAGTGTAGACCTCGCTCACATACTGCGGTTGCACAAGTTCGTACAATCCGAACTCGCCGTGCGTGCGTCCGACGCCCGAGTCTTTGAACCCGCCCCACACACCGTAGCTGTCGCCATACGCCACGATGTGGGAGTTGACGCTTACCGAGCCGCACTCCAGCATCGGCGCGAGGCGTTGCGCCTTGCGTGGGTCGCGCGTCCAGATAGACGCCGTCAGCCCGAACGCACTGTGATTGGCTTGGCGCACCGCCATCTCTGCGCTGTCGACGGGTTGCACTATCACCAGCGGTCCGAAGGTCTCCTCCTGCATTCCGAGCATTGCGTCGTTGGCGTCGGCGATGAGCGTCGGCTCGTGGTAGAGTTCCCCTAAATCTCCGCGTACACGCCCGCCAAACAGGACTCGTCCCCCCTTGGCACAGGCGTCCTCGATATGTTGCTGTACACGCTCCAGCTGGAAACGGGCGACGAGGGGGCCCATATCCGTCTCCTGACTCAGCGGGTGCCCGACGCGGATTTTTGCCAGCTCCTCCCGCAGCGCGTTCAGGAAGGGTTCATAGATTGCCCGCTCCACATAGACGCGCTCGATAGACGCGCAGGTCTGCCCCGCGTTCACCATCGACGCCCAGGCGATGCCCTGCGCTGTATGGCGCAGGTCGGCGTCCGCCAGCACAATCGCGGGGTCTTTGCCGCCGAGTTCCAGAATCACTTTTTTATTTGTTCTGGCGGCGTGTTCGGCGACGCGCCGTCCGATGGGCACGCTGCCAGTGAAAATCACGCCGCGCACGAGGAGATTGGAAAGTATCGCCTCGCCCTGAGGCGCGCCGCCCTGCACAACCTGAACCAGTCCCTCAGGAAAGCCCGCCCGATCGAAGAGTTCCCCGATTTTCGCGCCTGTGAGCGGAGTCAGCGGCGAGGGCTTTAACAGCGCGGCGTTGCCCGACAGCGTTAGCGCCATCAGCTGAGTCATCGGGATCGTGAACGGATAGTTCCACGGAGCAATCACTGCCCATACCCCGTATGGATGGAAGTAGTAAGTGCTGCGTCGGTCGCTGAAGAAGGGGTTCTTGGAACGCACGCGCCGGGGCTGCAACAGGCGCACGCCCTCATACATCAAAAACGCGCTCACATCGAGCGGGGGGAACAGCTCTACAATCATCGCCTCGATGCAGGGCTTGCCCTGCTCGCGTGCCACAAGCTCGGCGATGGCATGACGCTCCTTGAGCATCAGCCGCTTCAGACGACGCAACGGCTCCACGCGCGCATGCAACGGGGTTTCTCGCCACGCCTGATACGCCCGATGCGCTCGCTCTACCATCGCATCAATCTGCTCCGAGGAAGTGACGGCGACCTCACCCACTACGCTGCCATCAGCAGGACTTTTGACAACGATGCGCTCCATACTTTTGAGATTCGAACAGCGATTCGAAAATTCCTGCTGCGTTTTCCCATACAGACAAGTCGCCTGGCAGGTGGCTCCTGCGAGAACTGCTGCCGAAACCCAGCGGAGGGCTTCGCGATTCCTCGCTCCGCCTGGAATAACCAACGCTGTCATTCCGAGCGGAACGAGGGATTGTGCTTAGTGTGATAAGTGCCTCAAAGGTGAAAACGCCCTCTTTTGGTGCGACGGCATTCTTGCCGTCGCCCTCTGATGTTTGTCACTTCACACGAAAAACGCAGTCTGTAGCGGTACAGAGGGGTACGACGAACAAGATGTGGTATAAACCGCTCGAGGCGACAAACTTCAGGGTGCGACAGCAGGAATGCCGTCGCCTTGCAGGGACGCTCCACGATGACGAGGGCGGGAACGCCATCATCCTTTTTTACCCACACCCCAACCCTCCCTGCAACCGGGGAGGGAGCGCAAGCACAGGTAGCAACGACGCTTCCCCCGTTCACGAGAGAGGTCGGGAGCTGACAAGGGTACAGCGGCTAAGTTCAGTGGGAGGACGCACAGCAGCTTTTTTTTTCAGCCCTCACTCCCAGCCCCCTCTCTGACAAGGGTACATCGCGTTGCCTCAACTTGGGGGGACGCACCTGCGATTTCCCACGCTTTTTCCACCTCACCCCCTGCCCCCTCCCCGTAAACGGAGAAGGGGAGCCGTGTGCGCGCGGGGCGATGCTTCCCCCCTCTCCGTAGACGAAGAGGGGGGCAAGGGGGATGTTGTTCCCAGTGATTCTGGACGCCGCGCTGGAGTGGAGTTTCGCGCATGCGCCCGAACACGCGCTGATGCTCGTGCTGTCGCTCGCGCCCCTGTGGGATCGGCAGATGTGCTGGGAGCAGGGCGCACACTGGCTCGAACACGCCCTCCAGAACCGCGCGCTGGAGCCGACCACACGGGCGCACCTGCTGCAGCAGATGGCGCTGTTCGCCTTCCGCCAGGGCGCGTATGAACAGGCGGAGCGGTGCATTCGGGAAGCGGCGCCCCTGTTTCGCAAAATCCACGACGCGCAGAGCGTCGCCCGACTAATCTACCTCCCTGCGCGTGTGGCGGAAGCGCAGGCGCATTACAGTGCAGCAACAACGCTCTATCGGCAGGCGTGTACCCCGCTGCGCCAGCTGAGTGATGTGCGCGAAGCGTCCGCCGCGCTCAACAGTCTGGGTAGGCTACTCCTGCTGCGCGGACGCTACAACGAAGCCTACGAAGTTATACAGGAGTCGCTACAGATTGCTCAGCAGGTGAACGACCCCCTTCGGGAGTCGGGCGCGCTGCATAACCTCGCGTTTTACCATTTATGGCTGGGACAACCCCACGACGCCCTGCCGCTCTACGAGACCGTTATCGAGATTCGACTGCGTATGGGGGAGCAGCTGTTCCTGTCAGCGCTGTATAACGGCTTGGGACGCACTTATCCGGCGTTGAACCACTCACAACAGGCGATTGCGTACTGTCTCAAGGGGCTGGACATCCGCCGCGCCGTCGGCGACCGTCTCGGTATGGCGCATTCGTGCTGCTTTCTGGGGCGCGCCTATCTGGAGCGCACAGAGTGGGCACTGGCGGAGTCGTACTATCAGCAGAGCCTCGACCTCTGTCGCGAATACGGCAACCGTACTTATGAGGCGTTGTGCCTGGAGGGACTCAGTGCGATTGCCCATGCCACGAGCCAGTTGGCGACCGCGCTGCGCCATCTCAGTGAAGCGACCAAGATCTGGCAAACTTATGGCTTGCCTGTCCCCCAATGGACTATCCAATGCTGTCGCCGCCTGCGGAACAGTATGCCGTCCCGTTGTGCAAAGCGTCCGATACCCCGAATCCATGCCATAATTAGCCTGTTATGCAACGCGCTTTGAATGTAGTGGTGATTGCCACGCGCCGCAGCCCCGATTCAGTCTCGATTGCGCAGTATTACGCGCAGAAGCGGCGGCTGCCGAATACACACATCTTTACAATCGATTGCGTGCCGCAGGAAGAGGTTCCGCTGGCGGAGTATCGAGACACTATTGAGAGACCTGTGATGGACCTGCTGCGGCAGCGCAGGCTGACCGAAAGCGTGGACTATCTGGTGCTGACGAAAGGCATCCCATTGCGCATTCGCGAGGGCGGCTTCTCGGTGGACTGTGCGTTGATGTGTTCCCCCCTCAAACGCATCTTCAGCAGCCAGTTGAGCGAGTCGAATCTGAATCCCTACTTCGGCAAGAACGAGCGATTTTCCCGACGCAAATATGGCTTCTATCTGGCGACACGGCTCGACGGCTACACAATGCAACACATTCGGAACCTGATTGACAACAGTCTGAACGCGAAGCAGGCGAACGGCGTGTTCGTACTGGACTTAGACCCTAAGCGCAACGGCGGTGGGTATCGCGCCATTAACGAGAGCATGCGCGCTGCTGCCCGACTCCTCAAACAGCGCGGGTTCGAGGTCATCCTCGATGAGGATGAGGCGTTTGTGGGGGCGGTGCGCGACATCATGGGTTACTACTCGTGGGGCAGCAACGACCATAAGTTCAATAAACTCAGCTATCGTAGTTTGCGCTTCCGCCCCGGCTCGATTGCGGAGACGGCGGTCTCTACCAGCGCGCGCACTTTTCAGGTGACGGACAAAGGGCAGTCGCTGATTGCCGACCTGATTGCGCAGGGCGCGACGGGCGTCAAAGGGTATGTATCCGAGCCGTACACGGCGGCGCTTTGCCGTGCGGAGGTCATGTTCGACTGCTACACACGCGGGCGCACGATTGCCGAGAGCCTCTGGGCTGCCAGCCCGTTCATCCTGTGGAAAGACCTCGTGGTGGGCGACCCGTTGTGTGCGCCGTTTGCAGGGTAGCGCTCGAGCGTTTGTGCAGGTTTCGTTCTTGCTACTGTAAAGGCCGCCATCTCTCTTCCAGCGCGCGCTGCTGCACCTCGGACAAGTCAATTAGCGGCGGGCGCACATGGATTTCGGGGAACCCTGCGAGGGTCAGCGCGTGCTTGAAGTTCGCGGGCGCGGGGAAGTCGTCGATGGCGTCGGCGGCGGCGTTGATGAGCGACTGCAAGCCGTCGCACGCCTCGCCCCGCTGGAACGCTTCGCACAGGCGCGCCATTCGGGCTAAATACACATTCGCTAGCCCACTGATCGAACCAGCGCCGCCGCCTTGCAAGCACTTTGAGAGCAGTTTCTCCTCGCCTACCCACACGCGCAGGCGCGGCGCGTACTTCAAAAACCGATTCATCGAGCGCACACTGCCCGAGCTGTCCTTAATCCCGTGCAGGTTCGGATGCTCCAGCAGCGCGTCGATGAGCGGCGGCGTGATTTTGTGACGGGTGCGCTGCGGGATATTGTAGAGAATTACGGGCAGACGACTCGCGTCCAGCACCGCGCGATAAAACTTAAGCAGTCCGTCCAGCGAGGCGGGATAATAGAACGGGGGGGCGACCATGAGCGCATCGCAGCCCGCCTTGTGCGCCTGCCGCGTCAGGTAGAGGGCTTCATTGAGGCTGCACACCATCACACCCGCCGTGATTTGGAGGTTGCCCTTCGCCTGCACAGCCAGTTCATAAAGCTGAGCCTTTTCGGGCGCGCTGAGCGAGGGACCCTCGCCTGTCGAACCCGCGACCACGACCCCTTGCGCCCCCTGCGCTTCAAAGTGCGCCAGTAAGCGGACGAAATAGGGCGCGTCAATCACGCCCTCTGCGGTGAACGGCGTAACCGAGGCGACATGCACGCCCGCGCGAATCGGCTCCATAGACGCTCAGATGGGGAAACGGGGACGCGCCCGCAGAAACTGGAACAGCCCGTTCCAGAAGCTGAACCGATCGATTGTTTCGCGATGCTCCGCCTCGATCTCCGCCAGCGCGACCTGCGCTTTCACCTCAGGCGGGACTTCGGCGGCGCGGGCATCCTGCAGCACCCGATTCATCACCTCCAGCTCGCCGTTATCCACCCACACCCCGCCGCACCGTTCGCAGGTGTCCAGCCGAATGTTCGAGGTGTAAAGGTAGTTGTAAGGGCGCAGCGGCTCGCGACAATTCGGGCAGAGACGCTCCCACGGCGGGTCATAGGAGGTCACCTGCGGCTGATACAGCGAGTCGATGCGCGGCAAAATCGCGTCGTCTAACTGATTGAGGCGCGTCAACTCACCTTCGTCGAACCAGATGCCTGCACAGGCGGGACAGACATCGATCGTCACCCCTAAATGCACCTGCGGCTTGAGTTCAATCTGACAAACAGGGCACAGTCGTTCGCTCATGATTCATCCTCTACAGGCGCGCCGCGAAGTTGCAGCTGAAACGCCCCTTCTAACTCGCCTGCCTGCATCTTAAGTGTACCTCGAATCTGCCGCATCCAGCCGCGCTCCGCGTCCACATAGACCGTCATTTCGCCCGACATCTGCGGCAACGAGTCGGGCATTGGCGATACCTGCGCCGTGATTTTGTAGCAGCGCACGCCGTCGAGCGTTTCGACGCCTTCCAGTCGGCACAGGTACTTCACCCGCAGGCTGCCGACGCCGTCGGTGCGTCCCCACTGCGCGCCGACGCGCACGGGGCGGTCAGGATAGGCGTAGGTGAACGCGCCGATAACGAAGGCGTCCTTATCCAGCGGCGTCTCGCGCCCGTCGGGGAACAGTTTCCAGCGGGTTTGGGGCTTCAACGCGCCAAAGGGATCTGCGCTTGCCTGCAGTTGCTTCAGCTGCTCAGGTGTCGCCTGAATCGTCCGCTCCGCAATTGCACTCCCATCATCGGCGACGGATTGAACCGTGTCCACATACTCCAGCTTGAGCGAGTCGGTCTGCCCCTGTAGCTCGCCCTGCAGCTGGAGTGTGTAGCGCCACTGCTCGCCCTGTTTCAGGGTTCGCTTAATCGTGTATTCAGGCTCGCCGCAGGCGACCAGGAGCGTCGCGGCGAGCCAGCCGAGCAGCGCGCGTTGCGCCCATGCGCTCATCAGAACTGATAGCCGACCGTGAGCGAGAAGCCATTGGCGCGATCTTTATTCGCCCCGAAACGGTCGGTAACATCGAAGTTCAGCTCTACACTGTAAGAGTCGTTAAGCCAGAGCGTCAGTCCCACGCGCCCACCGAAAATGTTCTTGCTGGGACCGGTGGTGTCCACGATATACAGTCCCGCGCCGAGACGCAGCTGCAGGCGGGCGTCCGTCTCGCGAATCGGCTGCTCGTAGACCTGCGTGACCAGCAGGGAAGTGACTGTACCGCGCGAGCCGCCCGTCTGGTGGGTGAACAGGTCTGCGCTCAGTTCGGTGGCGTCGCTGCCGAGCAAGGGAACGCCTGCCGTTGTGAAGGTCAGCCCGACCGCGAACCATGTTTTGTTGAACGCTTGCAGGTCGGTGTCGGAGGGGAAGTAGGCTCCGAATCGAAGGCGTGCGGCGGCGTCTTCCAGCTGCGCCGACGCCGTCGTCAGAAGTATCGTCATCAGCGCGCCCAGCGCGCTCCCGCGTATCCAGCGTGTCATCATCATTCGATTAACCTCCATGTCGTATGGGGATCCAGCGTGCCTTGATTCGTAGGGAAGCGCGAAGTTCCTGCTATTTGGGGTTATTCGCCGCGCAGGTGGCGCAGTTCCGCCTCCAGCTCGGCGAGCATTTGGCGAATCGATTCGGGCGACGGCAGGTTCTCGCTGCGTCGCCTGCGCGACTTGGGTTGCGTTGCGGTCTGCGCCGTTCGAGTCGCCACAGCGATGGGAGTATACCTCAATCGACACAAGCGGATAAGCTGGACACGCCGCTAAAAGCCGGGTCAACGAAACGCGCACAGCGCGCGTGGTGCGACGGCATTCCTACCGTCGCTTGCTCTTGCAAAAAGTTCGGTTGTCCGAAACGCGCGCAGCGCGCGTGGTGCAACGGCATTCTTGCCGTCGCTTTCCTTTGTTGCATAAACCCAAGTTGCTTCCTATCGATATCGAGCAGTGGAGATTCCTCGATCCGCTCGGAATGACAGAGCGGTTTTTTGCGAGAACGAACCTGTTATCCCGAGCCGAAGGCGAGGACCCTCGGCATAGGAGGCAGCTGGGTCTAGATTAAGACGCACACGCATTACGACGACAAGAGTGCCGTCGCCCCATCGGGGTAGTCGCAGCACGCGACGGCAGGAATGCCGTCGCTCAAGGGTGAGACGGTTTCATCTTTGAAAAGAGGTACAATACCGCTATGGGGAGGCGTATGTCGGTCAACGGCAAGACGGATGCGAGCGTGCAGGCGGAGCGACTGACGCGTGAGGCGATGGGCTTGTACGAGCAGGGGCGTCTGGAGGAGGCGTTGCTGGCGTGCGAGGGCGCGCTCGCGCTGGACGAAACCTATACGCCTGCGCTCTCGCTCAAAGGGCTGATTCACGAACGGCGAGGGCAAATCAGCGAGGCGATTGAAGCGTATGAGCGCGTACAGGCGGTGAATCCCCTGAGCGTTGCGGAGCGGGCGCGGCTGGAGGCGTTGCGCCGTCAGAGCCGTGCCGCAGTGCGCCCTGTACCCAGCCGTCCCCTGTGGATGGAGACGCTCCCCGTCGTGCTGGCGTTTTTGGGCGCGGGGGTCATCTTATTGATTGGTCTTGCGCTCGTGCTGCGCTGGACTGCGCCGCCTCCCGCGTCTGAACCTGCCCGCACAGTTTCATCGATAGAGCCGATTGAGTCGCGCCCTGCGCCGCAACAGCCGACGATTCCGCCGCCCGCCGCCGAGCCGCCCGCGCAAAATGCGAACCCTCAGACCGTCGTTCCGCCTGTGATGGTGGACCCGTCGCGCGTGGCGCTCGCGCCTGCCGAGACGCCGCCCCCACCGCGCGGCGAAATCCCAACGCTGCCCGCGCCTGAAAGCAACGGCAAAGCCGAAGCCAAGCCCCAGAAGCCACCTGCGCCCGCAAAGTCCAGCAGCGACGGCGAGGTAATGCCCGATGTGAAGGTGGAGGAGACCCAGCGCGGTGTATACGAGATTCGTGTGCAGCGCGTGGGCGAGGGACAGACCACCAGCCGAACCTCAAGTCGTGCCGCCAACGACCCGCTCACGCAGGCGCAGAGTCATCAGCGAGCGGGCAACTATCGCGAGGCGATTCAGGCGTACCTGCAGGCGTTGCCGAACGCCGCGAACCCCGCCGAAATCCATCAGCAAATCGCCACCTGCTACCTGCGCTTGGGCGACAAGGCGAACGCGCGGATCCATTTCCAGCAGGCGATTACCGAGTACGAGCACCAGATTCAGGCGGGGCGCGATGTGGAAGCGGCGCGCCAAGGAATCGCTGCCTGCCAGAATGGATTGCTGCTATGCAACGAGTAGCGGTTTTATGCCCTCACCCACCCGCCCCCTCTTCCACAGCGTGGGAGAGGGCTGATAAGGGTACAAGGTCTGAGTTCGATTGCCCTGCGCGCGCTACCGATTTTTCCGATCTCACCCCCCTGTCCCCCCTCTCTGTCAAAGGAGAGGGGGGTATGCTCGCCCCGCGCACGCACGACTCCCCCTCTCCGTTTACGGAGAGGGGGCGGGGGGGTGAGGTTCAGAGAAAGCGGGAAATCGCAGTCGCGTCTCCTCAACCTGAGGCGACGCTGTGTACCCCTATCAAGCGTGGCTCCCCCTCTCCGTTTACGGAGAGGGGGCTGGGGGGTGAGGTTCAGAGAACGCGGGAAAACGAAGTTTCTGTGCCTAAAGCTGAGGCAAAGCTGTGTACCTCTGCCATGCACCTTATACCCATCAGGGCTTCAGGTGTTTTAATTCCACCCTCACCCCCTAACCCCCTCTCCCGCAACGCGGGAGAGGGGGAACCAGCGGCGCGGTGCACGCGCTCGGCTCCTCTCTCCCACGCCGTGAGAAAGGGGGAACAGGTGGCGCGGTGCACGCGCTCAGCTTCCCTCTCCCACCGCGTGGGAGAGGGGCTGGGGGTGAGGGCGTTCTTGACTCTCGCTCTCATACTCCTTTTCACCCTCGCCCACGCCCAGCCTGTGTTGCTCATCTTTCCCGATCCTGCGCCGCCTGTGCAACACAATAACCAACCGTACGACCCGAATGTCGACATGAAGCCCTACCTTACGCCGTTTCTGGAGGAGTTGCGCAAGGTGCAGGTGGAGTGGTATAGCCCAAATCATCCGACGGCGCAGCAGTTCGCCAAGCGGCGCGAGCTAAGCGTGGAGCAACTCACGAACCCTAGCCCTGTCCTGCGAGGTCAGCTCGCGCGGGCTTGGGGCGCGACCTATGTGATGACTGTGCGCTGCGTCCGCCCGCCCGAAAAGTCGCAATACGAATATCGAGTCGTGGTCTGGGAGCTGGGCAAACGCGCGCCTGTGTGGGAGAGCGAGGGCTTCCAGCAGTTTGCGACGGGCGCGGGACGGTCTGAGGAACTCAGCGCGTTGCAGACTCTGGGGCGTACTGTCGCGATGCGACTGGACGGCGAGTTGTGGGCGTTGTTGCCGCGCATTGCCGAGGCGGTGCAAACGCCCACGCCTGCTGCGCCGCCTCGCGCCGACGCGCCCGCGCCTGCCGATCCCCGTCAGCAAGCGAGCCAACTGCTCCGCGAGGGCAAGTATCTGGAAGCGTTGCCCTCCCTGCGCGCCGCCACAAACGCTGACCCGCTGAACGCCGACCTGCGCTTACAACTCGTCCGACTCTACCGACGACTGAATCTGACGGAGCAGGCGCATCAGGAGCTGGAACGCGCCTCGAAGCTCTTCCCGCGCGAGGAGCGTTTCGCGCTGGAATGGGCGCAACTGTTGCGCGATTCGGGCAACCATGCCGCCGCTATCGCCCGCCTGCAAGACGCGCTGGAGGCGCAGCCCGAATCGCTCGCGTTGCGCCTCGCGCTGTTTGACCTGATTCTGGAGAGTGGCGACGCCCAAGCCGCCGAGCGCATGTTGCCTACAGCGACAGAACAGGAGCCTGCGGAGGTGGAGTACCGACGCTATCTCCTGCGCGGCGCGAAGCGAATGCTGGAGAACACGCCTCCAGATAAGTTCGAGCTGACCGAAGGACGCGCGGCGTTGTGGCTCCAGATTGCGAGCGGGTTGCTCACTGACCTCGCCAGCGAGCTGCTCGACCTGCGTCGGCTGACGGCGAGTCCCAACCCGAACTGGGCGGAGTTGCGCCCGCGCAGCGAGCGCGCCGTGCTAACCGCGCTGAGCATCGGACGCTGGGTGGAGCAGGCGCAGCCGAACGACGCCACGCGCACGCTCGTCGCTCACACCCGCTTCGCCAGTCAGATGCTCTCGCAGTCGGCGCAACATATGGCACGATATGTGCTGTCGCGCAAATCGGAGGAAGAGGAGCGCGCGAGCCTGTTGCGCATTGAAGCGCTGCGCGAGCTGGAAGCGGCGAAACACGCGCTCCCGAAACGCGAGCCATGACGGACACTGTTTCGCTGGGGATTGGTCTGGGTTTCGCCCTGCTGGGGGGACTGCTGATTGCGCTCTCCGGGCGTCGTTGGGGGCTGTGCCCGTTTCAGCACTGCCCTGCATTAGAGGCAGGTCAGTGCGTGGAGTTCACCGTCGCGAGCAAGCGGTACGCCACTTTATTGCAGGGCGTCGACGGCGAGATGCTGCTTATCACGCCCCCGCTGGAGCATGGGATTCCCGTCTCGTTTGAGGTAGGTTCGTTCGCCCAGCTGCGCCTGACCACGCCTGCGGGGGTTTTCGAAGCCGTAATTCAGTTCGTTGGGCGTCAGACGCAGCCTGAGCAGCGTTTGCTGGCGCGGGTTGCAGGTCGCTGGAAGCACACCGAGCGTCGCCAGCACGAGCGCGTTGTCTTGCCCGACGAGGTGAATATTGCGATTCATCACGCGGGTGAGCAGTGGGTCGGCTGGGCGCGCGATGTGAGCGCGGGTGGGCTGCGCCTGATTGCCCCTATACCTACCCCTGTGAACGCGCAGGTGCGCCTGGAGTTGCCCGCCGCCCTGCGTGGGCTAACCGACTCCGATGCCGAGCGCGCCGCGCGGGTGGTCGCCTGCGAGCGCGCCCCAACCCGACACGGCTACGCCTACCAACTTCGCCTCGCTTTCGTTGATGAGTGAAACCCCCGAGGTCTCGGTCATCATCGTTAGCTACAACACGCGCGAACTGCTGCGCGAGTGTCTGGAGTCGCTGATTCACCCTCACCCCCGTCCCCTCTCCCACAGCGTGGGAGAGGGGGGTGCTGGCTCCCTTCCCCCACAGCGTGGGAGAGGGGACGGGGGTGAGGGTAGCCTTGGAATAGTTGTCATCGACAACGCCTCCTCCGACGGCAGTGCGCAGATGGTCGCCGAGAGTTTCCCGGAGGCGACGCTCATCGCGAACCCCGATAATCGCGGTTTCGGCGCGGCGTGTAATCAGGGGTTGCAAATCGCGCAGGGGCGCTACGCGCTGATTCTGAACGCCGACATCCGCGCCGAGCCGGGCGCAATTCGTCGGCTGGTGGAGTTCATGGACGCGCATCCCGAAGCGGCGGCGTGCGGCGGGCAGCTGCGCTACCCCGACGGGCGTATCCAGCCCTCATGCGCCCGCGAACTGACCCTTTGGTGGGTGTTCTGCGAGCAGAGCCTGCTGGCGAAACTGTTCCCCCGCACGCGCCTGTTCGGCGGCTACTGGCGCACCTACTGGGACTTCAGCAGCACCATCGAGACCGAGCAGGTGATGGGCGCGTGCATGCTGTTGCGTCGCGGCACGGACGGTTCTGCCCGTGCTGCAGGGTTCCCCCTCTTCGATGAAGCCTACTTCCTCTACTGCGAGGACACCGACTTGTGTTATCGCATTCGCCAGGCGGGAGGCAAGATTTACTATGTGCATGACGCCGTGTTCGTGCATCACTTAGGCGCGAGCGGCGAACCGCAGCGCGCCGAGATGGTCATCTACTACAATCGCGGCAAGGAGCGTTATTTTCGGAAGTTTCACGGCGCGTGGCGGGCGTGGGTTTGCCGCATGCTGAACAAGCTGGGCGCGCTGCTGCGTGTGCTAATCGGCGTTGCGGGCACGCTGTTCACGCTGGGGCGCAGTGCGCGAGCCATGCGGTATGCGAAGACCTTCTGGGTGGTATTCACGCGCTCGTAGCTATTCCAGTTGCGCCTGCGCCGCCTCTCGCATCGCTGCCACGGGCGCGGGTTGACCCGTCCATCGCTCGAACGCCAGCGCGCCCTGATGAATGAGCATGCCCAGCCCGTCGACTGTTTTCAAGCCGCGCGCCCCCGCCTCCCGCAGCAGGCGGGTCTGAAGCGGGCGATACACCAGGTCGCACACCCATGCCGAGTCGGGCGCGGCGTCCCAGTCAATGGGGGGCGTCGTCTCAGGATCAGGTGCCATTCCAAGCGCCGTGCAGTTCACAATCCCATTGACTTCAGTCAACACGCTGCGAATCGCCTCACAGGTCATCGCTCGCGCCTGCCCACCGAACGCCTCCGCCAGCGATTGGGCGCGCGCTGGGGTACGATTGGCAATAATCAGGTTGCAGCCCATCTGAGACAGCATGTAAGCTGCAGCGCGCGCGGCGCCGCCCGCGCCGAGAATCAGCACAGTTTGCCCTGCAGGCTCCACACCTGCCTCCCGCAACGCTCGCAGGAAGCCCTCGGCGTCGGTGTTGTCGCCGATGAGTCGGCGATTGTCCCAGAACAGGGTGTTCACCGCGCCGATTCGATGCGCCGCTTCAGTCAGCCCGTCCAGCAGGGGCAGAACGGCTTCCTTATGCGGAATCGTCAGGTTCAGCCCGCGTATGCCCAGCCCACGCATGCCCGCAACCGCATGAGGCAGCGAGTCGGGCGGAACCTCGAACGCCAGATAGACCCAATTCAGCCCAAGTGCTCGAAACGCCGCGTTGTGCATCGCGGGCGAGAGCGAATGACGCACAGGATAGCCCAGAACGCCCGTGAGTTGCGTGAATGCATTCGGCGACATCGGCAGGAGTGTACCCACTGTCTATTCTCCCGCCCTGCGCGGTTCAGGCAGCGTCCAGGGCGGCTCCAGCTTGCCCTGCGCGTCGCGCTGGAGGATTATCAGACTCGGCGCACGGGTACTGACATGCCCGTCCGCGTGCAGCACATTCACGCCCTTGCCGTGAAAGCTACGCAGGTTGTCGGGTTCCCAGCCTTTCTCCGCACGCCGTTGCCACACAGCGAGGCGCACTACATATTTCGAGTTCTCGGTGGGCTTGAACCGCGCGTCATCGAAGGTGAGCGCGAAGCCGTCGTTGCCCCCGACCAGCGGATTCGGGTTCAGTGAGCCGAGCTGCCCGCCTGCGAGGCTGTCTGCAATTAGCACATTCAAGCCTGGGTTCGGTAGGTCTTCCATCCGCACGGCGGAGAGCGGCGCGTAGAACCCATACGACAGGCGTAGAGTCTTACTGTTGTCGCGTGGGTCGGTAATCACGGTGCTGCCGCCTGTGGGGTCGGCGGGGCACTTCAGCGTGCGCTGCAAATCACGCTTCATATAGCTGCTGATACATAACACCCATGTCAGCGGTCGCCCTGCCGAGTCGGTTTGCGGCGAGCCGTCCGGGTTCGCATAGTACGCCAGCGGCAGCGTGTTGGCGTAATCCAGCTGGTACAGGTTAATCGCTGTCGCGATGTCTTTCAGGTTCGACAGGCAGTCGGCGGTGCGCTTGATGTCCACCAGCTGTCGATAAAGCGGAATCAGGATGGCGAGGACGGCAACGACGGCGACGCCGATAGCCAATTTCTCCAATTGGGTCAGTCCGTAGCGGTTCATCGGGCGTAGGAGTAGGTTTCAGTGTCCCAGAAGCCGAGTTCGCGGATGAGTCGGGTGGCTTCGTCGCGCTTAACAATCAGGCTCGTCCCGCTGCCGTCGCGTACAGGAAGGGTCTCGGTGCGGATTTGTTCGTCGCTCAGCTGTCGCGCAAACAGCGCGAGCGCGAGCAGCTGCTCGAACTCCATCGTGGTACGGGTATGGCGCAGCCCTGCCGCGAGCACCTGCGGCGCGCGCATCCACACGCTGGGGTCTCTGAGCCGCTCTTTGACCGCACGCATGAACTTCTGCTGACGCTCGATGCGATGGAAGTCGCTGTCGGTATGGCGGAATCGCACATAGCCCAGCGCCTGCTTGCCGTTCAGGTGCTGGACGCCTGGTTGTAAATCCACATGCAGGTCGCCCCAGTTGTCGTGATAGCGCATGCGTTTTTCCACTTCGATAGTGACCCCGCCGAGCGCGTCAATGGCTTCCTCGAAGGCTTTGTAGCTGACAATCACCACCTCGTCAATTTGCAGGTTGCCCAGCAGCGTGCTGACGGTCTCGACCAGTAGTTTGGGTCCGCCGAGCGCGTGCGCGGAATTGATTTTGCCCCAGCCGTGTCGGGGGATGCGCACCAGCGTATCACGCGGGATAGAAAGCGCGTGAATCCGCTGGTTCACGAAGTCGACCTGCGCCACCATGATAGTATCCGTGCGCGCCATCGTGTCGACCACGCGCTTACGGTGGTCGCGGTTCTCATCCGCGCCGACGACGAGAATCGTGAGTTTCTTGCGTCCGGGGAAGGCGTTCTCGGGCTTCGTTTCGCCTTTGATGTAGGCGACGACGGCACGGCTGACCGTGCCCTCGCTGGCGAAATGGAGGTAGCCCAGCGCGCTGCCCAGTAGCAACCCGCTCAGCCAGAACATTACCCAGAAGAACACCCAGAATATCCGCCTGATGCGCGATTTCCGCTTGACAGGCGGCGCACTCCCTTGCCTGCTTGCCGTGCGCGACATTAATTGTAAGTGTACCCATTTTTGACGGTAGTGTGGTGATGCGCGATGGGGAATACTCGACCATGTTCGGGATTGGCGCCACCACAGACCTCATGACGGCGATTCGGGCGGCGGGTGAGGGCAGGCATTTTTGTCGCACGAACTGTTGATTTCGCGCTCACGCCGAGTCAGGCGCTCCTTGTTTGTCTCGGGACCGATTTAGGAAACGGGTTAAGCGCGACGGCAGGGGAGCCGTCGCGCGAAGCAAAGAGTTTCTCAAGATAAGTGTTTACAGTGTGCTACCAAAGTTGAACAATACAACTAGCAAGTCCGCGTCGTCCACGGCGCCGTCGCCGTTCGTGTCGGAGGCGGCGTCGTTGCTGCCGAAGTTGAACAACACCTGCAGCAAATCCGCGTCGTCTACCACGCAGTCGCCGTTCAGATTGCCGATTCGCTTGCTCAAGCCGCCGCCCGACGCCGCCCAGCGCAGGTTGAATACATTCACCTCAATCTCGGTGAACTGGTTTTGAACACAGAACAGGTTCGCCTTCACATACAGGTTGTTCTGCGGGTCGCCGCCCTCCTTCACAATCTCCAGGTGGATATTGCGCCCCAGCGTGTTGTAAGGGTCGGCTTGGCACGCCACGCGCCGCACGCGCCCGGTCAGCACGCCGCGCACCTCCGTAATCAGGATACTCGCGCTGAAGCCGTCGTCGCTCACTTCTACACAGATATTCGGGTTATCCGTACCACTCCAGCGAATCACCGCCTCGTTCGGACTATCGGAGATGACCGTCGCGAACAGGGGCACCTGGCGATCGATATTCGCAAACGGTCGCAAATCCAGCAGGATGTCCAGCGCTACACCGTCGTTGTTCAGGTCGGCGAACTCCAGTTTAAATACAGGACGCGGGTTGAAGCTCTCTTCAAAGTTCGCTGCACCAGTAATACGGTAATCCGCGCCGTTGAACTTGAACGCGAAGTCGCCACCGTTTTGCAACTGCTGCACAATCTGCGCGGAGCCGACGGACACCGCCGCCGCGCACACAATCCCCATAGCTCGCATCGTCTGGCTCCTTTCGCCTCGTAGAGGCTGGCAAATTCTGTAGAGAGCGAGGTTAAGGGTTGGTTAATTACGACTTCGCTGGAAAGCGCGGCGCTCGCCAGCCCTGCGCTGGAGGGAGCGGGCGTTCGTGGCGGATGACGCTCAGTAGCGTGACGGCGAGATGTCGTGTGGACGCGCTCACTCGACAGGCTCAGCTTCGGACGCCTCTTCCTCCTCGGCAGTTTCAGGCGCGAAGATAGCTTCGGGGCGGCTGAGCCGTCTGGCGAGCGTCTCCTGCGTTAGCGCGGACAGCACAATCTGCCCGCTGCTGAGGAACACCACACAGCGCGTGCGTCGCCCCTGCGTCGCGTCAATGAGCTTTGTGCCCTCGCGCCTAAGTTGCTGCACCAATCGCTTCACGGGTGCGGAATCGATGCGCACCAGCGCGACAATCTTGTCCGTCAGCACAAAGTTGTAGAACCCCACATTCAGCAGTGGGGGCATAGCGGGCGTTTTGTCGTCGTAAGTCATTGCAGGGTTAAGGTTCCCCGAATCGCTCTGGAGTCCTGCCTCTTGAATTGAGAGGGGTGTGGCGTGGTATAATTAGCCCCGCAGCGTGGGGCGGTAGCTCAGCTGGGAGAGCGCTAGAATCGCACTCTAGAGGTCGGGGGTTCGAATCCCCTCCGCTCCACCAGTCCCGCCCGAATTTCGAACCATACCCCCTACAGGAACCCATACATGCGCCGCCTCGCGCTCCACTTCCACACGGCTCACGAGCAGCCCGAACAGCTCGCGCCGTTCCTGCAGTGTCGCCTGCTCGTAAACCCTGCTCCAGCCCTGCAAGGCGCGTCGGAAGGCGTCCAGCGCGGCGCGACAGGCGTCTACATCCACCACACGCACCTCACGCGCCAACTCCGCACGGCGGGCTTGAAGATACGCCAGCTGCCGTGAGAGTTCGGGGACATCCCCGACGCCTGCCCGCGCCAACTCCAGCAGGCGGTCTATCTCCAACCCCAACCGCTGCACCTCGCGCCGCGCCCGCGCTACGGCTTCACTCTCGGCAGCGAACATAGCCTGCTCGGCAAGCCCGTCCAACTCGGCAATCGTGCCGAGCGCACGCCACACGGCTCTGTGCAGCCGTTCGGCGTTCACCCATCGGAAACTGCAGGGGGTGCGGCGCGGGTGTGCGTAGTAGTGCGTGATCCTGTTGCCTCGCACCCAATAGGGCGTGAGTTGCGCCCCGCATTCGCGGCAATAAACGCTGCCCCGCAGCAGGTAGGGATCTTCCTGCGTGGCAGGCGAATAGCGCGGGCGGTAGATACGGTTCGAAGGCAACAGAGCCTGCACGCGCTCGAACAGCTCGGCGTCTATAATCGGCGGGTGCGTATGCTCACAAAGTACCTCGCCGCCATAAACCGTATGCCCCAAGTAAATCTTGTTGACGAGAATGTTCGCCACCAGCTTATCTGTCCAGAATCGGTCAATCTGGTAGCCCATGCGTCGGCGCAGGTTGCGGAACTCCTCATTCTGATGCAACTCGCGTGCGACGCGCCCGACAGAGCCTGTTTGCACGAACCGCTCGAACATCCAGCGCACCCAAGGCGCGGCGTCGGGGTTAATCTCCAACCGTCGCGTTTCGCGGTTCAGGCGGTAGCCGAACGGCACACGCCCTCGCACCCAAATTCCCTGCGCCGACATCGCGCGCATCTTATCGGCGATTCGCTCGGCAATCACCTCTCGCTCGAACTGCGCCAGCAGCCCCATGAGCGTGAAGAAGAGCCGTCCAATAGGCGTCGAGGTATCAATCTGCTCACGCAGCGACACGAGCTCGACGCCGTGCCGTTCCAGCTGTTCCGAGATGGCGAGCAAGTCCTTTACCGAGCGAGCGAGCCTGTCGAGCCTGTAGACGATTAGCGCAGCCACCTCGCCTGATTGCACCCGCTGCAGGATTCGCTGCAGCTCAGGTCGGTTCATATCCTTCGCTGAACGCACCTCGTGCGCAACCTCCAGCACCCAATCGGGGTGCGAGCGTGAGCAATACTCGCGAATCATCTGCTCCTGCGCTTCAAGCGTGTTCAACTCGCTGGAGCTGCGCTGCTGCTCCTCTGTAGAACATCGGCAATACCCAATCGCGATTCGCCCTGTATTGTGAACCCGTTTGCGCATAGCAAACCTCCTTCTGATTATTGAGGCTTTCGCAGGGGAGTTGCAGGAGCTTCACGAGGCGTGGCGAATATCGCTCGCGCTGTGGCAGCTGCACCCTGCTACAGCCCGCCTGCCCTGCGGTTGCAGCGCAGGGTAGGCACTTCCTTTTTTCGCTGCCTAAAGAAGGATTCCTTCCATTTTTCCGAGCAGTTTCTCGGTAGAATGCGGATTAGCTGGCTATTGCTTGCGATAGACTTCGGGGCAACGCCTCTCCAGCAGCCATCGAATCATCCCCTCGCTGCGTTCGCCGATGGCGAGTTCGAGCGCGGCGCGTTCCAGCGCGGCAACGGCTTCGGCTTCGGCTCGCTCCACCTGCTGCGCAAAGTCGGGGTAGCGCAAGAGCCAATCATAGTATGTTGACTTGGGCACTTGCGCTAAGCGCAACGCGACGGGCAAACTCAGCCCTTCTCTGAGGCAACGCAGCAGAATCTCCTGAGCCTGCTGTCGCCTATCTGCACGAGATGCCATGACTTTTGCTTATGGCGAAGTTGGACTCCGCGTGAACTCAAAGTATCGCTAATCCAAGTCCAAGTCCCCCTGCAGCTTGTAGCTGCAGGGGCGAGGTCTACACCAGCGCGAGTTCGGGCGCGTCGCGTTCACCTACTGGCTCACCATCGCGGGGCGAGCCGAGTTCTTGGAGCGCGAGCAAGAGCGCAGCGAGATTTTCGGAAGAGCCGAATCGAATCATCGGCTCATACGCATATCGCCCCTGCGCAACTCGGCGGTTGTGCCCGTATTCCAGCGCGGGGAAGTTGAATCGCGACGCCAGCTGCCACACGCGCTGTGCGAGTTCGAACCGTTCGGGTTCGGCGGGCAGGAGTTGCTGTCGCAACGCCTGCAGGAATGGATCTTGTTCGGGTTCGAGCGCAGGCGCGGGCTGTTGTTTCGTAAACACGATTCGCCACCCGCCGTCGCCGAACTCGAACGCGGTGTGAATGTCGAACAACTCCAGCGCGGGCGCGATTCGCGCCACCCGCTGCAAGATCTCGGTGTCATTCACCTCACGAGGCGTTGGGCTGTTGAGCGAGGCAAGAGCAAACGGTGTACCGCACCACGAATCTTGAACGGTAAGCGCGTTCAGGATACGCGAAAGCAGTGGCTCGGTTCGCGCCATCGCCATCGCCTCGGCGCGTCGGTGGCTGTGCAGAGCGACTTCCCATGAGGGCGAGGCAGGGCGCGAAAGAGCGTCGGGCGGTATCTCCCATTCTGCTTCTCCAGCGGGTTCGCCGTTTGCGAATGTAG
>CALKLF010000092.1 GCA_937992175.1 uncultured Fimbriimonadales bacterium | reverse complement strand
TGGAGTGCGTCGCGTGGATGTGGCTTGTGTGAGTGAGGTACACTAACTCTGGGTGAGACCTGATGGAGACGATGACCCACGCCCCAAGCAAGCCTGTGCCGACCGAGCCGATGAGCTTTGAGCAGTTCATCGAGTGGCTCGACGAAGACACGCACGCCGAGTGGGTAGAAGGGAGGGTTCTACTCAAAATGCCTGTCTCAGTGAAACACCAGGAAAGCAGCTCCATCCTGCACGCGATGCTCCGCGCTTGGATAGATTATCATCAGTTGGGCAAGGTTTACACCGCGCCCTTGCAAGTGAAGTTGACCCTGCCCGACGGGAGCCAGCGTTCGCGCGAGCCTGACCTGGTGGTGGTGCTTCACGACCGCCTCGCGCAACTGACCGAGCAATACTTTGACGGCGCACCCAACCTCATCGTGGAAATCCTCAGCCCCTCCACCCGCGCGGTAGATCGGGGGGAGAAGTTTGTGGAGTACGAGGCGGCAGGCGTGCCAGAGTATTGGATAGTAGACCCAGAGCGCGAGTACGCCGAGTTTTGGCAGTTGGACGAGACGGGGGTGTATCGGGCGGCGTTTGCGGGGAGCGCGGGGGTCTATCGCAGTCGGGAGGTGGCGGGTCTGTGGCTGCAGGTGGAGTGGCTGTGGAGCCAGCCCTCGCTGTTGGAAGTGCTACAAGCGTGGGGACTGCGCTGAAACGCGCGGCTCAGGTATAACATCTTGAGCATGTATACGATTACTCTCATTCGCGGCGACGGGATCGGTCCCGAAATCGCCGAGTCGGTTGTGGAGATTTTCGCCGCTGCCGAAGTGCCTATCCAGTGGGAAGAGGCATACGCGGGATTGGCGTGTCTGGAGCGGTTCGGGACGCCTATCCCCGAAGCGACGCTGGAATCGATTCGTCGCAATCGCGTGGCGCTCAAAGGCCCAACCACCACCCCCATCGGCGGCGGGCATCGGAGCATTAATGTCGCCATCCGCAAAGCGTTCGAGCTGTTTGCGAATGTCCGCCCTGCGCGCTCAATACCTGGGGTGCAGACTCGTTATAACGACATCGACCTCATCTTAGTGCGCGAGAACATCGAGGATACCTACGCGGGCGTGGAATACTGGCAAACGCCTGATGTGGCGGAGTCGCTACGCCTGATTTCACGCCCCGGCTCATCGGCAGTGATTCGCTACGCTTTCGATCTCGCGCGGCGGCTGGGCAGACGCAAAGTGACCTGTGTGCATAAAGCCAATATCCAGAAGGTTTCCGACGGGCTGTTTCTGGAATGCTTCCGCGAGATTGCGCAGGAGTACCCTGATATCGAGAGCGACGATATCTTGGTGGACAACGCCTGTATGCAGCTGGTAATGCGTCCCGAACGGTTCGATGTGTTGGTGTTGCCGAACCTGTTTGGGGATATTGTGAGCGATTTGTGTGCGGGTTTGATTGGCGGGCTGGGCGTTGCGCCAGGGGGCAACATCGGTAACGGTTATGCGGTGTTCGAGGCGGTGCATGGCTCTGCGCCTGACATTGCGGGCAAGGGCATCGCGAATCCGACGGCGTTCATTCTGTCGGCGGTGCAGATGCTTCGTCATCTCGGTCTGCATGGGGATGCGGAGCGTATCGAGAACGCGCTGCGCTACGCGCTGGTGTCGGGCATTAAGACGCGCGACTTGGGTGGCAACGCGAGCACGCGCGAGTTCACAAAAGCGGTTATCAGCAACCTGCCCCCACGCTCGCAAGTGCAGGCGCAGAACGAGCCTGTGAGCGAGCCGTACCGCACGCCGATGCTGCCGCCACGCGCCACAGAAAGCGAAGGCTGGCAAACGGTGGGGGTAGACCTCTTCTTCCACACACTGCAGCCCCCGACAGACCTGCCTGAACAGGTAGGGCGGCTGCGCCTGCGCGCGATTTCCAATCGCGGGGTCGCGCTGGAGGCCAACACCACCGATGAACGCTACCTGCTGAACTGGTTCCGCGCCCGCTACCTCGCCGAGCAACCTGTCAGCGAAGCCGAGTTGATGGAGTTGCTCAACACACTCGCCCCACGCCTGCACTGGACGACGCTGCAGCGACTGTACCGCTCGCGCGAAGGAGTAGACCTGTTCAGCCCAATCTTGGCGGAGTAAAGCGGTTCACAGCCCCTTCAAGTAGCGGAGCGACTCGCGCGTCATCGTTTCGGGGTCGGGGTAGTAATCAAACGGCTCCAGCGACGCCCAGCCCTGATAGCCTACTTCGCGCAGGGCGTGCAGGATCGGCGCGAAGTCGGTCTCGCCATAGCCCGGCGCACGCAGATTCGAGTCGTTCAGATGCACATGTGCAATAAAGGGCGCATACTGGCGTATCAGCGCGGGGACCGCGTCGGTTTCGGCAAGCGCGCTTTTCACATCGAGCATCGTGCGCAGGTTCGGATGGCACGCTTGCGCTACCAGCGCGACCGCCTCGCTCAGCCGCTGCACGACATTCGTCTCTGGCAGCGGCTCCAGAAGGAGCAGAATCCCCTCTTGCTCGCAGATGCGCAAAGCAGGTTGGAGCGTCTCCAGCCAGAACTGCGCAGCGTCGGCAGGCGTAAGCGGCGGGATGGCGTCGCGCTGCTTGGGCGAGCCGAACACCATCACCTTGCCACCCACCTCCGCGCAGAATCGCGCCAATTCTGCAAGATACGCCGCCGTCGCTTGCCGCACCGCAGGGTCGGGGTGCGTCGCATGCATGCCAGGAGGCGACCAGAGGAGCATGTGTAGCCCGACGAGTTGCAAGCCATGTTGCTCAGCGGTACGGCGAATCTCGAGCCGGGCATCCGCGTCCAGCAGCTCCACGCGCTCTGCGAAGGTGAAAGGAGCTATCTCGACCCCTTCGTAGCCCGCGTCAGAAAGGAGCGCACATGCGTCCGCCCAGCGCATGTGCCGCAGAACCTCGTTGCACAAAGCGTACCGAATCAAAGCCTCACTCCTCGTGGCGCGTGAGCGGCGCGCGTTCCACCCCGTACTTGAGCATCAACTTCTCGAAGTCGCGCGGACTCATGAGCTTGATATTGATGTCGGGGCGCAGGGCGCGCAGCAGCGCGATTTTGCGACGCTTGCGCCGATTGAGGTTCGCACGACGCACGGTCAACTCCACATAGAGGTTGTAGTCGGGTAGGTAAAAATCGGGGGTAAAGCACTCTTTGGGGTTGCCGTCGTCGTCCGTGCGCAGCACGAAAGTGTGAGGCTCATACTCCCAGCGAATTCGGTAGTAATCCAGCAGGCGTGCGAACGCCTCCTCGCTGGGATGCATAAACGAGACCGTCGCCTTGCGACTCCGCACTCTAATCTATGCCTCCGCTGCGTATATTATACACGATTCCGCGTTAAGCGTATGTTAAAAGGCGTCGGCGTCCCAGCCGACGAACACCCAAACCCGCAGCATCGGCGTCCCGCTGACGATCTATGCTTGGACAGGACTGTCCAAGCCACACTGCGTAGCGTCGGCGTCCCCGCCGACAAAGCGTGCTTGGACAAGACTGTCCAAGCCACACCAGCACAGGTGCGACGCCTTTCCTGGCG
>CALKLF010000091.1 GCA_937992175.1 uncultured Fimbriimonadales bacterium | reverse complement strand
ATTCATGTCATCGACATCTCCAGCCCGCACTGGGAGCTGCAGCGCGACGCGGTGGAGACGACCCTCGTGGAGTTGCAAGCTGACCAGAAGCCCGTGATTACGGTGTTCAACAAGGCGGACTGCGTGCGCGACCACTTGCTGTTGCGCCAGCTTGTGGCAGAGACGCCCAACTCGGTCTACATCTCCGCCCGATACGCGCAGGGCATTCCGCACCTGATGGATCGCATCGTGGCGACTGTGCAGGGCATGCTGGTCAGCGTCGATGTGTGGCTGCCCTACGAGGCGACCGCGCTCCTGTCGGAATGCTACGAGTACGGGCGCGTGCTGTCGGTAGACTATCACGAGGACGCGATTCATCTGCGGGCGCAGGTGATTCCGTCGGTTGCGGCGCGCCTGCGGGAAAGCCAGAAATAGGACTGCTCATGAAGCTTACCACGCGCTTGATTGCTCTTTTCTGGCTACTACTTGGCGCAAGTATCTGGTGGACGGCGCTCAACGGCGCGCCGACGCCGTTTAGCCTGCGCTTTTTCGCAACGATTCAAGTGTTGGGTGGGATTTTTACGCTAACGCGCCTCACGCTTGGCTGGGTATTTCTCATCACGATGTCGGTGTTCGTGATGGTTACGGGACTGTTTGCCCTGTTGACCGCGCCGTTTATGCCCGACGAGATGCTTAAGGACGCCCCGCAGGTACTCGGTATCCACCCGCGCTGGCTGATTGCACTCACGGCAGTCGCCGGCGTGATTATCGGACGCCTATGCTGGCTGGGGCTGAGCAAAGACCCGCCCAGCCGATGGGGCGACAACGGCTCGGAGTAGGCGTTATACCGATCCAACAGGTACAATTCCTCTCGCCATGGCGACGACAGTAGGCGAAGTGCTGGGCTATTTGCACGAACTCGCCCCGCCGCAGTGGGCGTTCCCGAACGATCCCGTCGGACTGCAAATCGGCGACCCGAATCAGCAAGTGGAGCGTGTGCTGGTGGCGTTAGACCCCGACCCGCGCACCATCGCCAACGCCCGCTATCGCGAGTGTCACTTGCTGGTAACGCATCACCCGCTGATTTTCCGTCCGCTCAGCACCGTGCGCTTCGACGACCCTGTTGGGATGGCGGTGCAGGCGCTCTGTGAGGCGAAAATCGCGCTAATCGCGATGCATACGAACTGGGATGTCGCGCCTGGCGGGATCAACGACACGCTGGCGGAACTCGTAGAACTTACCGAAGTACGCCCCTTCGGCGAGGGACCCGCACGACAAGAGTATAAAATCGCCGTGTTCACCCCGACGGAGCATATCGACGCCGTAATCGACGCGATGGCGAACGCGGGCGCGGGCGTAATCGGGCTGTATCGTCGCTGTGCGTTCTACACGGCGGGCACGGGCACTTACGAGCCGATGGAGGGCGCGAACCCCTATCTGGGTCAGGTAGGCAAACGCGAACATGCCGAAGAGATGCGCATCGAGATGCTGGTTCCTGCCGAACGGCTGAGCCCCGTGATTCAGGCGATGCTACGCGCACACCCTTACGAGGAGGTCGCCTACGATGTGTATCCACTGCATGCGCAGGGGCAGCATGCGCTGGGGCGTGTGGGCGCGCTGCCTAAACCGATGCTCGCGAGCGAACTGCGCGACTACCTCGCCGAGAAACTGAGCAATCCCTATGTGCGCGTGTATGGCAAGCCGAGTAAGCTTATCCGTACGCTCGCGGTCGTGGGCGGCTCAGGTGGCGACTACCTGCCCGACGCGCAACACGCCCACGCCGACGCGCTACTCACAGGCGAGGTTCGCCACCACCACACTTGGGAAGCATGGACGCGCAATGTGGTGTTATTCGAAGGCGGGCACGCGGAGACCGAGACGCCAGGCACACAACGACTGGCGGACAGACTACGCGAGTTTCTGCAGCCGCGTGGCGTGGCAGTCTTCTTCGCGGGAGGCGAGGCATGAAGCCCTATCGTGTGCTGATTGTGGACGACGAACCAGTGATTCGCCTCGATTTGAAAGCCATGCTGGAGGCGATGGGACATATCGTTGTGGGCGAGGCAGACAATGGTGCAGACGCGCTCCAACTCGCCCGCGCGCTCCAGCCTGACTTGGTCATCGCCGACATCATGATGCCCGAAATGGATGGGATTGAACTATCACGGCGGCTGGCGAAGGAGCGGATTGCCCCCGTGCTGGTACTAACCGCCTACAGCGAGCCGGAAATGATTACAGGCGCGGATCAGGCGGGCGTGCTGGGCTATTTAGTCAAGCCGTTTCGAGAAGCCAACCTCGCGCCCGCGATTCAGGTGGCGGTAAGTCGCTATCGCGAACTCAAGGCGCTGGAGGCGCAGGCGTTGAATCTGGAGCAGGAGATGCGCGCACGACGGCGCATCGGGCGCGCCAAGCGCACGCTGATGCAGCAGCTCGGTCTCAATGAGGAAGAAGCCTTCCGCCGCCTGCAGCAGACCGCCGAGCAAATGGGCAAACCGCTCGCCGAAGTCGCTGAGGCCATCCTGCTGGCGTATCAGGTGCAGTCAGAGACAGATTAGTGAGTAGATGAGCTACTTCCTGCGCCATCGTCGCATCAGCGTCCACAGATCCGCAACGGCGCGCCCGTAGCGTTCCAGCCCGTAGCGCGATTTGCCGTGGGCGCGCGGTCGGTGAACCACCTCCACCTCCGCCACACGATAGCCCAACCGCTGGGCAATCAGCGGCAGGTAGCGGTGGAAATCGTGCTCCAGCCAAGGCAAGAGCGCGTGTGCAACTTCGCGCCGCATGCCCTTGAACCCGCAGTTCGCGTCGTGCAGGGGCAAACCGAACAGCAGGCGCAAGCCCGTGTTGAAAAGGCGCGACGCCAGCACCTTGAGTGGCGGGTCGCGCCGTCGCCTGCGCCAACCCACCACCATATCCGCCTCGCCCAATTGCAGAATCGAGAGTATCGCACCAATCGCTTCGGGGTTCTCTTGCAAATCGGCGTCGATGGTGAACACGAACGCGCCCTGCGCCGCTTCGAACCCCGTGCGATAGGCGGCGGTCTTGCCCTGTTTGTGGGCGTGGCGTAGGGCATGCAGGCGCGGCTCGGCTTGCGGAGCCGATTGCAGATACTCCCAGCAGCCGTCGTCGCTCCCGTCGTCCACGAGAATCATCTCCCAGGTTTGTCCTGTTTTGTCGAGGGCGCAGGCGCACTGCCGAATCAGCTCAGGCAGGTTCGGGCGCTCGTTATGCAGGGGCACAATCAGGCTCAATGCGGGGGACTCCATCGGTAGGCTCGCGTGACCTCCAGCGGCGTCTCGTAGTCCAGTGTGAAGCGGAACGGGGCGTTCGTGCGGATAATTGCGTAGTACGCCGCGCCCTCGAAGTCCATCGTGCGCAGAGGCAGCAGCGGCGGACACACGCGCTCGTTAATCAGCGTGGCGTTGCGCTCAAAATCGGCGGGCATTTTGCCTTTATACACGCGCTGCGGCACGAGAATCACATCCCCCCGCTGTAGCCCCTCGGCGCTTGGCAGCAGTTTGCGGAAGCCCTGCTGCTCAGCGTAGAACATCCAGCCCCACGAGCCGACGTACCACATGCGCTCGCCCGCGAACAGCTCGGCGAAGTAGTCTGTCGTGCGCTTATAACGAATCGCATAATCGTAGTCAGCAACAATGACCGCCATGCTTAGTACGCCCTGCAGCAACAGTAGACTCGGACGCTTGCCCACCAACGGCGTCAGCAGTAGCACAATCGGCGGCAGGGCGTATAGCAAGTGGCGCATCGCCTGAAACGGCACGCCCCACACGGCAGTAATGAGTGCGAGCAGGAGCCAGAGGCGGAGGAAGATTACTGTGCCCTCACCCCCTGCCCCTCTCCCACGCCGTGGGAGGGGGGAGTTGAGTGCGTGGGTGGCGAGCGGCGTTTCTCCGCTCTCGGCGTGAGGGGGGGAGGCGTCGCAGTTGCCCTCACCCCCTGCCCCTCTCCCACTGGGTGGGAGAGGGGAGTTGAGGGCGTGGGTGGCGAGCGGCGTTTCTCCGCTCTCGGCGTGAGGGGGGGAGGTGTCGCAGTTGCCCTCACCCCCTGCCCCTCTCCCACTGGGTGGGAGAGGGGAGTTGAGGGCGTGGGTGGCGAGCG
>CALKLF010000090.1 GCA_937992175.1 uncultured Fimbriimonadales bacterium | reverse complement strand
TCCAATGTGAAATCGTTCCTTTTTACCCCCATGCCTGCGCCAAAGTTACCCCCACCCCGCCCCTCCCCGCAAGCGGGGAGGGAGCGCACGCGCGGGCAGCCGCGACGCCTCCCCCGTTCACGGGGGAGGTCGGGAGGGGGGGGAGAGACCAGCAGGCGAAGGGGACGATTTAATCTTTGAGGGACTTAAGTCTCTCAAATGTAAATCGTCCCCGTTGCCTGCTGTTCTCTCCCCCCCTCCCGACCTCTGATAAGGGTACAACGCTTGGGTTCAACCACTGTGCATACCCCCCCCTTTTCGCCCTCACCCCCAGCCCCTCTCCCACGCGGTGGGAGAGGGGAGTCGGGCGCGTGCGCGGCGCAGCAGGCGTTCCCCCTCTCCCACGCCGCAGGAGAGGAGGCAGGGGGTGAGGGCGGAGAAAAAGCTGTTCCCCAACCTCCCATTGAACTCAGGCGTTGTACCCTTGTCAGGCAGGGCGGTGAAGTGGCAAAACGGCGACACACACGGTGAAATTGAACTCAAGCGTTGTACCCTTGTCAGGAGGGGGGCAGTGGGTGAAGGCGGAAGTACGACATCGGAACCCCCAATCGGTATAAGGGAAAACTGGAAACGCAGCAGGCGGGGGCTTCAGTAGCTCCCGCCTGTTCTCTATCACAACATCTTCTCCGGCGTAACGAACTCGTAGCCGAACTGTTCCGCAATCGGCTGCAAAGTAACCTTACCCTGCACGATGTTCAGCCCCAATCGGAGCGCAGGATCCTGACGGCATGCCTCCTGCCAGCCGTGTTCCGCGAGGCGCAGCACGTAGGGCGTAGTAATGTGGGTCAGGGCGTAGGTGGAGGTACGCGCCACCGCGCCTGGCATGTTGCTCACGGCGTAATGCACCACGCCGTCTACCACATAGGTCGGCTCGCGATGCGTGGTGGGGCGTATCGTCTCTGCCAGCCCGCCCTGATCGACGGAGACATCGACCAGCACCGCGCCTGTTTTGAGCGTGGCGAGCATGTCGCGCTTGATGAGAATCGGGGTGCGTCCGCCCGTGACATAAATCGCGCCCACGATCAGGTCTGCCTGTTGCGTCGCCTCGCGCAGGTTCGCGGGGTTGGAGTAGAGAGTGTCCACATTCGCGGGCAGGGTCTCCTCAAGGGCGCGCAGGCGCGCGACATTGATGTCCAGGATTAGCACGCGCGCGCCGAAGCCAGCGGCGATGCGCGCCGCGTTCGCCCCGACCACGCCGGCGCCAATCACGACCACGGTACCGGGCAGCACGCCAGGCGCGCCCGCGAGCAACACGCCCCGCCCGCCCATCGGACGCTCCAGACACCACGCGCCGACCTGCACTGCCATCCGCCCCGCAATCTCGCTCATCGGCAGCAGAATCGGGTGCGCCCCATCAGGGGTCTGAATCGTTTCATAGGCGATGCACACGGCGCCGCTTTTGACCATCGCGCGGGTCAGCTCCTCGCTCGCCGCGAAATGGAAAAAGGTGAAAATCACCTGATTGGGGCGTATCAGGGGGTACTCGCTGGGCAGCGGCTCTTTGACCTTCACAATCATCTCGGCGTCGCGCCAGACCGTTGCCTGATCCGTGATTTGCGCGCCCACTGCCTCGTACTCCTCGTCGAGGATGCCCGTGCCGTCGCCTGCGCCGCGCTCGATTAGCACCGTGTGCCCGTGGTGCGTCAAAATCTCCACGCCCGACGGCGTCATCGCCACGCGATACTCGTCGGGCTTAATCTCCTTCGGTACGCCGATTACCATCGCGTTCAGAAGTGTACCTGATAGCATGGACGCGCTGCGCTACATCGCCACGCTCTCACGGCAGGTACGCATCCACTCGATCTGCTCAGGTTCGAACTCCGCGTGATGCGCGTCGATAAACGCCTGAACCAGTTTCCAGCCTTGCGGATGGCGGAGGTGGCCTAACCCGTGCAACGCCGCGCCAACACAGGCAAGGTCGCCCAGCTCCAGAATACGCTTCAGCACGCGCAGGGTCTCATCGAGCAGCGCGCGGCGGTCTGAGTCGGTTTGCTTATACAGTTGCTCCCAGATCTCCAAGGTTTTCCTGAGTACACGCGGGCTGCGACGCGCCGCTTGGGGAATCGACCTACTGGTCATGGTCAGTGGTGAATACCCACGCTAACCAAGCCTCATACTCCGTCGAGGTGAGGTCTATTTGGTCTTCATCACAGCGACGATGCCAGCGGCGCATACAGGAGATTATACCAATCAGGGTGTCGGGGTAGATGCCCCTGTGGCGTGAACCTACCTTCTCACCCTCCATACCCCTTCAGCCACTCGGTGGTCTGGTTGATTAGCATGCGTTCGGTTTCGGGTTGAGTGAAGGTGTGGTCGGCGCCGTCGATGAGACGGAATTCGAATCGCGCCGCGCTCGTGAACGCGCGTTCGTAAGCGCGCCCCTCGTCAGGCGAGACCGCCTGGTCTGCGGAGCCGTGCAGCACCAGAACGCTCCCCTTATACGAACGCACGCTCTCCAGGGGTTTCAGTTCGGGTAGCTCTCGAAAGAAGTTCACGCCCACCATAAACCCACCGCGATTCTGGGGCTTGTCAGGAACGCCTGTTGGGGGCATCCAGCGCATCGGATTCGACACAGGGGCCCACAGCACGAGGGTTTTGACCGTTCCCGCGCGCGGCAGGGCGAGCGCAACCACGCATCCGCCCAGCGAGAAGCCGAGCATGGCGATGCGACTG
The DNA here is from genome assembly GCA_937992175.1 of uncultured Fimbriimonadales bacterium. Classification (GTDB taxonomy): domain Bacteria; phylum Armatimonadota; class Fimbriimonadia; order Fimbriimonadales; family GBS-DC; genus GBS-DC. The sequence goes on along the minus strand of CALKLF010000090.1, from coordinate 19,573 downwards.
GCGTCGACGCGCGGCTGCTCGCGTAAGAAGCTCAGCGCGTTCAGCGCATCTTCCACCTCGCCGCGAATCGTCATCTCCTCGAACAGTCCCTCGCTGTCGCCTGAGCCGAGAAAATCGAAGCGCAGCGCCGCAAAGCCTTCTTGTTCGAACCGCCGCGCGGCATGCACAAACAGGCGGTGGCTCTCCGCCTTATGTCCTGTGAATCCGTGGCACATTAGCACGGCAGGGACGCGCCCGCGCCCCTCGGGCAGATGCAATACCGCCGCCATCCGTTTACCCCGACTAGGTATCCACAAAAGCTGCTCGTCCATAACGGCTATAACAATACCCTAGTGAACTTTTTCGCATGCTTTGCGTCCAATCCAAGCGGCAGAGAGCGGATGCTTTCTGACTACTTGCTGAAGGAGGAGTATGCGATGAAGCGTAACCTGTTGTGGCTTGTAGCGGTCGGCGCAGTGACTGCGCTGGTGTATGCGCAGACGGTGACCTTGCGGGGAGCGGCGGGGCACGGCATGGCGGGCGCGCCCGATGCGGAGCGTCCGAACGCCCAGTTCCATTTCGCAGTCAAGGAACTGGTGTACAACGGTCAGTCCCGCATCGGCGGCGGATTCGCTATCGAAGTGCGCGGGGAGAACGGCGCGACGGTCATTCATATGCCGCAGGTGGGGCGTCTCTCAGTAGACGCTGAGAATGGCGTGGCGACCTTCTCAGGGCGCGGCTGGGCGGCGCAGCGCACACGTCAAGGCGTCCGCCGCACGCAGGGCATTGTGTCGGTGCGCGTCGCGGACAACCGTGTTCCCGACAGCACTGGGGGCGACCCCGACACGATCGCCGTGGCGTTCCGGACTGCCCCTGACGCGGATCCCGTGTTCACCTATCAAGGGGTCGTCCTGCGCGGCGACATTCGCGTATTCGAGGAAACTCGGACCCGCTGAGCTTGGCGCAGTATACTTACCACTCCTGCCCTCGATATGGGGGCAGGAGTTTTTTTGGGGCTTCGGAAAGAGGCAGCGCCGGGAGTGGGCGTTCCCGGCGCTGTGGGTGTAGGGCGCGTGCGTGGGAGGGATGTGAATCTCAATCCGTGTGCGCCTGCAGGAGGCGCTGGGCGAATCGACGCCCCGCATCGTCGATTCGCGCCAGCGACTCACTCAGCGCGACTTGCGCCCCGCATCGCAAATCGCGCTCTGCAGGAGGAGGTACAGGCATGCAAATCCTCGCCAACCCCAACCCCACTCGCGCGGCTTCTTCCAGACGCTTTTCACGCGACATCGTCCCAGTCCTCTGAACCCTTAGACAGCTCGACCCGCCTCGCAGGTTCCGCAGACCCATAGTCCCAGTTGTCGCAATCAAGCCTTCGGCAGTAAAGCATGCGCTGCACCCGCCCATCCGCCATCTCCACATCGGCAATATCCGCAAAGCGGCATCGCGTGCAGAGTTCTGGCTCCAAAAGGCGCACGACCTTCAACTCACGCTTTGACATGGTTTTCCCTCGCAGTGTGGTTTCGGAAGGCGTTGCCCACCGAAGGCAATTATCGGCTATTGGACAGTGGGAATGCAGGGGTGGGTTCCGTGTAGAATTGCGAGTTTTGCGCAGGGGGGCGTTTCCAGTATCATGTTCCGCAGGCATGACACTCTACCATTTTGGAATGCAGGTCGCTGAACTCTGGTCGCGCCATGCGGTTCCGCGCCATGCGGCGGCGCTGGCGTTTTTCACGATGCTCACGCTCGCGCCGTTGTTGTTGACGCTGACTGGGATTGCAGGGTATTTTCTGGGGGGCGAGCAGGTCGCACAGCAGATTCTTTCAGGCGTGCGGCGCGGGCTGGGCGAGCAAGCGGCGCGCGGCGTGGAGCAGCTGATTCAGCGCACGGTGCTACAGGGTTCGGGCGCAGGGGCGACGCTGATGGGGCTGCTGCTCGCGCTCTGGGGCGCATCGGGATTGATGCAGAGCCTTAAAGCCTCGCTGGATACGCTGTGGGACGCGCCGCCCCATGCGGAAAGCGGGGTCAAAAACTGGCTCATCACCCGCCTGATTGGGGCAGGGGGTATTCTGCTGCTGGCATGCCTGTTGCTGGCGAGCGTGATTATCGAGATTGCGCTTTCGGCGGCGCGGGCGCGCCTGCCGGAACACCTGCCTGCCGTCTACTGGCTCGGTTGGGCGTTGAACCGCTCGGTGCTGCCCGCGCTCCTGATTCTGGGAAATGCGCTACTCTACTGGCTGTTGCCCGCAGTACGCCCGCGCTTCCGCGACGCGCTGCTGGGGGCGACGGTCTGCACACTCCTGCTGCTGGGCATGCGCACGCTGATTAGCCTCTATCTGACACACTCCAGCGTCGCCACGCTGTACGGCTCCGCGGGGTCGCTCGTTGCGCTACTGCTGTGGGTCTACTTCTCGGCGCAGGTGTTCTTTCTGGGCGCGCTCATCGGAATCGTACAGCAAAAGTTGTATAATTTCAGATGAGGTGCGACCATGCAAGGTGTTCGAATCGCGCTGTGGATTCTGGGGCTTTTCGTACTCTGGCTCATCGGCTATCTGATGATTGTGCTTGCAGCCGCTTACTCTGAGTCGGCGCGTCCCCTGCTCCATTCCGCCTTTGGCGACTACGAGCGCGCCACGCGGTATCTCGGATTCATGATAGGGATGCATCAGTTCTTGCTGGCGGTGATTATCATTCTCGTGCTGGTAGAGCCAGCGCGTGCTTTGTGGCGTTGGGCAATCCAGTTATCCCAGACGGAGCCACCCCTGCCAGAAGCCACATCGGAACAACGGGGCGTAGGATAAGAATAACCCAAGTTGCTACCTATCGATTCTGAGCGGGCGAGATTCCTCGCTCCGCTCGGAATGACAGTGTATTTTGCGGTCAAGTGAACTTGTCATTCCGAGCCGAAGGCGAGGAATCCCATCATAGGTAGCAACTTGGGTTAAAAATAGTAGATCCTGCAGGACTCTTGACCCTTGGGTCGAAACGACAACGCGGAGGCGTCAACGATGAGCAAATCGCGCTGGATATTCGGGCTAACGACGGCGTTGCTGCCGCTGCTGATTGTCGGGGCGTCCGTTTCAGAGAGCCGCTATGTGGGGATGCGGATGGTGAACGGCGCGCTGATTCCTAACCCGCCCCCTGCGGACGAGCGCAACCCCGACACGGGCTTACAGAAACCGTTCCCGCCGATTGTGCAGCCCGACGATAACCCTGCTACGCCCGAAAAAGTGGAGCTGGGCAAGCTGCTCTTCTTTGACCCCATCCTCTCGGACGACAATACGATGTCGTGCGCCCACTGCCATCATCCGAATCTCGGCTTCTCGGACGGGTTGCCGCGCTCGCGGGGCAAAGGCGCGCAGGGCGCAGGACGCGAACGCACAGGCGGAATCGAACTCACGCGCAGCGCGCCCAGCCTCTGGAACACCGTCTACAACCATCGCCAGTTCTGGGACGGACGCGCAGCGCACCTTGAGGAGCAGGCGCGCATGGTCATCACCACGCCCGAAGAGGTGAACGCCGACCCCGACGAGCTTGTGCGCGAGCTAAAAGCCATCCCCGAATACCGCGCGCTGTTCGATAAAGCCTTCGGGGGCAAAAACGGGGAGTCGATCACCTTCAAGAACATCACTTACGCAATCGCTGCGTTCCAGCGCACGCTGGTCAGCTTCAACGCGCGCTTCGACCGCTACGCCGCGGGCGATGGAAGCGCGCTGACGCCTCAAGAGAAGCGTGGCTTGAAACTCTTCCTGTCGCCTAAGACGCGCTGCAACGAGTGCCACGGCATCCCCACCTTCGCCAATCGCGATTTCAAAGTCATCGGCGTGCCCGACCCGCCCGACGGACCGAAAGATGTCCACAAAGAGGGCGCGGAGAAGGGGCGCGGCGGCGGTCCGAACGGCGCGTTCAAAGTCCCCACCCTGCGCAATATTGCGCTGACCGCTCCGTATATGCACAGCGGCGTATTCCAGACGCTGGAGGAAGTGCTGGACTTCTACTCGAACGGCGGCGGGCGCGGGCTGGGGCTGGAGGTGCCCCTGCAAGACGACAAGATTCGCAAGTTCCAGCTGACCCCTCAGGAGAAAGCAGACATCATAGCGTTCCTGCTCGCGCTGACGGACGAGAGCGCGCTGCCCGAAATCCCCAAGCGCGTGCCGTCGGGACTGCCCGTCGTGGAGCCACAAGTCCCTCGCTTGCCGACAAAACTCAACCTCAACAGCCCCGAACTGCGACGGATTCAGCAGCGACAACGCCATGCGTCGCATATAAATCCCCGCATCGCGCATGGAACTCCAGGCGTCGTGCATGGAACTCCAGGCGTCGCGCATGGAACTCCAGGCGTCGCGCATGGAACTCTCCGCAACGCGCGGACAACTGTCCATGCGTCGCCGCGCCGAGTCGTGGAAGTGCGTTCTGGGGAGAGCATCCAAGAAGCCGTCGACAAGGCAGGGCGCAACGGCGTCGTGCGCATCTATCCCGGAACCTACCACGAGAATGTGCTGGTCATCCACCACGGCGTGACCATCGAGGGCATCATCCAGAACGGCAAACGCCCCATCCTGGACGGACGGAACATCCTGCCCGACGCGATTTCGGGGCTGGGCAACGACTTCAAGGTGCTGAACCTCGAAATCCGCAACTATCAGGGCAACGGCGTGGTGGTGCATAAAGCCCGTAATGTCGTCTACCGCAACCTCGTGCTGCACAACACGGGGCTTTATGGCGTCTACCCCATCGAATGCGACGGCGTGCTGGTGGAGGACTGTAAAGTGTCGGGCACGAAGGATGCCGGTATCTATGTCGGGCAGTCGCGCAATATCGTCGTGCGGCGCAACGAGGCGTTCCAGAATGTGACGGGCATCGAAATCGAGAACTGCGTGAACGCCGTCGTGGAAGACAACTATGTGCATCACAACACGGGCGGGATCCTGGTGTTCCTACTGCCGTTCAACCCCTCCAAAGTGCAGGACGGCTGTATCGTGCGGCGCAATCGGGTAATCAATAACAACACGCCGAACTTCGCCGACCCCGAAGCGATTGTGAGCAATGTGCTGAAAGGCACAGGAATTATGATTCTCGCGGCGGACAATACGGAAGTGTACGAGAACGAAATCGTGGGCAACGGCACTTTCGGGGTGATGGTGATTAGCCTGCGTCAGATTTTCCCTGAGCCGACGCCGCTCGATGTGGAGCCGCACCCCGACGGGAACCGCATCTACAACAATATCCTGCGCGACAACGCCAAAGACCCCGACGAACGGCTCAAACGGTTCGGCGTTCCCGCCGTGGATTTACTCTGGGATATGACGGGCAAGGGCAACCAGTGGGATCAGCCCGACGGGTCACGCTTCCCGCCGAGTTTGCCGGCTATGAAGTAAACTCACCACCGCCTGAATCAACCGCTCGCCGCACTCGCGCTTGCTCATTAGCGGGAGCGGCTCGATGCGCCCGTCGGCGTAAATCAGCGTCAGGCGGTTCGTGTCCACTTCGAATCCGCTGCCCGGCTCCAGCACATCGTTTACGGCGATCAGGTCGAGATTTTTGCGCTGCAGTTTCTCTTGGGCGTGTTGCAGGGCTTTGTCGGTCTCGGCGGCGAAGCCGACGACGATACGATTTCCCTTGCGTTGCGCGACTGTGCCGAGAATATCGGGGTTGGCGACCATGCGCAGCGTCCAATGCTGAGAGTTGCGTTTGCGCTTGCTGGAGAGGGGGCGTTCGGGGCGATAGTCGGCGACGGCGGCGGTCGCGATGAACACATCACATGCGTCGAGTGCTTCCTGTACCGCCTCGAGCATCTGTTGCGCTGTTTGTACCCGAACCACTTTCACTCCTGCAGGAGGCGTCAGTGCAGTCGGTCCCGTGATGAGCGTGACTTCTGCGCCGTGCGCCCGCGCAGCTTCAGCAACCGCGTAGCCCATCTTGCCGCTGGAGCGATTGCCCACGAAGCGCACAGGGTCAATCGGCTCGTAGGTGGGACCCGCTGTAATCAGCATGCGCACGCCCCTGAGATCCTGCGTGCGTTGCAGGCATTGCTGTACGGCTTGCACAATCACGGTCGTGTCGGCGATTTTGCCCCAGCCCTCGTCGCCGCACGCCATAATGCCGTAGGTCGGGTCGATGAACTCCACGCCGCGCGCCTGCAGGGTCTGCACATGCGCCTGCGTCGCAGGATGCGTCCACATGGCGGGGTTCATCGCGGGCGCGATTAGAATCGGCGCGTGGGTCGCCAGCGCAATCGTCGTGAGCATATCGTCCGCCAGTCCTAACGCGAGCCGCGCGAGGGTGTGCGCCGTGGCGGGCGCAATCAGGATTAAATCGGCTTCCTGAGCAAGGCGGATGTGGGCAATTTGTCCTGGCTCTGGCTCGTCGAACACATCGACGACCACAGGGTTGCCCGTGAGCGCGGCGAAAGTGTCGGGGCTAATCAGGCGCGTCGCGCTGTGGGTCATCGCCACACGCACGGTATGCCCTGCGTGCATCAGCTCCCGCGCGACATCGCATGCCCGATACGCTGCGATACTGCCCGAAACGCCCAGCAAAATGGTGGACACGGAAGGGATTATACCAGTTATGCGCAGGGCAGGTATCCTACCGTGCTGATGACCGTGGAGGATGCGCTCAGCTGGGCGAAGGAGTTGCTGGAAGGAGCGGGCGTTCCCGAGGCGCGGCGTGAGGCAGAGATTCTGCTCGCGGCGTGTCTGGGCTGGGAGCGGGCGCGGCTCATTGCTTATCCCGAAGCCGCGCTTCCCGAACAGCAGCGACAGCGATTCGAGTGCTGGGTTCGGCGTCGGGCGCGACGCGAGCCGCTGGCGTACATCACGCGCCGCGCGCGGTTTTACGGGCTGGAGCTGACCGTCGGGCGCGGCGCGCTGATTCCACGCCCCGAGACGGAGCTGCTGGTGGAGGTGTTTTTGGAGTGGGCGGCGCAACAAGCCCTCACCCCCCTGACCCCCCTCTCCCACTGCGTGGGAGAGGGGGGGGATTTCCCTCCTGGCAAGGGTACGACGCCTGAGTTCAAACACCCTGCGCCAACCTCCAACTGCTCTCACCTCACCCCCCTGTTCCTCCTCTCCGTTTACGGAGAGGGGGGTATGCCCGCCTTGCACACGCGGAGCTCCCCCTCTCCGTTTACGGAGAGGGGTCAGGGGGGTGAGGTGGAAAAGGCAGGGGAAAACGAGGCTTCTGTCACCGAGGTTGAGGCTATGCGATGTACCCTTGTCAGGGACTCCCCTCTCCCACGCAGTGGGAGAGGGGACGGGGGTGAGGGCTTCCCCATTTTTGTTGACGCAGGCACGGGCAGCGGTGCAATCGCGATTGCCTGCCTCAAGCACGCGTCTCCGTGGCTTGGGGTGGGAATCGACCATAGTCGTCGCACCCTGCACATCGCGCAGACCAATCGGCGTAAGCTGGGACTGGACGCGCACCTGATGCTCATCCAGAGCGACTGGCTTACGGCGTTGCGCCCGCGCTCGGTAAACGCCGTGTTGAGCAATCCGCCCTATGTATTGCCTGACGAGTGGGACGCGCTGCAGCCTGAAATCAGGGATTACGAGCCGCGCGCTGCGTTGGTGGTTCCTGCCGACGACCCGCTGCAGCCCTATCGCCGTATCGCGCAGGACGCCCTGCGGGTTTTACGCCCGCCAGGTCTGCTGGCGTTCGAGACCAGCCCGCGCCTTGCGCCGATGCTAACGGAACATCTGCCGCGCTGGGGCTTCCCCAATCCTCAGATTCGACTCGACTACAGCGGCAAGGAGCGCGTAGTTTATGTCGTGCTGGAATAACCGCTACCCCCACGCCCTGCGGCAGAGGTCGCCGAACGCGCAGCGGCGGCAGTGGTCGCCTGGCGTCGGCTCTATCGCGGCGGCGCGCAGCCCTTCGATTGCCTGAGTGAGCAGGTTCCGCATCCTCTGCTCTGCCTGACGCCACTGCGCCAATCCTATCACGACGCAATTCTGGGAATCTTCGCCCTCCAGACGCTTGAAACGCTGCACCAGCTCGGTCAAGTGGGGCACGAAGCGCACGCGCTGCGCCGCCTTAAGACGGTCATACGCCAGCGCGACCTGCGCGTTGGGCAACATCGTCTGGACGGCGTGGAGGTAGAGCAAGCCCTGAATCGCGCGTCCGTCAGTGAAGTCGATTTTGGAGGGCGCGTCGCCCAGTTTGTAGTCCAGCACCAGCGCGATGCGCCTGTCGGGGCTAAGATCAATGCGGTCGATGACGCCGCGCAGTTGAATCTGCTGTCCGTTATTGAGGCGATAGGCGACGGCGCGGGGAGCCTGCTGGTTGTGCAGCGGTTCGGTGAGGGCGCGCTCCTCATCGTCGGCTTCCGCGTCGCCGAACGCCCACTCGCATGCGAACGGCATCACGCCGAACTGCTCCTGATAGCGCGGTTCGCGTCCCCCGAAGAGACGCAGGAGCCTCTGCGCGAGCGCGTAAAGCACCTGCGCCTGCCACTCGGGCAGGTCGGGCGCGCCCTCGCCAAGAACCGCCATCAACTGCGCCGTTAATGCCTGAACCCACTCCTGAGCATTTCGGCGGCGCGGCGACTGACGCACTGCCCGACAGAGCGCACTGTGCGCAACCGTGCCCACATCCAGCACGCTCAGGTCGCGGCGCAGGGGGCGCAGCCGTAATATATAGCGCGCAAAATGCTCAAACGGGCAACGCGCCAGCGTTTCCAGCTCCGTGACGCTAAACAAGCGGTCGGTCTGTGCCAAGAGAGCGCGCAGCGACTCACGGCGCAGGAGCAGCGCAGGCTCGACATAGCTCGGCGGGTTCGACAGCGACTGGTCGTAGGGGTGCAGACACTCTTCGGGGTTGGGGGTAATCTGTTCCAGGCTGTAGAATCGCGTCGTGAGGGCGTCGCCGCGCGCGGCTTTGAGTTCCTCCAGATAGAACGAGGGCAGCGCGTCGCTGTCGCTGTTCTGGGTGCGGGGATAGCTCAGGTAGAGGCGTTCCTGCGCCGTGTGCAGGATGCGCTGGAACAGCATCGGCTCGCCTACCTGATAGTCGGCGCGGGTGGGCAGGTACACGCGCTCGGTTTGCAACGCCTGATTGAGCGCGCGGCGCTCCGTCTCACGCAGGAACGGGTCGTCGGGATGGCGGCGCGGGAGCGTCCCTTCCAGCACCTGCAGCGCGAACACCGCCCGCGCCCCAACTAAATCGGCGTGTTCCATCGGCAGCAGGCGCACGCCCTCGTCGCCCAGCCGCTTAGTAAATCGCGCCCCGCTGACCAGACGCTCCAGTAATTCCACCGATTGCGCGGGCGTGCGCTGTCGCCATGCGCGGGTGTAGGCGTCGATGAGGCGGAGCCACTCGCTCAGGTCGGATTCGCGTTCGCTCGCGTCGCCGAGCCTGAGTATCAATCGGCGCGCGGTCTGCGGCAGGTCGGCGGCAAGCGTCTGGCGCAGAGCGTTCAGTTCGTGCAGCAGTCGATGCAGGTCGGGGTCGGCAGCGCGTTGCAGGGCGCGCTCCAGCCACAGGGAAGCGGGAATGTGGCGGCGGGTCTGTTGACGCATGCCGCGCAACGCCAGCGAATCGATTCGGTGCGCGGGGTGCGCCAGCCACTGCAGCCAGTCCTCGCCCTCCCCGACGCCCGCGAGCAGGCGCAAGCCGTCCATCAGCCAGCGCACGCGCCACGACCGCTCCAGCGCCAGCGAAACCTCGCCCTGCAGGGGGATGCCGTAGCGCGTGAAAATCGTCTCCAGCGTCTCCAAAATCGCTTCGGGCTGCCGTATCAGCAGGGCAATCTCGCCATACGCGATGCCCTCCTGCCGTAGTTTCAAAATCTCCCGCGCAACGATCTCCACCTCGTAAAGCGGGTTGGGCGTGTCCAGGATTGTTTCCGACCTCACCCATCTGTCCCCTCTCTCAGTAAACGGACATGGGGGCACTGCAGCCCCGTGCCCGCGCGGCTCCCCCTCTCCGTTTCCGGAGAGGGGGCTGGGGGGTGAGGTGGAAAAGGCGGGAGAAAATGAGGCTTCTGCCACCGAGGTTGGGGCAACGCGATGTACCTCTGTCAGGAGGGGGCTGGGGAGTGAGGTAAAAACAGTGTAGCTAATTCCCCATCGCTGCAGCAGCTGCTTCAGGATTTCGGTCAACGCATACTTTTCAGGCTGCGCGGGGTCATACAGCAGTGCCATCGCGACCTGCGTTTTGCCATCGAGGATGCGCAACGCCTCCAGATCCAGCGCGGTGAGTTCGGTAAAGCCCGCGAGCAGGATGGGCGGCGGGCGGTCTACGGCGTTCAGGGCGTCGAGCAGCGCGCGGCGGATACGCAGCGGTTCGGGCAATCCTGCTTCTTCTAAGGCGCGTCGCCACGCCCGCCAGAGCAGCGTCAGCTCCGCCGTTTTGCGCCGCCATTCCTCTTGCAAATCGTCATCGTCCAGCGCGGCGACGAGCGCGTACTGGCTTAGCACTGCCAGCGCGCCCTGCTCCAGCAGGTCGGGCGTCAAGCCGTCCATGCTCCAGCGGCAGAAGTTGTGCGCGAGCGCGCTGTGGAAGCGGGGCGAGCGGCGCACCTTGCCGAAATAGCTCTGCAGGGTCAGGGTTTGCTCACACACCTCGCCCAGCAGGGCAATCATTTCGGGATCGGGCTGCGACATGAGCGCGACGCCCGTCAGCGAGCGCAGGAAGCCATACCAGTCGGCTACCTCGTGGTCTGCCTCCCCCAGTAATCGCGCCGCGCCCGACGGGAACAAGAGCCTGGTTTGATTGCCCAGCGTGCAGCGCGACGCCCCGATCAACGCCCGATACGGCGCGCCCAGAAACAGTTGCATGGCGATGGAATCGGGATTATACCAGACGCCCCGTGTCAAGGGGTATCCTCATGCTATGGACTGGCGGGCGCGGCTGGAGGAGTATCTACGCCCACGCAGGGCGCATGTAGATAAAGCGCTGGAAAAGTATCTATTTTACAATCTGCCCTCGCCGCGAATCCTGCCCGACGCGATGCGCTACGCGACGCTCAGTGCGGGCAAGCGACTGCGCCCGATTCTGTGCATCGCCGCCGCCGAAGCGACGGGAGGCGAAGCCGAGCAGGTTCTCCCCACCGCCTGTGCGCTGGAACTGATTCACGCCTTCAGCCTGGTGCATGACGACCTGCCCGCGATGGACAACGACCATTTGCGACGCGGACAGCCCACTGTGTGGGTCAAATATGGGGAGGCGATGGCGATTCTCGCGGGCGACGCGCTGTTTGCCAGAGCGTTCGAACTCATCGCGGAGCAGGCGCGATACAGCCCCCCTGAGCGCGTGGTGCAAACCCTGCGTCTGATTGCAGAAGCCTCTGGCGTGCATGGCATGTGCAGCGGGCAGGTGGAAGATATTCTGAACGAGGGGCAGGCGGTCTCGGAGGCGACGCTGCGGTTCATTCACACGCACAAAACGGGCGCACTGATTCGCGCGAGCGTGCTGTCGAGCGCGCTGCTGATGGACGCAGACGAACCCGCGCTGAGCGCGCTGGACGCCTACAGCCGCGCGCTGGGCTTGGCGTTCCAGATTACTGACGATATATTAGACGAAACCGCACCTACCGAGCAGATAGGCAAGCCCGCTGGCTCCGACCGCGCTCAACGCAAAGCGACCTATACCGCACTGTTCGGCGTTGAGACCGCCCGCGCGCACGCACAACAAGCCCTACAGGACGCCCTGAACGCCCTGCAAGGGTTCGACGAGCGCGCGGAGCCGTTGCGCTGGCTGGCGCGCTACGCCGTCGAGCGGGAGAAATAGCGCCCCTACGCGACCGTGTACCGCTGCACTGCTTCCTCGTCCACTTCCACGCCCAGTCCAGGCTTGCTGGGGATGGGGATATAGCCCTCCGCGTCAGGCGTGATTGGCTCGGTCAGGAAGAAGTCGCGCGCTTTGAGGTCCCAGCCTGGCGGCTCGTAGGGGAACTCCGCCCATTCGCAGTTCGGACACGCGCCCATCAGCTGCAGATTCGCCGCGAGTCCCAGCCCGCTTGTCCAGGTGTGCGGCGCAATCTGCTTGCCGAACGCCTCCGCCATGCCAGCAATCTTTTTGCCCATCAGGATCCCACAGGAGAGCGCGACATCGGGCTGCAGCATGTCCAGCGCGTCGCGAACCAGGTACTCGCGGAACTCGTGCAGGTCCTGATTCATCTCCCCGCTGGCGAGCGCGACGGGCGATTTCTCGCGCAGTTGGCGGTAGCCCTCGTAGTCGTTTTTATCCAGCGGCTCTTCCAGCCAGCGCACACCCAACTCGGCAAGTTCCTCCGCCACGCGCAGCGCAGTCGGTACATCCCACTTGGGGGCAGGCGCCATCCCCGCAACGCGCCAGCCCATGTTCGCGTCGACCATGATGTCCATATCGGGGTACTGCGCTCGCACGGCGCGGGCAACCGCCATATCCTCGCGCCAGTCCCAGCTGTGGAAGCGAAGTTTGACCGCACGGATACCCATCTCGCGAATCTGCGCGATATAGTCCAGTCGCACCTCCTTGTCGCGCAGCTCGCCCGTGCTGGCGTAGGCGCGTACCCGATCCTGATAGCCTCCAAGCAAGCGATACACCGGTTGTCCTAACGCTTTGCCGATGATGTCCCAGAACGCCATCTCGATCCACCACAGGCGCAAGCCGAGAAAGGTCGCCGAGCGCGCAATCTGAATCACTTCCTCCACATTCATCGGGTCGCGCCCAAACAGAAATGGCATAAGCAACTGATCGAGGCAGGTGCCTTCGCGTGTGAACGCCACGCCCGCGGCATAGCCCTTGATACCCTCGTCCGTTTCCAGCGTGAGCAGATTGACCCGATGCGCCGTTTGGGGATAGCCCGGTAGCCAGGACGGATAAAACGGCGTCTCCAACGGGTACTCCAGCAACTGCAGTTTGAGATTCACGATTCGCATCGCTGCGCCTCCTTTGTAGGAAGATTCGTTCGGGGGATAGCAGCTCCTGCACAGAATCGCGCACGGAACTAATTATTAAAAAAACCACAATCGGATAAAGTCGTTCTCTCACTTCGCTGAGATCATTTCCAGCATGGTATACTCCCTCTCATGGAACTGAATCCCTTAAGCGCCATCCTCTCGCAGCTATTCTGGATTATCTTTATCTTCCTGGCGGTGATGCCGATGTTGCGGCAGCGCATACTCGAATCGGCGCGGATGAGCCTGATTCGCCAGATTGAGAAACAGCGCGGCAGCCGCGTGATTGTGCTAATCCATCGGCAGGAGGCGCTCGCGCTCTTTGGCATACCCCTGTTCCGCTTTATCAGCATCGAGGATTCGGAGGAGGTGCTGCGCGCCATTCGCATGACCCCGCCCGATATGCCGATTGATATCATCCTGCATACGCCGGGCGGGCTGGTGTTGGCGAGTCAGCAGATTGCCTGCGCCCTGTGCGACCATCCTGCGAAGGTCACGGCGTTTGTGCCACACTACGCGATGTCGGGGGGCACGCTGATTGCACTCGCCGCTGACGAGATTGTAATGGACAAACACGCGGTGTTGGGACCCGTAGACCCGCAGGTCGGTCAGTTCCCCGCGGCGTCCGTGTTGAAGGTAGTGGAGCAGAAGCCCATCAGCGAAATAGACGACCAGACGCTGATTCTGGCGGATGTGTCGCGCAAGGCGTTGCAGCAGGCGCTCACGCTGGTGAAAGAGGTGCTGATGGCGAACGGTATGGAGGAGGCGCGCGCTCACACCTTAGCCGACCAGCTCACGCAGGGCTACTACACGCACGACTACCCGATTTCCGCAGGCATGCTGAAGGCGATGGGAGTAAATGTACGCACGGATTTGCCCCCAGAAATTTATCAGCTGATGGCGCTCTATCCGCAGCCGGCGCAGCGCAGTTCGGGCGTGGAGTATGTGCCCATACCCTATCATCCTGAGCCGCCGACGCAACCCCAGCGCGCGCCCGCCGCCCGAAGGCGCAACGCCAAACTGCCGAACTAAGCGGTTCAGGTACAATACCCCTCGCTATGAGCCGTTCACCCCGCGAATTCGGCTTCGAGACGCGCATGCTGCACGCCGGGCACATCCCCGACCCGTACACGGGCGCACGCGCCGTGCCGATTTATCAGACCACCTCGTTCGTATTCGACGACCCCGACCATGCGGCGCAACTGTTTGAACTCAAGCAGTACGGCAACATCTACACGCGCATCATGAACCCTACCAACGCCGTGTTCGAGGAGCGCATGGCGTCGCTGGAGGGGGGCACGGGCGCGGTGGCGACCGCCAGCGGCATGGCGGCGCAGTTCCTCACTTTCTACACACTGCTGCAACCTGGCGACGAGATTGTGAGTTCCGCCCACCTGTACGGCGGCACCACCACGCAGTTCACGCACACCTTCAAAAAGATGGGCGTGACGGTCAAATTTGTGGAGCCGGGCGACTTTGAAGCGTGGGAGCGCGCCATCACGCCCCAAACCCGCGCGCTCTATGGCGAGACCATCGGCAACCCCAAGGGGAGCATTCTGGACATCGAACGCCTGGCGCGGCTGGCGAACGCACATCGAATCCCGCTAATTGTGGACAACACCTTCGCCACGCCCTATCTGTGTCGACCAATCGAGTGGGGCGCGACGATTGTGGTGCATTCCGCCACGAAGTTCATCGGCGGGCACGGCACATCGATTGCGGGCGTGGTGGTCGAATCAGGCAAGTTCGACTACAGTCACTTCCCCACGATTGCCGAGCCGTCGGGCGCGTATCATGGGCTGAAGTTTTACGAAACTTTCGGACACTACGGCTTCCTGATGAAACTGCGCGCGGAGACGCTGCGCGATGTCGGCGCGTGCCTCTCGCCGTTCAATGCTTTTTTGCTGTTGCAGGGGCTGGAGACGCTCTCCGTGCGGATGGAGCGCCATGTGGCGAACGCGCAGGCGGTCGCGCGGTTCTTAGCTGAGCATCCGCGCGTGGCTTGGGTCGCCTACGCTGGCTTGCCCGACCACCCTGACCACGCCCTTGCGAAAAAATACACCCCCCACGGTCCCGGCGCGGTGTTCTCCTTCGGAATCAAGCCCCCGACGGGCATGGACGCGCGGGAGGCGGGCAAACGGTTCATCCAGAACCTGCACCTGTTCTCGCATCTGGCGAATGTGGGCGATGTGCGCAGCCTCGTGATTCACCCCGCCTCCACTACCCATCAGCAACTGAGCGACGAGGAGCTGCGCCTCGCGGGGATTGGTCCCGAAATGATCCGCCTCTCCATCGGGCTGGAAACCGTGGATGACTTGCTGTGGGATCTGGATCAGGCGTTGTGGGGAGTTGATCACTAATAAGTGCTGCCCCTGAAAAATGCTTCCGAAACGTAGCAGGAGACGCCGAGATTCCTCGCTGCGCTCGGAATGACAATCTTTGTCATTCCGAGCGCAGCGAGGAATCTCTTTTGGCATCATTTCTTGCGGGCAGTACTTACCAGTCGCGAGTTCAATTAGCATAAATTGTCGGCGGAACGCCGACGCTACGCGCCCGTTCGTAGCGTCGGCGTCCCCGCCGACGATAGGTGCTGCTTGAACCCCTGATTGATATTACGCCGCGCGGGCGGTGGGGCTGGAAGTGGTGCGCTGGAACGCGCTCAGCGCACGGCTCAGATGCTCCGCAATCTGATACAGTTCGTTCGCCCAGCGGGCGACCTCCTGCGCCTGCGCCGCGAGTTCCTGACTGGACGCGCTGACCTGTTGCGCCGCCGCGCTGGTCTGCTCGCCCGAGCTGGCGACCTCGTCCATCGCGCCGCGCACCTGCTCCGCGCTCTGCGCCATGCGGAGGGCGACCTCTCGGTACTGCTCCACGATACGGCTCACCTCGCGCACGGCGGTCACCAGCTCCTGCTCGAACTGCTGTGTGGATTGCTCCATCGCGCCGACGGCGTCGTTGACCACCGCACGGATCTGGTTCACGAGGTTGCCCACATCTTTAGCGGACTGCGCGGAACGCTCAGCGAGCTGCTGCACCTCTTTGGCGACGACGGCAAAGCCGCGCCCTGCCTCGCCCGCACGCGCCGCCTCGATCGCCGCGTTCAGCGCGAGCAGGTGCGTCTGGAACGCAATTTGGTTCACCACCTCGATCATCTCGCCGATGCGCTGCGAATGCTCGCCCATCGCGCGCACTTTCTCGGCGGTGGCGCGAATCTTGCCACCGACCTGCTCGATGGCGAGCGTGGCGCGTTGCACAGCTTGCGCCTGCTCCTCGACCCCGCGCGAGACGGTCTGCACGCCCTCGTTGAGCGCGCGCGTCGACTCCGCCGCGCTGTGGATTTGCGTCGCCTGATGCGTCGTCGCCCGCGCCACCTGCTCAATCGCCGAAGCAATCTGGCTCACCGCCAGCTGCGTCTGCTCCGTCGTCTCTTTGAGCGTGCTGGAGGCGTGCGAAATCTCGTCGCTGGCGCTAATCGCCGAACCAATCGCCTCCGCAAAGAGATGGCGCACCTGACCCAGATAGTCTGAGATGTCCTGCGACGCCGACTGGATTCGGATCGTGCTGGTGTCCAGCCCGAAATCCTGCAGCATCATCACGATGAACGAGTCGGTAATCGCCTGAATGTCGTAGAAGAACACGCGCAGCACGGCTCTTAACAGGTCGCGTCCCTCGTCCTCGGGGATGGACTCGGTCTCGCGAATGTATTTCGCAAGCAGGTCGAGGTAGAGACCGTAGCTGCCGAGGTACCACTTCATCGGCAGGTCGATCACATTATGCACATAACCGATGCGTAAACGTTTGCTGAAATACTCCATGCCGAATCCGCCGCCGCGCTGCGCCTCACGGAAGATGTCCAGCAGGTAGCCTGCCTGCGCCTGCTCCAGCGCAGTGCGCAACTGGGAGAGCGACAGTCCCTTTTTCTGCGCGTAGCGTCCGAAAAAGTCGCGCGTCTCAGCGAAGCTGAACTGGAACTCGTAGAATTCGTGTGCAAGGCTCGGCGCAATCTGCTCCGCCCATCGGGCGTACTTACGCAGAAGCTCTAGTTCGTGCTGGTTCAGGCGCAAGAACTGTTTGCGCTGATTCAGATTCTGCTCGTTAATATGCAACTGCTCCGCCAGATTAGATTGGGTTTGCATCTCCTTCTGCCTCCTGCCAGAATTATTGGCGTTCGAGGGGGTAGTCTGGAGGGGGCAGGATTCGCGCGGCAGGCGTCGTAATCGACGCGCCATGAACCTCCTTCGACCGAAAGCGATTGAGCCAGGGATGACGATTGGCGTCGTGTCTCCCTCCAGCGCGATTGAGGCTGAAGATTTGGAGAAAGGGCTGCAGCCGTTTTACCGGCGTGGATACCGCATCGTGTTAGGCGAACATGTGCTGGCGCGTCGGGGCTATCTGGCAGGCACAGACGAGCAGCGCGCTCGTGACCTGATGGCGATGTTCGCCCGCGAGGATGTGGACGCCGTGTTATGCTCGCGCGGGGGCTACGGCGCGGCGCGGCTCATTCCCTATCTGGAGCCGTCGGTGTTTCGCAATAACCCCAAACTGCTCATCGGCTACAGCGACATCACGGTGCTGCACCTGTGGCTGCTGCGGCAGGTGGGCTTGATTGGCTTGTACGCCCCGATGCCCATCACGATGACGCGCCACATTCCTGAGCATGCGATGGAGGTGTTCTGGCGCGCGCTGGAGGTTCCCGAACCGCTGGGCGAGCTGCCGACGTGGAATCCGCCCTACCGAACAATCGTGCTAGGCAGTGCGCAGGGGCGGATTACGGGCGGCTGCCTGTGCCTGATGGCGGACTCAATCGGTACGCCCTACGAGATCGACACACGCGACGCTATCGTAGTAATCGAGGATGTAGATGAGCCGCCGTACCGACTGGACGCGATGCTGAACCATCTCAAACTCGCGGGCAAGTGGGAGGTCTGCAAGGGGATTGCGTTTAGCGAGGACACCCGCTGGGAGCAACGTGTGAAGGAGGGCGAGCCGACGCTGACCCCCGATGAGCTGCTCGATGACTATTTTGGTGACCTGCCGCAGCCTTCGATGGCAGGCTTTCCGTTCGGACACATCACCGACCCGCTCACGCTGCCCTATGGTGTGTTGGCGGAGCTGGACACGGAGCGCGGCAAGCTCACGATTCTGGAGTCGGCGACCTGCCGTCCTTGAGACACGGTTCCCTCTCCCTAAGCGCGGGAGAGGGAACCGCGCTAATACAAAAACACCACCGCCAGTCGCTCCAAGAAGCCGCTGCGGGCGTTCTCCAGGAGCAACTGCTCTGCATCCGATTGCGACAGGATGACCTCGTTGCGCGCGATGCCCTGCACGCCGATTGCCTTGATTCGAAGAGGGTTCTCGCCGAGGCGCGAGCGCAGGGCGGAGTGATTGAGGTCTGCTTGCGTGCGTGCCCAGCTGGCGAGACCGTACTCAATCACCGTTTGCGGGTCGATTTCCAGGTTGCCCCAGAGGATATTGCCGTAGGCGTCACGGATACGGGGCGACATGCTGGGCTGCAGC
This sequence comes from uncultured Fimbriimonadales bacterium, assembly GCA_937992175.1. GTDB lineage: Bacteria > Armatimonadota > Fimbriimonadia > Fimbriimonadales > GBS-DC > GBS-DC. The sequence continues at coordinate 1,196 of CALKLF010000090.1, read as the reverse complement.
CCCAGCCCACGCGCATCGATAATGACCCCCGTGTAGCCTTGCGGTTGGGTGGGCAGTGGTTTGACGAACCGGGGTGGTTCGAGCAGCTCTGGCGTCGGTGCAGGCGGCGCGCTGGACGGCTGCGCAGGCGGGTTCCAGCGGAGCGTGACCTCATAGGAATCGCCCCAGTCGCGTTCGGAAACGACCTGCGCGCCCTGAACCATCCCCTGCGCGCTGGCGTACACATCCTCCTGCAGCCCGCGCTCGTTTAAGCGGCTGTTCAAGACGATGTGCACCCCGTAGAGCTGTTCCACCAGCTGCCGTTGCGCGTCCAGAATCGCGGCGCGGCGCGCCTGCACCCGCGCTTGCGCCCGCGACGCAGCGTTGGCAGGGTAGGGCGCGACGCCGACCGCCTCAATCGCCTCGCTCGGCAACAGGTTGAGCGTGAGCCAGTCGCCATGGCTCACGCCATAACTCACAGGTTTAAGGGACGCAGCCGACGAGGGCGTCGCCGTCGCAGGCGGTCTCGCCCCAGGCTTAGCGCCTTGCGGTTTGGGAGCAGGCTTTGCTGCAGGAGACGGCTTCCGATTCGAGGGGGCGGAAACTTTCGCAGCAGCGACGGACGGCGGTTTGGGCTTCGGTTTCGCAGAAGAGCGATTCGCCGCGCCTTCGTGGCACAGCCCTAACCCAATTACGCCACACAGAATAAGACCACGCGCCCAGTTCAATGCTGTGTTGTGTCGCATCGCACACTACCTCCTTGTAAGAAGTTCCCTGCTCAAGCAGGTAATAATTGCAACGCGCGAGAGGATGTTTCGTTACGGGGGGTTGATACTGATTAGGGTTGCAAATGCGTCGTCGGCGAGGGCGCCGACGACGCACCTGAAATCCCCTAACGCCTGAAGCGCGCATGGTGCGACGGCATTCCTGCCGTCGCGTGAAACGCGCACGGTGCGACGGCATTCCTGCCGTCGCGTGAAACGCGCACGGTGCGACGGCATTCCTGCCGTCGCGTGAAACGCGCACGGTGCGTCGGCATTCCTGCCGTCTTGGGAAACGCGCACGGTGCGACGGCATTCCTGCCGTCTTGGGAAACGCGCACGGTGCGACGGCATTCCTGCCGTCGCGTGAAACGCGCACGATGCGACGGCATTCCTGCCGTCGCGTGAAACGCGCACGGTGCGACGGCATTCCTGCCGTCGCGTGAAACGCGCACG
>CALKLF010000089.1 GCA_937992175.1 uncultured Fimbriimonadales bacterium | reverse complement strand
TTTCGGGAGCGAGGCGCACCACATAGGCGTTGATGGGCGGGTTGTGCGACGCGATAGTGCCCACCATCTCCATCGCCTGCAGGGGTAGCGCCCAATCGCCCGATTCGAGACCGACGACCAGCTCGTTGGGCACAAAGGGCGACTCGATGCGCTGCGGATCGAGGAGCGGCTGATGCACAAGGTCGGCGTCTAACTGAGACCAGCCCAACTGCAAAGCGAGAAACAAGCTTAGAAATCCTAAGATACTCCGTTCCATATGCATAGAAAGCCTCCAATACCCTAATTTACCCGCGCGAGGCTGAAAATCCTGCATTGGGTGTTCTAAAACTGTGGCGGGTGGAACCTCTCGAAGACACGCCAACACTTCCCGAAAAGGAACGGCTTACCGCTGAGTCAACTGCACCGCTCCCTCGACGCTTATCAACACGGCGTGCGCGCCTTTCTGGAGCGCGGCTTCAGGCAAGGAATCGGTCTGAAGCACGACCCCCGCTCGTCGGGCGTGCGCTTCAGGGAGCAGAACCTCAATCGCCTCTGCCGTATCGGGCAGGAGCGCGACCTCGAAAGCGTCGTGCAGTCGCCAGAACGCCAGAATCGAGAGTGGGTCGCCGAACGCCGCCAGTCCAAGTGCGCGAATCGCGCCTTCCTGACGCGCGATTTCGAGCGGTTCGAGCGCGCTGCTGAGCTGCGCCTCGCCCAGCGACTCGCGCAGGCTCAGGAAATAGTAGTCTATCTGGGAGCGTCCAATCGCGCAGAGAACCTCCACAATATGCGACTGCACAAGGTTCGCCGCGATGCGAGCGTCGGGTGCATGCAATAGCAAATCGGCGGGCGCAACGACAGCGACCTGCAGTGCGGGCGATTGCTCCCGCAGGAACCGTCCCCACAGCGCGGGCGCGGGGGTGATGTCGAGGACTTCTACGGGTGACTGCAACAGCGCGTGCAGGGCGCGCTCGGCGCGTTCTTCGGCGACGCCGTCGCCGCGCAGATCGCCCCGCGCCCAAACGGGATAGACATACCGATTCGTCCGTCCTAACAGCGTCTTGTTCATGGTTGACCTGTGAGTCTTGCCAGCGCGTGGATGTAGCCCGCGTAAGTGAGCGGTTCGCTGGGGTTGTAGTCGCCTGCGAGGATCTGCAGAAGTTGCTCGGCGCGGGCGCGCCAGAGGCTCTCCTCCGAGGCGCGGGCGTACTCTCCCATCGCGATTGCCAGCAGAGCGTTGTCCGCAGGCAGCGTGTCGTCCACGCTCACACGCACGGGGGTCACTTTGAACGAGTCCCACGCCTTGCTCTGAGCGATGTCGTAGAACCCGCCTGTGGGGTCGGCGTAGTCGCGCCAGATGAGCAGGAGCAGCTGGCGCGCGAACTGCAGGGCGTGGGGGTTCGGCTGCAACTGATGCACGCGGATGGCTGCGTGCGCCGTCAGCGCGAGGTTGGGCATCCAGTCACTATTCTGGCGCAAGGAGCTGTGGAACAGGTCGCCGTGCAGCGTGCGCAAGGCGCGCAGGGTCTCCAGCACGCGTGGCGCGGTCTCACGCGCCCACTGCGCCTGCGGGTCGAGCTGACCAAACGCCTCGGCGTAGTCTGCAAGCGCGATAATCGCATGGGCGTTCGCGTCGGCGTAAAATGTCGTATCCGCTTTCGGCGTTCTCGGCGACTGAGCAATCGCGATTTTCAGTTTGGGCGGGGGCAGCGCGCCGATGAAGCCTGCAGGACGCTCGCGATAGAAATGGACACGCAAGCCGTCCGCCAGTTCGTGGGCAATCGCGCCGAGTTCTGGCTCCAGTCGGCTGGCGCGACTGTAAAGGCTCAACAACCGCGCCTGCTCGATGAGCCGTTTGCCTCCCGTCGGCTTGCCCTCTGCATCGAGTCCGTCCGCAAGCGCATGCGCTGTCTTCTGCGCCTCGTCCCAGTAAGGACTCTGGCGCAGGGCGTAGAGCTGAGCGACCAGCGTTTCGCGCACCTGTGGCTCCCCGCGCTCTGCAAGGACAAGCAACGCTTCCAGATGGTTCAGATTGAATACAGGCGCGTTTTGGGCGAGCAGCGTGTTCTGGGCGGCAGCGCGGACAAAGTCCGCCGTTACGGTCTCAGCGTCGGGCGTAGCGGGACGCGCGGCGCGCGCCCAGCGCTCGTTCCACACCCGTTCCAGCTGGTCTGCCATTTGCAGAATCTGCTCTGGACGGTTGCGGTGGAGCTGACTCAGCTCCTCCAGATGGCGCATCAGTTCAGCGCGGGTATCGGGCGCAACCGCGCGGATGGGTTTTCCGTCGGGGGTGAACCATGCGACGATGGGATAACGGTCGGGTGCGCCCAGCAGTTGCGCAAGTTGCCGCAGGTAGCGGGCGCGCTTTGGCGCGGCGTCGGCGTCGAGCTTAATCGCCACGAACTCGCGGTTGACCAGATCCGCCACGCCCGAATCGGAAAACGCCTCGCGCCCTAACCGCTGGCATCGCCCCGACCAGTATGCGCCGACCTCGATCATAATCAGGCGGTTGCGGGCGCGTGCCTGCTCGAACGCTTCTGTACTGCACGGTTGCCAGTTGACAAGCTGATACTGCCCGCTGCGCAAGTAGGCTTCCGAGGAGTCCTTGAGCGCATTCGGATGCTGTTCCCGCTCCAGCCCGCGCAACGCGATGCCCAGCCACGCCATCAGCACGATGACCATGCTTACGCCGCTTAGCACCACGAAACGCGGTGCGTACCGCTCCGACACAGCACGATACTCCGGCGTCAGCCAGCTCACACAAAAAGTATACCGCGCCCTAGTCGCTCTCAGCACCCCGCTCCGAAAGGAAACGGGTATCCTATCTTCGGAGGTTGGTCCGATGCAAACACAGATTCAGTGGCTGGGACATTCTACTTTCCTGATTGTTTCACCAGGCGGTAAGCGAATCCTGATTGACCCGTGGGTGCAGGGCAATCCTGCGTGCCCTGACCACGCGAAGCAGCTGCCAGCTATCGACCTCATGCTGATTACGCATGGGCACTCCGACCACTGCGCCGACGCGGTGTCCATCGCGAAGACCTATCAGCCCACGGTCGCCTGTATCTTCGAGATGTATCTGTATCTCAATCGGCATGGCGTGCAGACGGTTCAGCCGATGAACAAAGGCGGCAGCGTGGTTATCGACGGCGTTACAGTGACGATGGTGAACGCTTTCCACAGCAGCGGTTCCGAAGAGGGCGAGCAGATTGTCTATCTGGGCGACCCAGCGGGCTACATCGTGCGACTTGAAAATGGGCTGACGCTTTACCATGCGGGGGACACCTGTGTGTTTGGCGATATGCGGCTCATCGGGGAACTCTATCAACCCCAGATTGCCATGCTGCCGATTGGCGATGTGTTCACGATGGGGCCTCGCGAGGCGGCGCATGCGATTAAACTGCTCGGCGTCAAGCGGGTTATCCCGATGCACTGGGGTACTTTCCCTCTGCTCACAGGCACGCCCGACCAGCTGCGCGAAGCGACGCGCGACATCGAGGGGCTGGAGATTCTCGCCATGCAGCCGGGTGAAATCCTGAGCGTGTGATACCGATTGGGGTTTCAAGGGGCGCAATTCTGCCCTCACTTCCTGCCCCCTCCTGATAAGGGTACACAGCGTTGCATCAACTTGGGGAGGCGCGGCTATGATTTCCTGTGCTTTTTCTCCCTCACCTCCCAGCCCCCTCTCCATTGACGGAGAGGGGGAGCCGCGTGTGCGTGGGGCGGCACTTCCCCCTCTCCGTTGACGGAGAGGGGGCTGGGGGTGAGGGTGGAAAAAAACGGCGACACACACGGTGAAATTGAACCCAAGCGTTGTACCCTTATCAGGGGGAGAAAGGGGGAGTGAGGTTTGAGGAAACGGAGAATGGCGGGAGGTGTTTGAACTCAGGCATTGTATCCTTGTCAGCTGCCCTCTCTCCCGCGACGCAAGGGAGAGTACAGCTCAGAATATAAACTCCACGCGTTGAATCTCAAGCTTCTTGCCCTCAGGTGCAGCAGCGACAGAGGGCGCGCCCGCCGGTAACCATATGCATACACTACAGCAGAGCGCGAGCAGGATGAGGCTCAGCCCGCCCGCGCCCAGCTTCAGCCAGTCGGAACGGCTAATCCGAGACCACCACCCAGCGGCGTTCGTTGGCGGAGACCTCCACCGCCTCTAGCACCGCTTGGCACTTCAGCCCGTCGTAGAAGTTCGGCGACGGCTGCTCGTTTTTACTAATCGCCTCCAGCGCGTCGCGCACCAGATGCGTGAAGGTATGCTCGTAGCCGATGATGTGCCCCGCGGGCCACCACGCGCTGATGTACGGATGCACGCCCTCCGTCACCTGAATCGTGCGGAAGCCGCGCATGCCCGGCGGGTCGGTCTCCAGATACAGCTCCAGTTCGTTCATCCGCTCCAGGTTGAACACGATGCTGCCTTTGGAGCCGTTGATTTCGAAGCGGTTGTAGTTCTTGCGTCCTAACGCGAAGCGCGTGGCTTCGAATGTGCCAATCGCGCCGTTGGCGAAACGCGCGAGGAACATCGCCGCGTCGTCTACCGTCACCTCGCCCATCTCCGTGCTGGCTTGCCCGCCGAGGCGGTCATCCACCTCCTTGAGAATCGGGCGCTGCTTGATGAAGGTGTGCATCATCCCGCACACTTCGGTAATCTCGCCTACCAGCCAGCGCGCGAGGTCGATAATGTGCGCGTTCAGGTCGCCATGCACGCCCGAACCTGCAATCTCCTTCTGCAGTCGCCACACCCGCGGGAAGTTCGGATCCACAATCCAGTCCTGCAGGTAAGTTCCGCGGAAGTGATAAATCTCGCCAATCACGCCCTCGCTGATGAGTTGCTTGGCGTAGGAGACGGCGGGGGCTTTGCGGTAGTTGAAGAAGATGCCGTGTTTCACGCCGTGTTGCTCCACTGCCTGCACCATCGCGCGGGCTTCGGCGAGGTTGTTCGCAAGAGGCTTCTCGCACAGCACGATTTTGCCGTGTTTCGCCGCTTCAATCGAAATTGGCGCGTGCAGGTTGCCGGGCGTGGACACATCCACGATGTCGATATCCTCGCGGGCGACGACCTGTTGCCAGTCGGTGGCGTACTCTTCAAAGCCGTACTTTTCGGCGGCGGCGCGCACACGCTCCTCGTGCCGACCGCAAATCACCTTCAGCACGGGTTCGTACTCCAGCTCAGGGAAGAAGCGGCTCACTTGCCGATAGGCGTTGCTGTGCGCCTTGCCCATGAACTGATAGCCAATCAGCGCGACATTCAGTTTCCGTTTTGCCATAACAGCACCTCCTTAGATGGCAGGGGGTCTCGCCCCTGCTCAGCATACGCGGGGCTACGCCCCCAAAGCAGCGCACGGACGGGACGCCCGTGCAACGATTAGCGTGGCGCAGGTCGCGCGGCGGGTGGACGGGGCGCGCCCTGCGGCGGCGCAGCCTGCTCGGGGTTGAACGGCTGCACAATCTTGTTCGTAATCTTCGCCTTGGATTGCAACTGACGCACATAGTCGCCCAGCTGGATGCGCACGGCTTGCTCCCGCAGCTCCTGTTGCTCTTCAGGCGACGCCTGTGAGCCGGTGCGCTCCTTACGAATAATCATATAGCCGCTCATCGCGCGGAACGGCTCGGAGACCTGTCCGGGCTGCAACGCATCCAGCTTCTCGCGGATGTCTTGCACGATGAAGTTCTTGTTTTGCCAGTTCATCTTGCCCCCTCGGTCTTTGCTGAACGGGTCTTCGGAGTATTCCTTCACCGCCTCTGCGAAGTCCAGCCCCTGTTGGATTTTCTCGTAGGCTTCGCGAGCTTTGGCTTCGGCGGCGGGAGCGTTCTCCTCCTGCTGTTCGGGTGTATTGCCCTGAATCCGAATCACAATCTGACTGTATTCCACGAAGTCATCAAGGCTCACCTGCCGCTCCACGAGCTTCTCCGCCAGCATCTGGGTGCGGATTCGGGCGAACAGACGGCTTGGGGGGAACTGATTGCGCTTTAGAAAGTCGTCGAGGCTCATGCCGGGGGGGACTTGCGCTTCGGCGTTCTGGAGTTGCTGTTTGTAGCGGGCTTCCACATCGGCGTCGGAGACGGAGACTCCTTGCGCCCGCGCTTCCTGCTCCACGATGCGCTCCAGAATCAGCTCTTCGATGGCGGTGGCGGCGAACCAGTCGTAGGTCGCCTGTATCAGATCGCGGGCGCGGATGGGTTCATCGTTCACGGTCGCCACGACGGTATCGCCCGACGGCAGCGGCGCGGGACGATATTGCTGAGGCAGTTGCGGCTGCGTGCTGGGGCGCGCTTGTTGCTGCTGTTGCCGCTGCTGCGTCTGCGGGCGTTGCTGCTGTTGCCGCTGCTGCGTCTGCGGGCGTTGCTGCTGTTGTTGCCGCTGCTGCGTTTGCGGGCGTTGCTGCTGTTGTTGCCGCTGCTGCGTTTGCGGGCGTTGCTGCTGTTGTTGCCGCTGCTGCGTTTGTTTCTGATTCTGCGACTGCTGTTTCTGCTGCGGGACGCCCACAATCGGGCTGACCGCAAGCGTGATGCTCAAGATACTCAGTACGCTACATCGGTAGTTCATTCGTTGTTGCCTCCTGTACGAAGGGATAGGTTCGACGCAGGGGTGGGGTTTTCCTGCAGAGCGGTTCCGACAAGCCCCCAATACACCAGCAAGCCCAGTGCAACGATGCCGAGCGGCTGTGCGCTGAGCAGAGCAGTCGCGAGTACGCCCACCAGCCACGCACGCTGCAGGGCGGGCGGCAGAGGGCGAACAATACACTTGCGCCATAGCCCCACGCCGCACACGACGCCGATTGTTAGATACCAGCCCTCGGAGGGGCTAACCTCACCGAACTGCACAGCAGGCGCGCCGCTTAGCCTAAGCGCGAGAGCGCACAGCCCCAGCAGCATCACACCGTGCAGCGCGAGGTCATAACCCTGGGCAATGCGCACGGTGCGAATCGGCTGATTCTGCATGGCAATTCGCACGCGCTGTCGCTCGATTAGTTCGCGCTGGATAACCAGAAGGCTGAGTGTGAACGCGGTCAGCGTGGCGCCCCAGCCCAGCGCGGGGGATAGCCCTTTCCAGCCCAGCCAGAGCGCGAGCGCGCCCATCAAGTACGCCGCGCCGAGCGGGTTGCCCTCGATGCTTAGCCACGCACGGCAAGCAATCAGCCCCCACAGAACGGCAAACGCGCCATATAGCTCGCCCACGCCGTGTGCGTTCGTGCCGTGTCCCAGCGCGCCGTGCCGCGCCCATGCGCTCCCGCTCAGCGAGTCCAGCAGCAGCGCAATCAGCCCCAGCCCTGCGACGACGCCCTGTCCCAGCTGCGGCGTGTCCAGTGCATAAATGAGGCGCAGCAGCCCTGCACTTGCCATCAGCATCAGCGACGCCTGCAGCCACATCGGGGCGTTCGGGGAAAGCGCAGGGGCGAGGCTGCCCACGCTACTGGCGACTATCCAGCCGCCCCAGTCACTCAGCCAGCGCAGGCGCGGGGGCTTCGCAGGCGGGGCGTTGCGACGTTGCGTGAGCATCAGGCGGGGCTGCGGTTTCCTGCGCCATGCAACCGCCGCGCCCCACACGCTTAGCCCCAGCCACACCATCAGCGCAAACGCCGCCATGCAGGGCGAGTGTACCTGACGATGGGGTATATTCTCCCTGATGGGGCACGCGACGCTTTATATCGCTGATAGCCGCTCGATGCACGAATCGGCTCTTCATCAATCGCAAAACGATTGAGATGAGGCTGGCGCGCGCCTCGCGACTTCAAAAACACAGACCCCACAACGATTCTTAGATGCAGAGCAATCGCGCCACCTACGAGCAGACGCCCGAACCGCATAAATGGCAGCAGTGGATGCAGGAGAGCCACAAACGGTTTGAAGCGGAACAAGGGGGTAGAGTCTTTACCGTGTTCTCCATAAAACAAGGCGAAAAGAAAGTGATTGCGACTCCTGAGGTAGTCGAGGGCATCAAAGCGGAAGTAGAGCGGTTGCGGTTGAGTGACTAATATCGAGGGTTCGAGTGCTACAAAATCTTCGTGGGAGGCGCATGGACTGTTGTTCTCCATCACCCCCAGCCCCTCTCCCACGCCGTGGGAGAGGGGAGCCGAGCGCATGCGCGGGCAGCCGTGACGCCTCCCCCGTTCACGGGGGAGGTCGGGAAGGGGGAAAAGAACAGCAGGCAAAGGGGACGACTTATGGGAGACTTACTTCAACCACAAATCCGCCCGTGCCTTGCTTCCTGTGGGCTGAATGGCAAGGTCGCCTTTCTCGCCGTACCAGTCGCGCGCGGCGACCACCCCGCCGTCGTCCACCTTGTTCGAGCCGACTGAGTAAATCAGAAACCCCTTGCGCGGGTCCACTTTGTAGATGAACGGCTTGCCCGTGAAGGGGTCAATCGCCAAATCGCCCAGCTTGAGTTCCGCCAGCGTGTCGGGGTAGCGCCCCGTGCGTTGCTTGTGCAGGCGGATTGCCGCGACGCAGCCCAGTAAACGCGCCACTGCGACATCGGCGTCCCGACGAGTTATCAGCTGCATGGGCAACAGCGTATCGTTCAGCGGATGGCGCACGCGGGGAAAATCGCCCGGTTTGCGCTCCCACGCGGGCTTGGCGGCGTAGGCTTTAATCTGCCCCCACGCCCACTCCATTTCGGAGATCGAGGTCTTGACGAAGATCTGCGGCAGAAACGGCATGGTTTCCCACCACTGGGAGCTGGTCGGGTCCATCGGCTGCGGGTTCCGATACATCCACATCGTCAGCGCGCGATTGTAGTGATGCTCGGTCTCCAGAATCTGGTCGAACGCGGGGCGGTGGCGCTCATCTTCCTGCGCCCAGCGCAGTAGTCGCTCCAGCGCGGTGCGGTGGTTGAGCTGCCCGATATGCTTGCGCACAGGGTCCAGGGCAATGGAGCGGACGGCGGCGCCCACAAGATACTGGATAGTCGCGCCGTCGCGAGAGATCTGGTTGCTGTATTTGACCAGCGCGGTCGCCCGTTCGACGGCTTCCTCCTGACGATTGCGGGCGAACGCACTGCGAATGAAGTAACTCTCGGCGCGCGCCAGGTTGCGCAGCTTGGGCGCGACCTCGAAAAACGGGTCGTTATGCGGGTCATAGCGCAGCACGACTTTGCTCGGCGCGTCGAGGTAGCGGCGATATTCGCGCAGGAGCGGTTCAACGGCGCGGGCGTAGTCGGCGTGGTCAGCTGCGGGCATCGGCACGGGCGCACGGGTGTCATGCACGCGCTTGCTCAGCATCTGCAAGCGCGGCGTCGATTGCTCAATCGCGCTCAGCTGTTCCGCAACCGCCGCCAGTTTATCGTAGGCGTTGTTGGGCGGGTAGTGGCGTTCGGGCACTTCGAGGCGCGGCGGACGGTACGCCCATATCAAGAGCGCGACCACCGCCAGCGCCATCAATCCAACTACCGAGAGACAGCCCCATTTCGCGCGTTTCATCGGTGCGGCCTCCACTTCACATGTCCATCGGCATAGATAATCACGCGCCCGTTGGGCAACTGCAGGTAGCCGACCTCGGTATCCGCAGGGGTGTCGATATTCGCCAGGCTCTGCCCGTTCATCAGGTAATGGAACGCGAACGCGCCGTCGACTTCAAACACGCCGCCATCCCTCAAGTAGGGCAGGATCGCCTCCGCCACGCCCTCGTTGCCGAAGTTGGGCGGGAATATCTCGTCATAGTCCTGTATATACATCATTAGCGCCGTCCCAATCTGCTTCCCCTGCGAGACATACTGCGCCACTTTTGCCTGTTCTTGCATCTGCGCCAGTTCGTCGCGTGAGAGAGTAAACAGTTCGCGGTAGAACGCCGCGCCGTGCGCCACATAGAGAATTGCGTCGCCTTGCGGGGCGACCGCCGCCAGCGCGGAGTCGGCGGCGACGAGCGTCGCCCCTTCGCCCTCGCTTAGCCAGGTGGTCTGCGTTATGCCATGCGCGCCTTTGTGCTGGAGCGGCTGCCGCGCATGGTCTATGTCGAGTGCGACGGTTGTTTTGAGCGTGTAGCGGCGAAGTTCAGACGGGGCAATCTCGCGTTCCTGATTGGTGCGCGGGTTCCACAGCACATAGCGGATGTCGTTGCTGCGAGTGAAGGTATCGCTCGCCTCGTCGTGAATCGGCGGCGGGAGAATGGGCGCAATGATCTGTTTCCCGTCGGCGTACCACTCCACATAATTCCTGTCTGGAACGAAGTCGTAACGGGCAATCTTCGTGGCAGCTGGAGGCAGAGGAAGCCTCTCGCCCAGCTTGCCAGCAGGAGACACGGGCGCATAAAAGTAGTGCGTCGGGTTCATATCTTCGAGATCCACCTGGTGCCCTACCAGGTAGCGCCATTCGTCTTCGGGCGGCGCGAGCAGGTAGACGCCCGTGAACTCGCCCAATTTCACTGCGCGCCCGTTCAACGGCGCATGGTACACCGTCCAAAGGGGGCTACTGGAGTCGTTGAACATTCCTTCGCGCACGGCGAACAGGCAAGCGGGCGTACCCTTGAAAAAGGCAATCTGCACATCGCGCCGCGGGTCAATTTCTGTGTCGGTAGTTGCCGACTCCCACAGGATACTCACACGCTTCGTTTTGCGACTCCACGCCAGCACACGGTGGCGCAAGTTGACTTTGATGTTCTGCCCCTCGCCCTCAAAGCGGATAGCGGTCTGGAGCAGAATCGCATAGCTTCCGTCAGGCGACCACTCGATACGCCGAATGAACGGCTGCGCCACGAATTCGGGGGGCAAGAGGATGTAGCCGCTCTTCTCGCCGATAAGCGTGGTCACATGGAACTGTTTCTGGGCGTAATCGAGGTCATCTTGGCGCATCCACACGAACGCGAGCAGGCTCGCCGCCGTCGCAATCCCCAAAACCACAAGCAATTTCCTCATGCGAATCACCTGTGGATTAGCTTTTCACAATGAGTGGGAGATTCCTGCTGTGTTCATAAAACAATTTGCGTTCAGTCACTGTCTTCCTTCCAGTACCTTCAATTGCGTGGTCAGTGTGAACAGTTGCCCGTCGATATCGAACACGAGTTCGGCATAGGCAGTGGCTCTGCCGCGCGTGGGGCGTCGCAGGAAGCCCTGCCAGCCGTCGCGCGTGCGCGTCATCGGCATGCTGCCCCAGCGCGACTCGCGCAGGTCATAGTCGGGCGTGCTGGCAAACCACATGCGGGCTTCGCGCGCCGCGGGCTGACTGCTGACGCGAATCTCCAGCCCCTGCGGGGTCTCGTTCAGCGTCCACTGCATCGTGGGGAAGCTGCGCCCCCGCGCGAGAAAGTGAATGAACGCCGCGAGCGTCGCGAACACGCGCGTGCGGTCGTCCAGTCCGTGCCCGCTGTTGGGCGCATAGAGAATCCACTTCGGTTCAGGCAAGCCGTCCCAGTAGAGGTTCAGCGCGTCCTGCGCCCAGTAGCGGTCGTTCGTGCCGTTGATTATCAGCTTCGGCATCGTGTAGCGGTCACGATAGCTGTAGGGGTCTTCCAGCTCAATCAGTCGCTTCCCGACGGGCGTGTTTAGTAGTTGCAACATCCCGCCCGCCACATAGTCGCCAATCTGCTCGCTCGGCTTGCCCTTGTAGAACTCCAGATGGTGGGGCACTTGCTTCGCTAAGTCCAGCACATCGATAACCATCGGGGCGATACCTGCCACGCGCGGGTCCTGGCTCGCGCCCACCAGCCATGCCGTCCAGCCCCGCTTGGACGCGCCCGTGACCATAAACCGCTCCACGACGGGCTTGCGCTCCGCCTTCAGAAACGCCTGTACCGTGTCCATGCACTTCAGCACCGCTTTCGCCATCGGGAAGTGCAGGGGCCAGGTCGGGTCGCCCGTCTCGATGAACTTCTGCCATGTGTAGACAATCAGCGCGTCCTCGTAGAGATTATTGTAGAGAGGCTGTTTCGGGATGCCGTACAGAATCACGAACGGCGCGCCCGTATCGCGCGCGAGGTGGACGCCCATCGCCTCATCTTCAGGATCGGGTCGCCCGCCCGTGTTATACAACCCTGCAAAGCGGGGGAAACGCGGCTTGTCGGGGTAAAACACCTGCACGAAGTGATCCCATTCGATGCCCTGCCAGGTCTGCGAAATCATAAACAGCGTATATATCGTGACGCCGTCGACGCGCTTTACATCGCGCTTTTCCCAGCGGTAGGCGGATTCGGGACGCTGGAAATAGTCGTCCAGCGGTTTCTTTTGCGCCCAGCCTGCCGCAAACAGCATCGCCAGTAAGACCAGTCCTGCTAAATGCATGCGTTTCATAGGCGAAGGATTCGCGCCCAAACGCACGAATCCTGTCCTTAAGGCAGGAGGCGCATCCCGGTAGATGGGCGCAATCCGTTCGCGACGGGGTGACGCGGAAGAAGCACCGGTTCCACCGCAGTTTCTTGTGAGTGGTCGCTAATTTTCCAGCAGATAGAGCGCCAGACACTTACATGCCCCGCCTGACTTGATGAACTCGCTCATGGGAACCTCGTAGACAGTGTAGCCGCGCTCTTCGAGGTAGAACCGCAAAATCGGGCAGCCTGCGGGCATCACCACATTCTTCTCGATAACAACCGAGTTGCAGGCGAACCTGAGGGCTTCCTCGGGGCTGACGGGAATCGTCTCAAAATGTTGTTCAATCACGCGCCGCGCGTACCAGTCGAACGCTTCGGGATAGTAGGCGACCAGTCGCCCGCCAAGCGGCAGGAAGCAGGTGTCTAAGTGATACCAGCGGTCATCGACAAGTTCGAGGCTTAGCACTTCGAGTCCCGTGAGCTGGCTGAGGTATCGATGCGCGCAGATGTCGGTGCGTTTCAGGTAGCCCGCCACAATCAACCCGTCGATCAGGAAAGCGTCGCCCTCGCCCTCGAACGCGCAGTCGGGCGGGAGCAGATGCACCGTGTAGCCCTGCTCGCGGAACCACTGATCAAAGTACGGCTCCTCCACCTGCCGCTCGGGATGACGGAAGCGCGACAGCACAACCTGCTTGCCTGGCAGGGGCAGTCCTGCATTGGCAGTGAACACCATGTCGGGCGCTTCGCTCGCCTGCTCAATCAGGCGCACGGGAACCCCAATCTGCTCGCTCAGCGTGCGGTAGAGCTGTTCCCACTGCCGCCATGCGAGCTGTTTGTCAGGTTTGTCGCTCAGGTGCATCCATGCGTTGATTTCATAGAGCAAATCATACGCGCTGGGGGCGCACATGAGCAACTCTGCGACACGGGTCGCGCGTCGTTCCCTCGTCGGCTGCGTTGTCGTTTGCATCATTTCGGCTCCAGTAAGCGTGTTAGACGGCTCGATCCGTGTTTTGAGTTCGTATCGATTCTTTACGGACGCGAGCGCAGGCAAGTTTCAGCCGTAAGGGAATTATGCCACACTGCGTGGGGATGTACCACCAGCGTAGGTCTGACTGGAGCGCGTCTCAGGAGTCATGCGACTTCCTGATGGGCGCGTGGGGGGTCTAAGGTATGCGCCTCGCTGGCGGGCAGGAACACTGAGAACCGCGCACCCTTGCCTGGCTCGCTGAAGGCGCGTATCTCGCCGCCATGCTCTTCCACGATTTGCTTTGCAATCGATAGTCCCAGCCCAGTGCCTTCCTCTTTGCGCGTGTAGAACGGTTCAAAAATCTTCTCTAACTCTTCGGGTGGGATACCCTGCCCTGTGTCTTCCACATGGGTCCAGACGCCTTTCGGCTCGTCGCTGCGCTCGGTGGTTACGCGCACTACGCCGCCGTTCGGCGTGGCTTGCTGGGCGTTGATGAGCAGATTAGTGAACACATGTTGCAGGCGCGCGGCGTTGCCCCACACAGGCGGCAGTTCTGGCGCGAGCTGTTTCTCCAGCGTAATGCCGTTGCGCAGCAGTAGATGCTCCGTGAACACGAAAGCGTCGCGCAGGGTTTGATTGATGTCGATAGGGCTCCGCGCGTCGGGTTTGGAAGCGCGGGCGAAGCGCAACAGGCTGCCGACGATGTCGCGCGCGCGATGCGCGCCCTGCACCAGGTTCTCCAGCGCCTGCGCGACGCGCTCGTATTCGGCATCGCTCCAGTTCTCGGGACGGTTGGAGCGCAGTTTCTCGGCAAGCAGCTGCGCGAAACCGACGACGGCTGTCAGTGGGTTGTTCAGTTCGTGCGCCACGCCTGCTGCCAGCGTGCCGATTGCCGACATCTTCTCCTGCTGGATGAGCGCTTCAGACTTCAGGCGCAACTCTTCATAGGCGCGTTGCAGTTGCTCGAACAGTTCCCGATTATGCTTGCGCAGGTTGCGCCGTTCGAGGGCGCGGGCGACGACGGTGTTCAACACGGCGATATCGTCGAGTGGTTTGAGCAGGTACTCGAAGATGTTGCCCGCTTTGAACGCCTGCAGCGCGTTCTCCAGCGAGCCGTGTCCTGTCAGGACGATAATCTCGGCTTCGGGCAGATGTTCACGCGCCGCGGCGATGACCGCCAGCCCGTCCTTGCGCGGCATACGCATATCGGTCAGGATGACAGCGTACTCGTTTTGACGGATTTTCTCGATAGCCTCCTCGCCGTCGGCGGCGGCATCGAGTAGATAGCCGTCGCCGCGTAACTGGCGCGTGTAGATATAGCGCAAATCTTCCTCGTCATCCACGATCAGCACACGCTCTGGCATACCGCTTGCTCTCGAGGGATATTATCGGCAGACGAGCGAACAGGGTTCAGGGGTCGCCTCAACTGCCCAACGCGCCTGTCCCTCAGGTACAATTGCGCCGTATGCGAATGCGAACGCTTTCGGGCAAGGTTCACTGGGTTTTCATCCTGTTCATCGTGCTGGTCGCGGTGTTTGCGGTGATGGCGCTCGCGCCTGTAGTGAGCGAGATGCGTAAGCCGCCCTATGTCAGCAAAGCCGTGCAGTTTGTGGAGTTTATCCGCCTCAACAAGTTCGACGAGGCGGCGAAGTTGCTGGACATGGACGCCGTGCCGAAAGAGAAACGCGATCCTAAAAAGGCTATTGAGGATAAAATGCCGATGCTGGGGCATATCGAAAAGGTGAGTCTGGTAGAGGTCATCGAAAATCCCGCCGACCTGAAGCATCCCAACGCTGCGCAGGGCGTGCGCGTAGACCTGCATTTGCAGTGCTATCTGGCGCAAGGCAGCGCGTCCGTCTATCTTGTACCGAGAAACGGCGACTGGGTGATTGTGGACTATGTGATTCAGTAAGGCAACAGTTCCTGATGGGGGCGATTTTGCAGGAATTTAACCCCAATTCCCCGAAATTCTTGCAGGATTCCTGTGCCGCTGGGGGTATAATTAGCCAACTCTTGTTGGCATGGCTCGTGAGGGTGAGCAGGAAGCGAATCAGGTAAAGCGGAGGCGGAGTCATGCCAGAACGACGGCATAGCACCACACAGATTGAGGGTGTGCTAAGGGAGCTGCGCGGCGTCTGCGGCGTGCGAGTCGTAGCGGATGAAAGCGGGCTGATTCAGGAGATTCACTTGCTGGTGGAGGCAGACCGCAATCCGAAGCAAGCGGTGCGGGATGTCGAGTCGGCTCTGCTGGCACACTTTGGGATTCACATCGATCATCGTAAGGTGAGCGTCGCTCAGAAGGGGAGCGCCTCGAAGCTCCAAGACCCTATGCGCCTGCGCTGGCAGGATATACAACTTTCTCACGAAGGCACGCGCGCCGTGGTCACGGTGTTGCTGGAACGCAATGGCGCGGTGTTTCGTGGCGTGGCGTCGGGCGTGCGTTCCAGCACGCAGATACCGCGCCTTGTGGCGTCGGCGACGCTGCGCGCCGTTGAAGCGGCGCACGGACTGTGCGAGCGATTCGGACTGGAAGATGTCTCCACCTCGACTGTGGTGGGCGGCTATCCCGTGGCGGTGGTATTGGTGAGCGCGGTGCGCGATCAGGGCGAAGACCTGCTGGTGGGCAGCGCATTAATCCGACAGGACCCGCTGCGCGCCGTGGGGCTGGCGACGCTGGATGCCGTAAATCGGCGCGTGTCAGCGTTTCCGTGCGATTCGGAGATCCCTGCTGAAGTCGTCGCGTCGTTGCCGGTGAGCGACACGGCGCAAACGAACTCGAACTGAAAGCGATTTGGGGCGCATCAGCGATGCGCCTCAGCAGGCAAGGCAAGCCAGAGCGGAGCGACCCGTGAGGAGCGGCTGACCATTCCAAAGCACAGGAGGGACAGTCGATGAAACGGTGGCTCATTCTCATGGCGATGGTCGTAGCGATGATGTCAGTCGCCAGCGCGAAGCGGGTGTACTACCCGAACCGATGGGACGATCCCCTCGCGCGCGTGCACGAAACGGTTCAGGTTCCGTAATCGGCGCCTGAAAGAGTAAGAGGGTAGGCGCGCTTGCCTTGCCTGACCAGAGATTTAAGATGAGTAAGCGAAAACGGTTTTGGTTCTGGTTCTGTTGCCTCGCTGTCGTCTCGACGGCGCTGTTGCTCTGGGCAGGAGTTCCGCTGGTGCAGCAGTATCAGCTGGGCGTGTTTGTGGGTGTGGTGGCGCTTGCGATTCTGGCAGAGTCGCTCCTCATTCGCTATCCCCTGCGTCCTGAGTATAACGATCGGGGGCTGTGGTTCAGCGTCAGCACGCCTGTCGTCATCGCCGCGATTATCATCTACGGCTGGCAATTCGGAGTGTGGCTCGACGCGGTGATTTCACTTGCCGCAGGCTTGCTCACGATGCAGCTCAAAAACATCCATGTGCGCTGGGTCTTTACCAACGCGGTTCAGAGCGTTCCGAGCGCGGGCGCGGCGGGACTGGTGGTCGCCTTGGTGCAGCCCGAACCTTTGGTCGGACTGCAGACCCTCGGCGTGTTGATTTTGGGGTTGCTGGCGTACATGCTGGTCAACACTTTCCTGGTGAGTGTGACGATGGCGATAGTGGAAGAGGTGCGCGTGCGCTGGGTGTTCGGGCAGACGATGCTGAGCCTGCCGCGCGATATTGCTTTGATGACCCCTATTTCGTTCTTGATTACGGCAGCGCTGGCGGCGTATGGCGCGGTGGGACTCATCGGTGTGTTAGCGCCCTATCTCGCGCTGCGCCAGGCGCTCGTGATCGCCGCGCGCCAGCAGGAGCTGTATCACCAGACGATTCGCAGCCTCGGGTTTCTGGTACAGCGCGCCCATCCCTACACAGGCGGGCACTTGCAGCGCGTATCGCAGTGGGCGCGTCGGGTCGCCGAGCAGCTCGGCTTGCCCCCCGAACGCTGTGAACTGGTTTATGAAGCCGCCCTGTTGCACGATCTGGGCAAGACGGTGTTAGACGAGCAGATTCTCAACAAGCCCGCGCGGCTCTCCCCTGAAGAGTGGCAGGAAATCAAGAAACACCCGCAGCTCGGCGCGGAGATCCTTTGCGATACGCCTTTTCTCTCGCCGATTATTCCCTGGATTGCGATGCACCATGAGCGTCCCGACGGCACTGGCTATCCTTTTGGGTTAAAGGGAGAGCAGATTCCGTTGGAAGCCCGAGTGATTGCGGTGGTCGACGCGTTCGATGCGATGATTGGCGGCGAGTCGCCGAATCAGCACCGTCCCCATCGGCGCGCCTTGACTCTGGGGGAAGCCCTTACCGAGCTGGATCGGGGCGCCGGGACGCAGTTCGACAGACAGGTGGTGCAGACTTTCAAGCAGGTCGTGCAGGAGTGGCAGCGACGGCGCGCAGCAGGAGCGAAGGCATAAGATGGAAGGCGCATGGTGGGCAGTTTTGACAGCGATTGGATCGATGCTGGCGCTGGCATATTACGCTTTTGTGGCAGCGCCTGCGCGGTTGCATCGCTGGCGGTGTGAAGGGCTGCGGGCGTTCGCTCGGCTCATCGAGCTGCGCACGCAGGGGCGCTATGGGCGGTCGGAGCCGCTGGCGGAACTCGCCAACGCCGTCGCCCTGCGCATGGGGCTGCCGCTGCATGAACGGCGTCGTCTGGAGCTGGCTGTCTACCTGCGCGACATCGGCATGGTCGCCATTCCCTACGGGATTCTGAACAAGCCGACCGCGCTGACGCCTGCCGAACGTGCGCTGCTGAACCGCCACGCCGAAATCAGCGCGTCGATCGCCGAACAGATCCCCGGCTTATGGCGCGTCGCCCCTATCGTGCGGCTCCACCATGTGGTCTACAGTGAGAACCCCGACGCGCCTTTAAGCGCACATATTCTCAGCGCACTTGACGACTGGCTCCGAGTTGCCGAGAACGCCGACGTGGATACCGCCGCCTCGGTGTTAAAGCAGGGCATTGGCGCGCGCTACCACCCGATGGTGGTGCAGGCGATTCTGAGCGAGTTGCGCCAGCGGTCGCTCGACGGCTGGCGCTATCTAACCCGCTCCGCTGCGCTGTGGCTGTAGCGCGACGCGCTGGAAAATCTGCCGCGCCTCTTCGTAAAGTTCATACGGCACGAGTTTGGGTTCGCGCAGTGCCTCCTCCAGCGGCACGGCGACGATTTCCACGCCGTGCAACGCGGCGAGCATCCCGAACTGCCCTGCGCTGACCAGCTCCGCCGCCTTCAAGCCGAGCCGCGTCGCCAGCACGCGATCAAACACTGTTGGCGGTCCCCCGCGCTGGATGTGCCCAATCACAGCGTCGCGCGTTTCGATGCCCGTGATTTCTTCGATATAACGCGCCACGCGCGAGCCGACGGCGCGCTCTTTCAGCACCCGATGCCCGAAGTCGTCGACCTGCGCAGGCTCCTCTGTACCAGCAAACGGCAGCTCCACCCCTTCCGAGACCACCACCAGCCCGTAGCGCTTGCCCCCATGATAGACCTGCTGCAGGTGATGGCACATCGCGTTCAGGTCGACGGGCACTTCGGGGATGAGGATCCAGTCTGCACCGCCGCCAATGCCAGCGTAAAGCGCGACCCAGCCCGCATGCCGCCCCATGACTTCCAGCACGATGATGCGCGCGTGCGATTTCGCCGTGTCGCGCAGGCGATCCATCGCCTCCACCGCCACTGAGACCGCGCTATCGAAGCCGAAGGTGAAGTCCGTCCCGCCGAGGTCGTTGTCCATCGTCTTGGGCACGCCGACCACGCGCACCCCGTGTTCCAGATGGAGTCGCCGTGCGACGCCGAGCGTATCTTCGCCGCCTATCGCGATAATCGCGCCGAAGCCGAAGTCCTCGATGTTCTCTAACAGTCGTTGCAGGTCGGCGGGGTTTTTGAACGGGTTCGTGCGCGAAGTGCCCAGAATCGTGCCGCCTTCGCGGATAATCTCGTCTACGCGCTCGTCAGTGAGCGGAACGGTCAAGCCCTCAATCAGCCCCCTCCAGCCCTGCAGGATGCCGATTGGAGTGTGTCCGTCTCGGATCAGGCGCAACGTCGCGCCCCGAATCGCAGGATTCAATCCCGGGCAGTCGCCCCCGCCCGTCAGAATACCAACACGCATAATTTGAACCTCCTGACAATCTCCCGTGCGAGTCGGGGCAATCGCCAGCGAAGGACTCGCTGACAGTGTAATTATACTCGGTTCCGCTGGTGATTTACACCTGACGCACCGCTGCCCGAATCGCCTCCAGACACGCCCGCAGGTCAGGCAGTGGGTCGTCGGGGTTCTCCTCATACTCCAGTGCGAGGCACCCCTTGAAATCGATGCGACGCAGCGCACGCAAGAAGCCCACCATATCCAAATCGCCCTTGCCCAGCAGCGTATACTGCGTGCGATCTTTGACATCCTTGAGATGCACGGCGTGGACGCGCCTGCCGAAGCGTCGAACCGCCTCCTCCGGGTTCTCACCCGAACGCAGGAAGTGCGCCGTGTCGATGCAGGCGCCAATCCATTCAGGCTGCCCGCGCATCGCCTCCTCCACGCTGCGAATCGTGTCGTAGCGGGTGTTCGGTCCGTGATTGTGGATGGCGACGGGGATGTTGAACTCCTCGCACATGCGCGCCAGGTAGCGGAAGCTTGCGGGCGCGGGGTCGGCGGTAATCACGGGGATGCCCATCGCTTTAGCGAACTCAAAAATCGTGCGAGCAGCTTGTTCATTCCCGTCAAAGCCCACTACGCCATACGCCAGCACTTCCACGCCCGACTTAGCGACCGTTTGCTTCATCTCGCTCCACTTTTCGGGCGCGCCGAAGTAGGGTAAGTGCGCCATAAACGCCTCGATGTAGCGCAGTCCCAGCTCGCGCGTGGCGCGGAGCATCGCCTCCAGCCCCATCTTGCGCATCGAGTAGCTCTGCACGCCCATCTTGAAAGGGGCGTAGGGGTCCTCCTGTAAACGCCGTCGGAACATAGCAGCAGGTTTCGGGACTGTGTGCGTATTTCCTGCAGATTCCCCCTCTCCCACGAGAGGGAGAGGGCTAACACCCACTGCCGAAGTTGAACAGCACAATCAACAGATCGGCGTCGTCCACGGCGCCGTCACAGTTGGTGTCCACGCGCCCGAGGTTCTGCCCCGTGCTGCCGAAGGCGAACAGCACACGCAGCAGGTCGGCGTCGTCGACGCAGCCGTTGCCGTCCACATCGCCGTTATGCGCCACGCAGCAGTCGGCTGGGTTGCCGCGATTTGCGCCCTGCGCGTTGTAAATCTGATCCTTCCACAAAATGCGTACCTTGCCGAAGCGGAACCCACCCCCTACATCGTACATATTGCCCGACAGGTAGACCGCCTCATTGTCGAAGCCCAGATGTGGAAAATCCACCCACTGATTGACAAAGGTTCCACCATCGAACTTCGCGTCGAAATTGTAGATAATCCAGTTGCTGTTGGGGTCGCCATCGTCCGAAATCATCAGCGTCCACCGAGAACCGTTCGCGCCGTTCGTTCCACGCAGGCGCAAGAACCAATAATTCATCAGGTCTCCTTTGCCTGTTTTTGCGCTGCAGGCGAGCAGGCTGCTAATCCATACAGCCGCTTTTATTATACCCCAACTTGATACCTACGGATTTTGAACGGGCGAGATTCCTCGCTTCG
>CALKLF010000088.1 GCA_937992175.1 uncultured Fimbriimonadales bacterium | reverse complement strand
TTTCCTGCTGTGCCCACTTTATGTCAGAAACCTCGCAATCGGCTGAAACCGTTCCTGTGCAAACGAATAAAGGGACGATTTCACCTTTGAGGCACTTTAGTCTCTCAACAATTATGGTGTCCCCTTTTGCCTTGATGCCTGTCGAAGCCGCCGCCCCCACCCCTCCCCGCAAGCGGGGAGGGAGCGCACGCGCGGGCAGCCGCGACCCCTCCCCCGTTCACGGGGGAGGTCGGGAAGGGGGAGAAAGAACAGCAGACAAAGGGGACGATTTAATCTTTGAGGCACATAAGTCCTTCAAGTATGAAATCGTCCCTGCTTGCTGCCCTCACCCCCAGCCCCTCTCCCACGCTGTGGGAGAGGGGAGCCAATCGCGCGCATCATACCGCAGGTTCCCCCCTCCCGCGCGGCGGGAGAGGGGGTTAGGGGAAATAAGCGGGTATCCGTTTCGCTCTGGCTGTTTTTGCCTCACTTGAGCCCCCTATAGGTATACGCGCTCCCACAAAAAACGCTACCGAAACACTTAGCAAACGGTTGAAATTCCTCGCTTCGCTCGGAATGAGACAACTCTTGTCATTCCGAGCGGAGCGAGGAATCTCTTTCGGCGTCATTTCTTTCAGGAGGCGCTATTCTCACCGCATTCAGCACGCAATTCTACCAGTTTTTCGCCTCAGACGCGCTATTAGGCGCAGAACTGTGCTACAATAGCATGTCTGCCTTGCGCTGTCCGCTTTTGGGCAGTTTTTGAGTCTTAACAGGTGGGAAACGCTGTCCACCTTGAAGGCGCAGCGCATGGGCGGCGCATCCTGAAATCTCAAGAGAGGAGGCATTACCATGAAACATGCACAACTCTGGCTGAGTAGTATCGCGTTGGTTGCGCTGACCGCAACGGCGGGCGCGCAAATCTGGGACGAGACCGCAAACGGCGGCGGCGACGCGGGCGGGTTGCCTACTACGGCGCAGGTGGTTTCGGGGAATCCATCCGACCCACTCATCGCAATCACTGGTTCTCTGGAGGCGAGCTCTGGTACTGAAGTCGGCGTGGATATGTATGAAATTCTCATCTGCGACCCGCTGAACTTTTCCGCAACGACCACTGGGGGCGCGCAGTTCGACACCCAGCTGTGGTTATTCCGTCCCGACGGAACGGGCGTTCTGCATAATGACGACGACCCAGGTGGAGGTACTACTTCCCGCATCGGGGCGCCCAACGCTGTGTTTACTGGCTCTACCAATCTCGGCGCTTGGGCGGCTTGGGCTTCAACTAACTTACCTGCAGGTCGGTACTTACTGGCTGTGACCCGCTACAATCGAGACCCGCAAAGCGGCACTGCGCTAATCTGGGCTAACTCGCCTTTCAGCCTCCAGCGTATACCCGACGGCGCGGCTCCGGCTGGCGCTGTGACAGGTTGGACAGGCACGACTGCAGGTCCTGTTGATTACCGCATTTCCCTCACTGGCGTGTGCTATGTGCCCGAGCCAGCTTCCATGATTGCGCTGGGCGCGGGCCTGGCGGGTCTGGTGGGGCTGCGTCGTCGGAAGAAGTAAGCCCTCACCCCCTTACCCCCTCGCCCACGGCGTGGGCGAGGGGGAATGTGTATTTCTGTTGCGCTCGGAAAGGCGGTTTGGACGCGCACATTGCACAGGCGAAGAGCGGCTTCTGAAACCCCAACGCCCGCAAAGCGTCTACTTTACGGAGGTTGCTATGAAACGGCTCAGTTTGATTGGGCTGATGGGGTGTGCGCTGCTCGCGACGCTCAGCGCGCAGGGTGTGCTAATCCTACCTGACGACGGGATGCCCAGCGATCGCCGTATCCCGTTCCGCGAGCGCAGACCGATTTTGCTAAAAGAACATACCGTGCGCGTTTTGATCCGTGATAACCTCGCCGAGACGACTATTGAGCAGCTCTTTGTGAACGAGTCGCCCATTGCACTGGAGGCGGAGTATTGGTTTCCCATGCCGCGCGACGCCGCTGTGAGCGGGCTGACGATGACCGTCGACGACCGCACGGTCGAAGCGAAGCTGTTGCCTGCGGACGAGACGCGGCGAATCTACGAATCGTTCGTGCGGCGGGAACAGGATCCTGCCCTGCTGGAGTTCGTGGGGCACAACCTGCTGCGGTTGCGCGTGTTTCCCGTCCCCGCGAACGGCTCACGGCGCATCGCTTTACGCTATGCGCAGACGCTCCCGCGCGAGGGCGCGACGGTTCACTATCATCTCCCGTTGCGTGCGACTCGCGCCGCCGCGCGACCTGTGGAGCGCGTGCGCGTGGAGGTAGAGGCGCAGACGCGCCAGCCGCTGACCAGCTTCTATAGCCCCTCGCACCCCGAGGTGTGGGTGCAGCGTCCCGCGCCGAACCGCGCCCGTATGCACTGGGAAGCGCAGAACCTCACGATGGAGCGCGACCTGCACCTCTACTTTAGCTCCACCGCCAACCCCTACGACCTGCAACTGTTCACCTATCGCGCGGGCGGCGACGGCTACTTCATGGCGCTGTTCACGCCCAACCCCGAACAACGCGCCGAACGCCTGCCCAAACACCTCGTGTTTGTGTTCGATCGCACGGGCAGCATGGCGGGCGAGAAAATCGAACAGGCAAAGGCGGCGTTCAAATACTGCCTGAACAACCTGCAGCCGAACGATAAGTTCAACCTGATTGTGTTCAGCGAGCAGGCGACGCCCCTGTTCGAGAGACTTGTGCCCGCCACGCGCGAGCAGGTGCAGCGCGCCCTCAAGTATGTCGACTCACTCCAGGCGCAAGGCGGCACGAATATCTACGAGGCGTTGCGCATGGCGTTCCAGAGCCTGCCCATCGAGCGCACGCCCGCCCTGCGCGCGATTGTGTTCCTGACGGACGGCTTGCCCACCGTCGGCGAGCGCGACCCGAACCAGATACTCAAAATGACCCGCGAGCAGAACCCCAGTCGCGCTATCCGCATGTTCAACTTCGGTGTCGGCTACGATGTGAATGTGCATCTGCTCGACCAGCTCGCGGAGGCGCATCGCGGCGCGTCGGAGTATGTGCGCCCTGAAGAGAACATTGAGGCGAAGGTCTCGCGCTTCTATGACCGCATCAGCCTGCCCCTTCTGACCGACCTGCGCCTGCGAATCGAGGGTGTCGAGACTTACGAGGTGTATCCTGTCGAGCTGCCTGACCTGTTCGCGGGCGACCAGCTGATTGTCGTCGGACGGTATCGGGGCATCGGACGCGCAACTGTGCATCTGGCAGGTCAGGAGCGCAACCGCTGGGCGCAGGTGCGCCAGAGCGTCGCGTTCCCCGCGCGCAGCGACGCGATGGACTTCCTGCCGCGTCTGTGGGCAGCGCGTAAAATCGGCTATCTGCTGAACGAGTGGCGGTTGAACCGAAACGAGGAGGTTCGCGCTGAGATTATCCGCCTTGCGCAGGAGTACGGCATAGTGACGCAGTTCACGGCGTTCCTGATCGAGGAGGATATGATTCTGGCGCGGGAAGAGTTGCGGATGCGTCGCGCGCTGAGCGCGCCCAGCGGTTTTGGCGGCGCGCCCGCCTCAGGACGCACTGCCGTTGACCAGAGCCAGACCGCGGCGCAGCTGAGCTATCCGATACAGGGTTATCAGTATACTACGCCCAACCTGATCCGAGCTGCCGAAGCCCTGCAACTCGGCGCACTGGCGCTCGGCGACGTCGCGCCGGTCGAGCAGGTCGTCCAGCGTGTGCGCAACCTCGGCGAGCGCACCTTCTACCGCAAAGGCGCACAGTGGATCGACAGCCGCTATAATGCGGACGAGAAGCTGCCCGTGATCGAGGTCGCCGCCTTCAGCGACGCTTACTTCCAGCTGCTGGAGCGCATGCCGAAACTGCGCCCTTACCTGACGCTCGGCGACGAGGTGCTGCTGCGCCTCGAGAAAGTCGTGATTCAAATTGGCAATCAGGGTAAAACGAGACTCACGGAGGCGGAGTGGAAACAGATTCAGGGTGTGGCATCGGCAAAATAGCACGCCCGCTCTCCTGAGTACTCCGAACGGAATACCGATCAGAGTTTCGGGTGCGTCGTCGGCGGGGGCGCTGACGCTACGCAAGCGTTCGTAGCGTCGGCGCCCACGCCGACGACGCGCGACATCGCCCCCTACCCGCGTCACTCTAATAGGGGAACCCACGCCGCCGCCAACAGGTATAATCGAACGGCGGAAGGTGAATATTTGGACTTTCCATGCCGATAATTTTCTGAACAGGAGGCACAGATGGCACGAAAGTTGCTGTGCGATTTATCGGACAAACCCATACGGGAGGGAAGCATATGAGAGGGCTTATCTTAGGTTTAAGCCTGATGTTGTTGGCGTCGGCGCTGGCGCAGCGCGTGGAAGGCGCGTACCGCCTGCAACCAGAGGATGTGATTCGCATTCAAATTGTTGGGGAGCCTGAGTTGTCTGCGCCGCAGGTTACGGTCTCGCGCGATGGCAAAATTTCCGTACCGATTATCGGCGAGGTGCAGGCAGGCGGGCTGACCACCTCGGAATTAGAGCAGTTAATTGGACGCCGTTATCAGGAAATGCGCATCCTGCGCGAGCCGCGCGTCTCCGTGACGATAACTCAGTTCCATCGCCCGCGGGTGTCGGTGCTGGGCTTTGTGCAGCGCCCCGGCACTTTCGAGTTCAAAGAGGGCGACCGCGTGCTGGATGCGCTCTCGCTGGGCGGCGGTATTATTCCCGAACGCGCCCGCTTAGAGGAAGCATGGATGCAGCGGCTTGATGGCTCAAAGATTAAGCTGAACCTCTACCGCCTGCTCTATGAGGGCGACACGGCACAGAATCTTTTGCTTGAAGACGGCGATACCCTCTACATTCCCGAAGAGACCCAGAATCGCTACTTCGTGGGCGGGCAGGTAAAACGCCCCGGACTTTACACCTGGCGCCCCGGTTTGACCGTGCTGGACGCGCTCTCGCAAGCCGCCTGGGAAACCGAACGCGCCCGCCTGAGCCAGACCTTTGTGGTTCGTAGGAAGCCTGACGGTACCGAGGAGCGCATTCGCGTCGACCTGGTACGCCTGCTCAACAAGGGCGATATGACACAGAATATCGAACTGCAGCCGAGCGATGTGGTGTATGTCTCCGAGACCAACACGCCCAACTACGATGAGGTCTATCGCATTTTGTCCATATGGTGGCTCTTGCGCCAGCTGCGCGTCGGCGGGACGCTCTGGCGACCTTGATGAGGGAGGTTTCGCGTTATGAACTTATGGCAAGCAATTAAGCTACTGAAACGGCGCTGGTGGATTATCGGCTTGGTCACGGGTATCGTGACGGGCGCGGTGTTCGCGTATTACTACTCCCAGCCGCGCGAGTGGGAAGGGTTCGCCGTAATTGCCGAATACCGCTCGCTGCAGGCGAACCGCACCGTGATTTACCCCGACCCCTACTCGCTGCAAGTCGACCTGATTACGCGCCTGCAGAACATTGCGAATGTGGTGGGTAGCTACGGCGTGCTGCTCAGCACTTGGCGCGAAATCAAAGACAGCGGGCAGTGGACGCCCGCCGAACGCATCAAACAAGCTGTCCCGCCCAACGAGCAGGACTTCGCAGGCGTGGTGGACTTGGTGCGACGCACAGAAATCAAGCCCATCCCGAACACCGAGTACCTGAGTATCGTCATCAAAACGCAGGGCGATACCGAAATCGCGCCCCAGCAAGCCCGCTACGCGATGGAGGTACTCCTGCGTAAGTTCCAAGAGCAATACAGTGCGCTCAACAGCCAGACCGCCCGCCCCTCGCGTGAGTTCGTGGAACAGGAGTATCAACAAGCACAGCGCGAGTACGAACGCGCTACCCGTCAGCTGAGCGAGTACCTCAACCAGAACAAAGATGTCATCCAATCGCAGAACCAGACCAACATCATGTTGCAGTCCATCTCGCGGGCGGAGGTACAGCTTTATGATGCGGAGGTGGCGCGTCAGTCGGCGGCGGCGCGCTTGGCA
>CALKLF010000087.1 GCA_937992175.1 uncultured Fimbriimonadales bacterium | reverse complement strand
GTCCTGCCCACCAGGCGCTGTTCGGCATCGTTCAAGGAGGCGTCTACGAGAATCTGCGCCTGATGAGCCTGGAGCAGATTACTTCGCTGGGGTTGCCCGGCTACGCGATTGGCGGTGTGTCGGTGGGCGAGCCTGTTGAGGAAATGCGACGCATCGTGGAGTTCCTCGCGCCGCGCCTGCCCGCCGACAAGCCACGCTACTTGATGGGGGTAGGCACGCCTGAGGATATCCTGCACGCGGTGCAGCACGGCGTCGATATGTTTGATTGCGTGCTGCCCACACGCTTAGCACGGCACGGCGCCGTGTTCACCACGCGCGGCAGGTTGAACCTGCGCAACGCCAAGTATCTCGAATGCCAAGAGCCTATCGATCCTGAATGCGGCTGTTGGGTGTGCCAACGCTATACGCTTGCCTACATCCACCACTTGTTCCGTGCGGGCGAAATGCTGGGATTGCGCTTGGCGACCTACCACAACCTTGCCTACTACGCCCGCTGGATGGCGCGTATTCGCGACGCCATCCGCACGGGCGCGCTGTAGCCCGCGTCCGTACCTCGCAAAAATGCCAGCTTTTGCTAGAATCAGGAACTTTGGCACGCAAGTTGCTCGTCGAAGGGTGAGGCTTGGTGGGGTTCTCTGTTACGCCCGATTCGCCCACAAGCCGCAAAGGAGGTTAATTATGATGAGACGAGCGATTACATCGGTCTTAGTAGCCAGCGCTCTGGCGACAGGCGCGTTCGCGTCGTGGAATGTGAACATTCTCAACAGCAGTGGCGTGCTGAACCCACCTTCCACTCCTGTCAGCGTGCCAACGGTTGTCAACACCAGCCCGCTGCCGCAGATTACCTTCTTGACCGCTGCGGCGACGCCGAATCCGATACTGGTCGGCGATGGCACGAACTTCCTCAACGGAACCTTCTCCGGCGCGTATCAGATCAGCCCGCAGCCGAGCAACACAAATCTGCTCACAGGCTTCAATTTCGTGATTGCAGGCGTCGTGGACGGTAGCGCGATGATTGTGTGGCAGAAGAAGGTTGTCCGCAACTCCGACAACGCCATCCTGTATAACGACTCGGGCATGTTCGCAGGTTCAGGCTTTGGCGGCACAGACGGCCCGTTCAGCGTGACGATTCCAGTAATGCTCGCCGCGCCAGCAAACGATGTAACGGTGTACGAGAACTTCCTGCTGTTTGTGCTGCCGACGCAGCCTGCCTCTACTGCCAGTCTATTGCTGGTGGAGCAAGACTGGGTGCCTGAGCCTGCCAGCATGATTGCGCTGGGCAGTGGTCTGGTTGGGCTGATGGCGCTGCGTCGTCGCAAGCGCTAAGTCGCGACATAGTCTGTCCTTCAGTGCATCGGGCGAGGAGTTTTTCCTCGCCCGATTCGCTTTTAGCGCGGAAAAACATAAAAATACCAGATTTCGCACGAAATAGCGCAATTGGCACGGAAATTGCTTTTTACAGGGCAGTGCGCTCAACTATGCGCATCAAGGAAACGGAGGAAGAACCATGAAACGTCTCATAGCTTCTCTGGGAGTGCTGGTCGTCGCTGCGAGCGCGTTCGCCTCGTGGAATGTCACGATTATCAACAGCAACGGCGTGCTGAACCCACCCTCCACGCCTGTCACTGTGCCGACCATCGTGCAGAGCAACCCGGTACCGCAGATTACCTTTCTGACCGCCGCGGCGACGCCCCATCCAATCATGATTGGAATGGGCACAGGGTTCACCAACGGCAGCTTCTTCGGTCAATACACCATCCAAGACCCCACGAACACCATGCCCTACCTGAACGGCTTCAACTTCGTGATTGCGGGGTATGTGTTTGACTTCGGGGCGATTACCTGGTTCAAGAAGGTCGTGCGCAACTCGGACAACGCGATCCTGTGGCAGGGCAGCGGCGCGTTCTACGGCGATGCCTACGCGGGCGGCGCGGACGGCGCGTTCAGCGTCAACATCCCCGTGTCGCTCCCTGTGCCTGCGAACGATGTCACGGTGTACGAGACCTTCCAGCTGCTCGGCGGCGCTCAACCCGGCTCAGGCGCGGGGCTAATGCTCGTCGAGCAAGATTGGACGCTTGTGCCCGAACCTGCCAGCATGATTGCGTTGGCGACTGGGCTGGGCGGCTTGCTACTGCGCCGTCGGAAAGCCTAAGAGAAGCCTCCTTTCTGCAGGGAACATCCACAGGACGGCAGCGACGCCGTCCTTTTTCTTTTTCGGGCAGGAGAAACCGCTGGGCGGGCGAATCGTCTGCTTGTATGATGAAGCGACGCAGCTTGTGGGGAGTGTTGATGCTGTGCGCTGCCTTGTTTGTGGCAGGCTGCGGCGGTGAGAACAAGGTTGGCGTTGTGTCTGGCACCATCACCGACATCGAGGGCGAGCCGGTGGCGAATGCGGAAGTCTTCGCGGCAAATTCGGTCAATAGCCAGACCCGCTCCTTGCACAACGGGACCTACTACCTGACCAATGTGCCTGATCGATTTACCATCATCCGTGCTCGCGCCGTAATCAACGGCGTGGAATACACGGGGCAAAATGTGGCGCAGGTGTTCGAGAACGAGCAGAGCAAGAATGTGAACATCATGATTGCCCCTGTGAACCGACAGGGGACGATCGAGGGCTTTGTGCGCGATGCATTCGGTTCGGGAATTGAAGGGGCGCGGGTGTTCGCAGGGGGCGCGCTCAGTAGCGCGTTCGCGCTCACCGATCGGCGCGGGTTCTATCGCATCGCGGGGCTGCCTGCCGGCTACGAGTACCCAATTGTCGCCTCCGCGCCCGACTTCGAGAACGATAAACGCACGGCGCAGGTTGTGGCGGGTCAGACCACCGTCATCAGTTTCACGCTGAATCGGTCGGTGAACCGCCCTGTGCAGACGCCGTTGAACCTGTCGGCGACGGCGTGGACGATGCCGCGCGTGCTGACCGCCACGCGCAGCCCCCGCGAGCGCGACGCCTACAACGCCATCCGCGCCCTATTCGACGAGAAGCCTCGCCCGCGACGCCCTGTCGCCTCGCGCGCCACAGGCGACTACTGGATCGAAGTGGACCTCAGCTGGGAGTACCAAGAGCAGACCAGCCTGCTGGGCTACGGCATCTATCGCGGGCGCACCATCGAAGAGCTGAACCGCAACGCCATCGCCTTCTTGCGCGACCCGCTCGCCGACTTTTTCGCCGACTTAGACCCTGCCCTGCAGCCGAATGTATCCTACTTCTATGAGATGGTCGCGCTGAATACCGACTATTTGAACGACCTGCCAGGCACGGTTTCCGGGCGCAGCAATCGCGTAAGCGCGCGCCCGTTCGCGCCGATTGCCCTCACGCGCCCGTTCCCGAACGAGATTGTGGATGGTCTCATCCTGCAGTGGACGCCCGTACCCAACGCCGATTACTACTTGGTGTTGATTTACGATCGTTTCCCCGACTACAATGTCGCGCCGTACTATCCAGCGGATTTGAGCAATCCCGGCGCGGCGAAGGTGTTCGCGCCTGCGACCTCGCTGGTCTATACGGGTCCTGCGCTGGTGAGCGGGCGTACTTACTACGCGGTGGTGATGGCGTTCACCAACGACCGCAACACGCGCGCAATTAGCCAGATTGTGCCGTTCCAAGTGCGGTAGTCCGCGCACGCGCGCTACTCGCGCTCCACTAACTCGTGCAGCAGCGTCTCGAACTCTGGGAAGCTGGTCTGCACGCACGCGGTGTCGTGAATCAGCGTTTCGCCGTGCGCGAGGAGTCCTGCAATCGCGAGCGTCATGGCGATTCGGTGGTCTCCATAACTTTGCACTTCCGCGCCGTGCAGCGGCGTGGGTCCGTGAACGCGCAAGCCGTCGGGCAAGGTCTCGATCTGTGCGCCCATCTTGCGTAGCTCGGTCGCGATGGTCTCGATTCGGTCGGATTCTTTGACGCGCAGTTCGGCGGCGTCGCGGATTTCGGTTGTGCCGTGCGCTTGGGTGGCAATCAGCGCGAGGATGGGCACTTCGTCGATGAGCGCGGGGATGAGCGCGCCGCCCACATGCATCGCGCCGAGCGGTTGCGAGCGCACGCGCAGGGTTCCAATCGGCTCGCCCGCCTGCTCGTCAAGGGTGCTCCACTCCAGATGCACGCCCGCCTGCGCCAACGCTTCCAGTAGCCCCGTGCGTGTGGGGTTCAAGCCCACCTGCTCGATAGTTAAGTCGGAGCCGGGCAACAGCAGCGCGGCGGCAATCCAGAACGCCGCCGACGAGAAGTCGCCGGGCACAGTGAGTCGTTGCGCCTCCAGCGCCTGCCCTCCACGCAAGCGCACGCGATGCGCCCCTTCCGAGCATATCTGCACTTCCAGCGTTGCGCCGAACGCGCGGAGCATGCGCTCGGTGTGGTCGCGCGAGAGGGTCGGCTCGGTGATTTCCGTGACGCCCGCTGCGCGTAGCCCCGCCAGCAGAATACACGATTTGACCTGTGCGCTGGCGACGGGGCTGAGGTGTTTGATGGCGCGCAGTTCGCCCCCCCGAATGGCAAGCGGCAGGCGACTGCCAGCTTCTCTGCCGTCGATGCGTGCGCCCATGCGCTGCAACGGCTCCACGACGCGGCGCATGGGGCGTCGTCGCAGCGAGGCGTCGCCTGTCAGCACGCTGAAGATGGGATGCGATGCCAGCACGCCCGCCATCAGGCGCGTGGTCGTGCCCGAGTTGCCCGCGTCCAGCACTTCCGTCGGCTCGCGCAGCGGCTCATCCCCACGCCCCCCGATGCGCCAACGCGCCGCGCCCAGCCGCTCTGCCTGCGCCCCCAACTGCTGCGCCATCTGCAAAGTGCGCAGACAGTCGTCCGCCTCCAGAAAGTTCTTGATCTCCGTCGCCCCGCGCGAGAGCAACCCCAAAATCACCGCGCGATGCGTAATCGACTTATCGCCCGGCGGTCGCCACACGCCTCGCACGCGCCGCGCTGGAGTAATGCGCCAACTCTGCCCGCTCATCGTCCTTGCGATATTTTACTCAATTCCACTGAGAGGCTATCTAGGAAATGTAGGAAGTTTTCTGTGCGTTTGCCCGTGCAGGATGGGTTGGCATGCGCTTTTTTTTTGCCCTCACCCCCAGCCCCTCTCCCGCGACGCGGGAGAGGGGAGTGGGAGTCGCGACGCGCACGCGCCATGCCCAAAGCCCCCTCTCCCACGCCGTGGGAGAGGGGGGTTGGGGGTGAGGGTAATTCACTCGCTTTCCTAGATAGCCTCTGAGGCTGTTCGAAAAATCAGGCGGGCGCGTCGTGAGCCGCTCCAGCGACGGGGTACAATCCCTTTCGCTATGCAACCTACCAACACCCTCTACTACGGCGATAATTTGGAGGTGCTGCGCAAACATCTCGCGGACGAGAGCATAGACCTCATCTACCTCGATCCGCCGTTCAACAGCAATCGCGACTATAATCTTCTGTTCAAGGAGCAAACGGGCGAGCCAGCGCAGGCGCAAATCAAAGCCTTCACCGACACTTGGCAGTGGAGCGAACGCGCCTACACCGAGTTCTGCGAGACATGCCCCATGCCCCAGTTAGTGTCGCTGGTGCAGGGTTTCGTGAACACGCTGGGGCGCAACGACCTAACGGCGTACCTGGTGATGATGGCGCCGCGCCTGGTGGAACTGCACCGCGTCCTCAAGCCGACGGGGAGCCTCTACCTGCACTGCGACCCCACCGCCAGCCACTACCTGAAAGTGATGCTCGATGTGATTTTCGGGGCGCGGAACTTCAAAAACGAGATTGTGTGGAAACGAGACCCTGCAGGTAAAGGGGGAAAGCGAGTTAGTCGTCAGTGGCCGCGCGATATCGACATTATACTTTTTTATTCCAAAACCGATCAGCACATATTTCATCAGCAGTATGCCCCCCTTACAGAGGAACAAAAGAGAGCGTACCGCTATGAGGATGAACGAGGACGATATAAAGCAGTTCAGCGAGGGAATTATAGCGATGCCATGTGGGAAAAGTTTCGCGCTGAGGGTCGGATTCATGTTTCCGAAACTGGCAAAGAGTATCTCAAGTATTATCTCGACGAAGCGCGGGCAACTATCGGCAGCGTTTGGGGCGATATTCCTGGATTTGGGACACGCACTGCGTCTGCAGAGCGCCTCGGCTACCCCACTCAAAAGCCGCTTGCCCTGCTGGAGCGCATTATTCAAGCCTCCAGCCACGAGGGCGATATTGTGTTAGACCCGTTTTGCGGTTGTGGCACAGCCGTCGTCGCTGCGCAGAAACTCAACCGCCGCTGGATTGGCATCGATATCACGCACCTTGCAATCGCGCTCATCAAGTATCGTCTGGGCGATATGTTCGACCTCAAGGAGGGCAAAGACTACCAGGTGATTGGCGAGCCGACCACCGAGTCGGAGGCGCGCGCATTAGCCCAGCAAGACCGCGACGAGTTCCAAAAGTGGGCGATTGGGCTAATCCCCCGCGCCCGCCCGTTCCAGAGCAAAAAAGGCGCGGACACAGGCATCGACGGTGTTCTCTACTTCAAGGACGATATCAAAGACCCCAAGAAAGTGGTCATTCAGGTCAAGAGCGGCAGGGTGAGCGTGAAAGATGTGCGCGACTTTCGGGGCGTGATGAAGCGCGAGCAGGCGACGCTGGGGCTGTTTCTCACGCTGAAGCCGCCTACCAAACCGATGGTGCGGGAGGCGGAGCAAGTAGGCGACTACATCACGCCGCTGGGCAACCGTAGGATACCCCGCCTGCAGATACGCACAGTAGGCGAGCTGCTGCACGGCAAAGGGTTCGAGATTCCGAGCGCGGCGTTATTGATGGGCGTCGCGCATGCCGAGCGCGTGGCACGCAAGGTCGATCAGGCTACGCTGGAGTGGGAGTAGGCGCGCAACTGAGCCGTCCAAGCGCAGGCTCGTCGCACCAGGACGCGCCCACTTGCGGTATAATCCCCTCTCGATGAGCGAGCGCAAACGAGTGCTGACGGGCGACCGACCAACAGGCAAACTCCATCTGGGGCACTATGTCGGCTCCTTGCAAAACCGCGTGAAACTTCAAGACGAGTACGAGTGCTACTTCCTCATTGCTGACCTGCATATGCTCACCACCCGCCCCACGCACGAGGATATCGAAGAAATGCGCACCAACATCCGCGAAATGGTTCTGGACTACCTGGCGGTGGGCGTTGACCCGAACAAGTCCACGATTTACCTGCAGTCGGCGGTGCATGCGGTGTACGAGATGAACCTGATTTTCGAGATGTTGGTCTCGCTGCCGCGTCTGACGCGCCTGCCGAGCATCAAGGATATGGCGCGCGCGGCGAACATCGACGACGAGTCGATCCCCTTCGGGCTGATTGGCTACCCTGTGCTGCAGGCGGCGGATATTCTGATGCCGCGCGCCCACCTTGTGCCTGTCGGCAAGGACAACGAGGCGCATGTGGAAATCACACGCGAAATCGCTCGACGGTTCAATAATCTCTACGGCGAGGTGTTCCCCATCCCCGAAGTGATGCTCAGTGAAGTGCCGACGCTGGTGGGCACGGACGGGCAAGCCAAGATGAGCAAGAGTCTGGGCAACGCGATTTTCCTCTCCGACGACCCGAAGACCGTAGAGAAAAAGGTGCGCAGTATGTACACCGACCCCAAGCGCATCCGCGCCGACATCCCCGGCACAGTTGAGGGCAACCCCGTGTTTATCTACCACGACATCTTCAACCCCGACCGCGAGGAGGTGGAGGATTTGAAAACGCGCTATCGGCAGGGGCGCGTAGGCGATGTGGAAGTGAAAGAGAAGCTGGCGCGCGCTTTGAACAACTTCTTAGACCCCATCCGCGAGCGGCGCGAGCAGTTTGCCCAAGAGCGCGGGCTGGTGGAGGAGATTATCTACACTGGCACGCTCAAGGTGCGCCAAATCGCCGATGAGACGCTGGACGCGATGAAGCAGGCGATGGGACTACGCGGAATCTGGAGGAACATCGAACGGAAGGCGCGGGAGCGGATGAAGGGGCAGCTGGCGGGGTCTGAACCGACGATGCCCCATGATTGATACGAGCGTTTTTTGCAGGTATCGCTATCATACCAAAAAAGCTCGGAAGATTACGACTTTCCCGAGCGAAACAAGAAAAAGAGTAGCAAACCTCGGACTATTTACGGCGGCGTAGCCCCATCACCCCCGCCAGCCCCATCCCCAATGCGAGCAGACTCGCTGGCTCAGGCACGGGACGCTCAGTTCCATTCGCTAGTCAGGAACTCGAAGTTCTGCAGGAAAATCTCGTCAGGTAAGCCATAAGCGTGGGGGCTAACCCGTTGACAATCCCTCGAACATCACCCTCGTTGCTTGGGAGAGGACTTCGGGGGCGTAGCGCTGGGCGTGCTGGAAGTAGGTCAACGCGTCTCGGGGGCGTCCGAGTTGTTGATAAATCTGCAGTAGTAGGCGGAGCGCATTCTCGTCGGCGGGATCAGCCTGCAAAATTCGTTCACAGTCAGCGGCAGCGTCAGAGAGCTGCCCCTTGATGAATCGCCGCTGTGCCCGCGCCAGCAGGCACTCGATAAGCAGCACTCGAGCGCGCTGATGCGCGAGGCTACACCACGGCTCGTCTGCGAATTCCGACAGCAGGTCGCCTGCATAGAGCCGTATCGCCTCGTCCAGTCGCGCGAGTTGCACCTCAGGGTCGGCGATCGCGAGCGCGTCCTGCGCGGTCGAATCGAACTCCTGCAGGTCGACGCGCCATGTGTGCGGCGGCGCATAGCGATAAAGTCCGTTCTCATAGTGGATCCACTTGCCCGCCGCCTCGCCGAATGCTTTGCGCAGCGAGCGGCGCACCGCCGAAATCACGGTCTGCAGGTTCACCCGCGCCTTGTCGGGATCTAGGTGGGGGAAATGTTGCTCCAGCAGGATGTGCATGTCCACGGGCGCGCCGCCGTTGAGCGCGAGGTGCGCAAACAACGCGCGGGCGCGTGGGCTAATCCACGCTTTTTTGGGCATCGTTTTCGCGCGGAAGCACACGCTGCCGTCGCCAAGCAGGCGAATGAAGATGTCCCAGCCCTCCGCAGCAGCGAGAGGCGTCTCGCGCGGCGTGATGAGCCGTTGCAACAAAGGCGCACCATATTCCGAGAGCAGCACTTCGGCTTGCTCGGTGTCGTCGGGACGGCTCAATGCGCGCCCACGCAGAGCATATGCCAGCCCCCGATAGAGCGCGTGCCCCCACGACTCGGCGGTCTCGACGGCGCGTTGCGCGAGTTCAGCTGCGTCGGCTTCGTTCACTAGCCCCTGCAGCAGGGTCAGCTCGCACTCCAGTTCCGGCAGGTTCAGCGTGCGCACGAAGGGCGTCGCCTGCTGGAGGGCGTCGGCGGCGTCCTGCATGCGCTGTTGGGCGAGGCGCGTTTGGGCGAGCAGGAGCCAGTCTTTGGCGAGCAGCCACTGGTTGCCCGTTTTGAGCGCGGCGCGTCGGGCTTCCTCTGCCGCCGTCGCCGCCGCGCCGTGGTTTTCCGCTTCCAGCAGCGCCTGCGCCTTGCGATAGCGCCACTCCGCCTCGCGTTCGCGTCCGAGCGCGTGCTGGGCGAGGTGCAGCGCGCGTTCTGCCACGCGCGCGGCTTCCTGCGGCTGGCGGTAAAGCAGGGTCAAAAACCATGCGTCCAGCGCGGCGAGCTGTTCGCTGGACTGCTCGGCGAGTTCCAGCACCGCTCGCGCCCGCGCCTGCTGCTCCGCCCCGCGCCCGTAAAAATACGCCTCGTCCGCGTACATCAGCTGATAGAGCATCTGGCACTGCAGGGGGCAGTCAGGCTGCGCCGCCCAGTGTTCGGCGCATTCGAGTGTCTCCTGCGCGAGTGTCGCATCGCCGTTCGCCAGCGCGTACTGGAGCGTGTAGCGCAGCACGCCGCCCCAGCGCATCAGCCACGCCTGATTCGCCTGCAGGCGCGCCCACACTGCGCGATGAATCTCGTAGGCACGGCGCAGGTCGCCCTGACAGGCGAAGCTGTACGCCAGGCTCAGCTCCGCCATCAGCCGTTGCGAGTCGCTCAGGTTCGGCGCCGCGAGCAGCTCCTGCAGGGTCTCCTGCGCCTCGCGCACGCGCCCGAGCTGCGTGAGCTGTCCTGCACGGGCGCACATCACCTGCGTCCACAGTTCGCGTCCAGGGTCTGCCTCAGGGTGCGCCTCCAGCGCCGCCAGCGCCTGCTGCGAGGCGTCCAGCGCGTGCAGCAAGCCGTCGGGCAACTGGAACAGCAGATAGGGACGGTCGCAGAGCAGCTGGACGCGCCGCCCCGTGTCGCCGAGTTTGGCGGCGGCGTCCATGCAGGCGTTGAGCAGCTCTAATCGCTGGCGCGGGGGGAGCTGCATGCGCAGGCGCAGGTAGGCGTCGTGCATCTGCTGCAGGCGTTCGGGGGCGGGCGCGCTGGAGCGGAGATGATCCAGCAACGCGAGTTCGGGCGCGTTCAGTTGCTGGAGCGCGTCCGCAGCGCGCTCGTGCCACGCGGCGCGCTGGCGCGCGTCGAGGGTGGAGTAGACCACTTCACGGAACAGGCGGTTGCGCCAGCGCAGCTCGTCTGCGCCCTGCGCCTCGATCCAGCCCAGCGCCTGCAACGCGGTGACGCCTTTCGCGACGGCGCGCTCCCCCTGACGCGCAATCACAGGCAACGCTGCGCGCGGCGCGACGCTCTCGAACAGGCTGACCGCACGCGCCGTCTCCTGCTCAACCTCCGCAAGCGTCTCGAAGCGACGCAGCAACGCCTCGCGCAGCGTGTCGGGGATCCATGCCTCAGGCGACAGGGCGGCGTCCTCGCTTAGCGCAGGCAAACTGTTTAGAATCGCGCTCAGGTACAACGGGTTGCCCCCCGTCAGTTCATAGAGCGCGCGGCTCACGCTCTCCGCATGCGCGCTGTCGGGCAACCGCTCCTGCAACATGGCGACCACTTCGGGCGGGGTAAACGGGCGCAGCATCCACACCTCGCCCGCTTCGCGCTCGACCAGCGTGCGCTGCAGGTCGGCGAGCGCGCCGCGCAGGGGCGACGCCGCCGTGATGACCAGCCCAATCGGCTCCAGGCGCAACGCCACCAGCCAGTTCAGCAGCGTGCGCTGCAGGTTCTCGTGCGCACGGTGCGCGTCGTCGATGGCTAAGAGCAACGGGCACTCTCGTGCAACCTCGCGCAGGGGGTAAATCAAGCGTGTGGGGATATGCCACGCTTGCGGGTTCTGAAGCCAGCGGTCTAACGGCTCCTGTAGCGGGTTGCCTCGCTCGCCGAGTTCGTACAGGAGGGTCTCGATAAGCGCAGTGAGGGGCAAGTGGGGCGGTTCGGCGGCGTCGCCTCGACACCACGAGTCAGCGACGAGGAACCCCTGCGCCTGCGCCGTCTGCCTAAGCAGGCGCAACGCGCTCGTGCGCCCAACGCCCGCTTCGCCCGTAATCAGCAGCACGCCCCCGCGCCCCCGCACCGTGTGGGCAAGCCACTCCACTACAGGCGTTTCCAGCTCTCGCACCGTAAACGCGCGCCCCTCGCGTCGCATGGGGAAAGTATACCGCTACTTCCACCCTCTGCTCCGCTCCGTTATTCGGCAGCACGCAGTGAGGCGAAACCACACCGTCACAGCGGCTCATAACACAGCCACACGGGGCAGGGGGCATGTTTCATCACATATGCCACGACGCCCACGCCCAGCGGGTTCTCCATCGGCAACAACTTGCGGTGGTCGGTCATCACCAGCAGGTCGGCTTCCACCTCTTCCGCCTCGCTGACCAAACCCGGACCCACCTCGCGCGCCTGCACCAAATCGGCGGCGACGACCACGCCCTCCTCCTGCGCGATATGTTCCGCCTCCAGCAACATCTGCTCCGCCTCATGCACGCCGGGCGGCTCGGGGGCGTCTACCTCGTGCGTGTAGCCGACCACCAGCACATACACCAGCCGCAGGTTGCTGCGTGTGTGCCGTGCGAACCGACAGAGCCAGCGCAGAATACGCTTGTCATACTCGCTGCCCCGATACGCCATCAGAATCGTTCGCATCGCTATCGCTCCAGGAAATAGCGCACGGTGGAGACCACTACCTTCGGCTTCTTCATCAGCGCCAGGCGCAAAATCCACGCCGACTGATTATGCAACAGGTGATGCCACCACTTGCGCGGATAGAATTCGGGGACAATCACCGTCACCTGATCCAGCTGCTCTCGTTCAATCAGCTCGTCGATGTAGTCCTCAATAGGTTCAACGAGGGAGCGGTGTTCGGAGTCGATAATCTTGAGGGGAATGTCGGGCACGAACTGTCGCCATTCCTGTTGCATTTTCTCAGCGGCGGGGGTCACTAAGCGCAGTTCGGTCTCCTCGTCTTTGGTGCGTTTCAGCACGCGCCTGTAGACGGCGGGCGGGCGGGGGTCGACATTGATGTGCAGCGCCTCGATTTCGTCGGGGTGCGCGAGGGCGCGGGCGTAGTTCAACGCCTGCAGCACGCCCTGATGCACACTGGGAACCAGCACCACCACTCGGTGGCGGATTGCCTGTGGCTTAGAAGGCTTAGGCTTGAGCTGTCCCTTGATGGTCATGTAATGCTCATGCACCTTGAACAGCAGGAACATCAGCACGCCGATAGAGACAAGCGTAATCCATGCGCCGTAGCGGAAGTTTGCAACGAGCTGTGTCATGAACACCAGCCCTGTGGTGAACGCGCCGAACCCACTGATGAGCATGCCGACGCGCCAGCGCGGGGGCTTCAGGCGCGCGAAGCGACGCGCCATGCCCGCCTGCGAGAGTGTGAAGCCGATGAA
Source organism: uncultured Fimbriimonadales bacterium (assembly GCA_937992175.1). Classification (GTDB taxonomy): domain Bacteria; phylum Armatimonadota; class Fimbriimonadia; order Fimbriimonadales; family GBS-DC; genus GBS-DC. The sequence goes on along the minus strand of CALKLF010000087.1, from coordinate 7,213 downwards.
CACACCCACCGCGTAGAGCGGAATCAGCGAGTGGGTATCGCCGCGGAAGTAGATAATCAGCAGCGCAGAGAGCAGCCCCAGCAGGATGATGCCGTTGTTGAACACGAGGCGGTCGCCCAGATTCGCGAGCTGGCGCGGGGCGAATCGGGCGTTCGCCAGCACCGAGGAGAGGCGCGGGAAATCGACATACGCCGTGTTCGCCGCGAGAATCAGGATCAGCGTCGTGGCGACCTGCACCACATAGTAGAACCACTCGAACGGCGTGCCTTCCAGCACGGTGCGGGCGAGGCGCGAGGTGAGCGTTTCGATAATCTCGCCCTGTTCGTTTTTGACAGGCAGCACCTGAAAATAGGACGCGGTGTAGGTAATGCCCAGCACCAGCCCCGCCAGAATCAGCGCCATCAGCATCAGGGTGAGCGCGGCGTTGCGCGATTCGGGCGACCTGAAGGCGGGCACGCCGTCGGAGATTGCCTCCACCCCTGTCAACGCCGAGCAGCCCCGCGCAAAGGCGGTCAGAATCACCAGCAAGCTGAGCGCCTGCACCCCCTCGCCATAGGGAGGGTACGGAACAGGTTCGATATCCCCCGCGAAACCGCGCGCCAAGCCCACCAGAATCAAAATCGCGAAGGTCAACACGAATCCATAGGTTGGCGGCGCGAACACCAGGCCCGATTCGCGCGCCCCACGCAGGTTAATATAGGTCATCAGCGCGATGAACAGCACGCAGAGCGAGATCCGATACGGCAGCAGGGCAGGAAACGCCGAGATAATCGCGTTCACGCCCGCCGCGATACTCACGGCAACGGTCAACACATAGCCCACCAGCAGCGCGGACGCCGCCAGCACGCCCCAGAACTCGCCCAGATTCTCGCGCGAAACGATAAACGCGCCGCCCCCCTGCGGATAGGCGTACACCGTCTGACGATAGGAGAACACCACGATAAACAACAGCGCGACCACCGCCAGCGAGATGGGGAACGCGAGGCGCAGCGCATCCTCGCCCGCCGACCACAGCACAAGCATCATCTCCTCGGTCGCGTAGGCGGAGGAGGAGAGCGCGTCGGAAGCGAACACCGGTAAGGCTAATAATACGGGCAACCGCTCGTGGCGCGCTCGCCGCGTCGATAACACCGGACCGATTAACAACCGCCAGATTCTGCCCAGCATTCAGACCTTCGGGGAGAGAGTATACCCCTTATGCGCCCGAAGCCACGCCTGCGCATAGCGGTAATCCTCCTCCGTGTCCACATCGTAGGCAAGTTCGGGCGCGGCGCTGAGGTTGAAGTGAAGACGCGCGTTCAACAGACGCTCCGCCAGCGGCGGCAGACTGCTTAGAGCTAAGCGTCCTGTCAGGAACCGTGCGGCGAGGGGCGCGCCCATCCTCATCAGGTGATAATGAAACGCGCGCGTGAGCGTCAAGGCAACCCTGCCTGCCGATTTACGCGCCTGCGCCAGACGACGAAGTAAGGGGGTCTGCGCCTCCAAAAAACCGACGCGCAGCACGCTTACCGACGCGCTGATGAATCGCCCCTCAGCGAACTGCAACGCCGTGTAGGGCGCGCCCAGAAACATCCGCTCAAACTCCGCCTCAGGCGTCCAGCCCACCACCACATCGGTGTCGGGAGGCGCGGCATGAACGAAATCGCAAATCGCCTTGCTCGTGAGCATCGGCAAATCCACCGCGCAGTGCAGAAACTGCGACTCGGACGATAGCCCCAGTCGCTCCACGCCGCGCAGGAGGTTGTCGACGGGATCCTCGCCCTCTGTCGCGAACAGCACCTCGATGCCAGGCGGTTGCAGGGCGTGCAGCAGGAGTTCCGAACCGACGACCGCAATCCGCTCCACACCGCTCTGTTGTAGGGCGCACACTACGCGCTCGATTTGCGTCCCGCCGCCGAATTGAAACAGCCCTTTGATGGGGTGTCCTGCCGACTCGGCAAGCGACGCGGGCGCGCGCCCTCCTGCAATCAAAACCGCGTCCATCATACAGATTATGACTGAGTTTCATCCAGCGAACGGTAGGGACTTTAGTCCCAATTTGGAGTCTACCAATGAGGCAGGGTGGGATTTTTTCTGCCCTCACCCCCTGCCTCCTCTCCCGCGTCGTGGAAGAGGGGGAGCGACCCGTGCCGCATCCGCGCTTGCCCCCCTCTCCCACGCGGTGGGAGAGGGGCTGGGGGTGAGGGCAAAAAGGTTGCCGCGCGCAGCGCGATGAGCCCAAGCGTTGTACCCTTATCAGGTCAGGGGATAAGGGCGCGATTACAAACCCAAGTTTGCCAGGACTGAGCAGGCGCGATTCCTCGCTCCGCTCGGAATGACAGGTTCACTTGGGCACAAACTACGCTGTCATTCCGAGTGGAGCGCGCCCCTGCGCCCGCACGCCCCCCCTCTCCGTTTACGGAGAGGGGGTGGGGGGTGAGGGCTAATTACAACCGTTCCCGAAGTTGCACAACACGATTAGTAGGTCCGCGTCGTCCACGCGATTACTCCGATCCACATCCGCGTAGTGGTTGGTACCCGTCGCGCCGAAGTTCAACAGCACGGCAGTAGGTCTACACCGTCCACGCAGCCGTCGGCGTTCGTGTCGCCTGTGATGCCTGTACCCAGGAGGAATGCTTCAGGGCGACCTGTGGCGGCGTTGAAGCCCCGCCCGACGATGTAGCGCCCGCAAGGTGAAATGGCGAAGGCATGCTCCAGAACTGATGCGCCTACCAGCCACTGTAAACCATATTCAGGTTCTGTATTCCTTGTTGAGGTGTCCAGCGCCACGCGCGGTCGTTGCGCGGATTTGTGGAGTCGGTGGACATTCCGACGACGATATCCCCACTTAGCGCGACGCCCCACGCATCGCTGAATCCGTCCCTGAGATTACCTCTAAGCAGTGCGCCAAGGCTTTGGACGCGGAGTATGCTGGTGGCGTCCAGCGCACTGCTCGATATCCAACATTGAGCTCCGATGAGATACCAATCACAACCCTTCCGTCCAGCGACACATTACGCGCTCCTGCATCGTCGCCGCTGATGAATTGCAGCTGCACCAGCCCTGTATCCTGCGTCCAGCGGAAGGGGCGATACTGGTTATTGGACAGCATCGCCGCGCCGACCACCACGCTGCCGTCGAACGAGGCGGCGTGCGCCTCGCTGAAGTTTCCGCCCAGCGTGCCGAGCCAGGTCAAAGTTGCTTGGGAATGAACGGGGGAAAAGAGGCCGAGACTCGTCGTCAGAACCGTTAACGCCACGAACGACCCTGAATGCGCAATGCTATCTTACTACCGTTATACATTCGCATACCGCTATCCTCCTTTCGTTGGCGTTGCTATTTTGCCTCCGCCGTTTTGTGCGCTGTATGTGTCGGCGCACTGGCAATATTATAGCACATTTTGAGAGATTGAGGTATGTTTTGCCCTTTTCAGTCCCCTCATCCATTTTTTCAGTGGATTTTCAGTGCCGTATCGTATCCTCTTGCGTGTACGGAGGTGCGATATGGCGCATACAACCGATTTTTATGAGGCATGGCTGGAGCAGCATCAGGAGCGCGAACTGGCGCAGTGGCTCCGCTTTGCGGAGAACTACGCGTCTCGCTGGCTGCAGCGGCGCAACGCGATGAATCCTGCGCCGCTCTGCGAGCAGGATTTAGAGGACATCCTCAGCGAGGCGCGAATCGCTGTGCTGCGCTTCAAGCTGCCTGAGCATGCCGATCATTGGGAGCCGTGTTTGACGGGGTTTGTTCAGCAGGTGTGTCAGCGGGCGTACTGTCGTGTGTTGCGCGCGCGGAAGGCACACCAGTCGCTGGAAGCGTTGCCCGAATCGTTGCATCCGTGTTGCGAGACGCCGACGGCGCATCTGGACGACGAGCAGTTTACTGGGCGCGTCGCCGCCGCGCTGCGGGCGATGCCACGCCACCATGCAGCAGCGTTCGTGCTGGCGCTGGAATCGGAGCTGGCGCAGGCGCTGGCGGGACAGGGCGCGCTGGACGAGGCGCACTCCGCGCTGGCGTCGCTCGCGCCGCTGCACGATAAAGCAATTGCGCAGGTTCTGAACCTGACGCCGCGCGCGGTTATTCGCGCCCGCCAGCACGCACGCGAGACGCTACGGAAGCGGATAGAATATGGTTCTGAATGATAATCCTGATGGGCTTTCAAACGCCGTAAAAGTGACGGCAGAGGCGCGCCCGTCGTTTTCACACTCACCCGCTAATCCCTCCTCCCGAGACGCGGGAGAAGGGGAACAACCTGCGTCGCACGGGCGCTTGGTTCCCCTCTTCCACGCAATGGGGGAGGGACTGGGGGTGAGGGCAAAAAGTGGACACCGCCTGGGATGGCGAACCCGAGCGTCGTACCCTTGTCAGCAGCCCCTCTCCCGCACGCGGGGAGGGGTTGTGGGGTGAAGGCGAAATTGCGACGCCGCTCATCCATACTTCGGATAGCAGCACTTCTTATACTTCTTGCCGCTGCCGCAGGGACACGGGTCGTTGCGCCCGACCTTGCTTGCGGACGCGCTCGCGCTGGCAGTGTCGTCGTCCGCCAGTCGCTGCACGCCCATCCCGCCGCGCGCGCCCGCCATCGCAGGGTTGGAGTCGCCCGCAATCCGCACCACCTGACGCGGCTGCGGCGGCGCAACCTGCGCGTGGAACAGGAACATCACCACATCGTTGCGAATCGCGTGCAGGGTGTCGGCAAACACCTTCGCCGACTCCTGCTTATACGCCACGAGCGGGTCGATCTGCCCATAGCCGCGCAGCCCGATGCCCTCGCGTAGGTACTCCATCGACGCCAGATGCTCCACCCAGCGTCGCGTGATGACCTGTAGCATGAAGTAACGCTCCATCTCGCGCACGAGGTCTGCGCCGAGCTGCTCCTCGCGCATGGCGTATGCCTGCTCTGCCCACTCGCGCACCTGATCGAGCAGCAGGTCGTGGCGCGTAAAGTTAAAGTCATCGGGCTTGACGAAGAACTCCAGCGGAAAAATCGTGTTCAATCGCTGGTACAGCCCCTGCAGATCCCACTCGGTGGGCGGTAGGTTGCGCGGCGCGAATTCATCCACCACCTCCGAGACCACCTCGTCGATGTAGTTCAGGGCGAGTTCGCGCGTGCCCTCACCGAACAGCACGCGCCGACGCAGGCTGTAAATCTGTAGACGCTGGTTGTTCAGCACATCGTCGTACTGCAACACATGCTTGCGGATGGAGAAGTTGTGCAGCTCCACGCGCTTCTGCGCCCCCTCGATGGCTTTCGTAAGCATTTTCGCCTCGAGCGGTTCATCCTCAGGCCAGGTCTTCAGCAGGGGGCTGTTGCGCAGGTTCTCGGCAAACAGGCGCACCAGTTCATCCTCCAGCGACAGGTAAAAGCGCGACTCGCCGGGGTCGCCCTGCCGTCCTGAGCGTCCGCGCAGCTGGTTATCGATGCGTCGGCTTTCGTGGCGTTCCGTACCGAGTACGAACAGCCCACCGAGTTTGCGCACCGCTTCGGCGGCGACGGAGCGCTCCTGCTCCGAGAGCGGCAACGGCGGCGCAGCGCGCACCTTGCCCCCCCGACGGAACGAAATCGGCTCCTGCTCGGTTGTCTCGGCGCTCTCGGTTTCGCCCTCGCCTTCGGGTTTCGGCTCCTGTTTCACAATCGAGCCGCCCAGCAGGATGTCCACGCCGCGCCCCGCCATATTGGTCGCAATCGTCACCGCGCCCTTGCGCCCCGCCTCCGCGATAATCGCCGCCTCTTTCTCGTGATACTTCGCGTTCAGCACATTGTGCGGGATGCCATGCTCCATCGCTTCAATGAAATACTCGGCGTTCGCTTCGGGCAGCTCCCAGTGTTCGAGGAACCACTTCACATGCGCGGGGTCGGTCGGGCTGGTGGGCAACCCCAGCTCGCGCAGCATCGGCGTAATCTGGCGCATCGAGAGCGTGTTGAGGGGCATCAGCAGCGTCTTGCGCCACTCGTCCTTTTTGGCTTTCTCGATGCTCTTGTTCGTCTCCAGCTCGCGCCGTACCCGCTCAATCAGTACCAGCAACTGGAGTTTATCAAAAGTGAGCCGCGAGGAAACCACCTCGGACATCTCGATGGAGCGTGTGCCCACCAGCACGGGCTGCTGCTTGGTATACAGGCGGAGAATCTCCAGCGCTATCCCGCGCAGCTTCGCCTCCATGTTCTTATAGACTACATCGGAGTGATCGATGCGAATCATCGGGCGATGCGTGGGGATGCACACCACATCCATGCCGTAAATCTTGCGGAACTCTTCCTCCTCGGTTTTCGCCGTGCCCGTCATCCCCGCCAGTTTCTGATAGAGGCGGAAGTAGTTCTGGAAAGTCACGACGGCGATTGTCTGGCTCTCTTGCTTGATGGGCACACCCTCTTTCGCTTCCAGCGCCTGGTGGATCCCGTCGCTGAAGCGTCTGCCGTGCATCAGGCGTCCCGTGAACTCATCGACGATGATAATCTCGCCACCCCGTACCACATAGTGGATGTCCTTTTTGAAGTAGCCGTGCGCCTTGAGCGCGGCGTTGATGTAGGGCATCAGCTCCACTTCGTCCGCGAGGTTGCGCACGCCCATCATCTGCTCCAGTCGCTCAGTGCCCTCTTCGGTCAGCGTCACGGCATGGTGCTTTTCATCCACCACATAGTCGCGTCCCGCCTGCAGGCGGCGCACATAGGAGTCGACGCGCGTGTAGATGCTCAAATCTTCCTCAATCTGACCCGAAATAATGTGTGGGGTGCGCGCCTCATCGATGAGAATGCTGTCCACCTCGTCGATAATCGCGTAGTAGAGTTCGCGTTGCGAAAGGTCGTCGACGGAGTAGACCATGTTGTCGCGCAGGTAGTCGAAGGCGTATTCGTGGTTCGTGCCGTAGGTGATGTCGGCGGCGTAGGCTTCCTTGCGGGTGACCTCGCGCAGGTGCAGGTAGCGCGGGTCGGGGTGCTGGTAGCCCGGTTCGTAAATATAAGAGCCGCCGCGCTCGTCGGTCTCCGCACTCTGCCCCTGAATGACACCGACGCTCAGTCCGAGCAGGTGATAAATCGGCGCCATCCACACGGCGTCGCGCCGCGCCAGGTAGTCGTTCACTGTGACCAGATGCGCGCCCTTGCCCAGCAGCGCGTTGAGGTATAGCGGCAGCGTGGCGACGAGCGTCTTGCCCTCGCCCGTTTTCATCTCAGCGATGCGCCCCTGATGCAGCACGATGCCGCCGATTAGCTGCACATCGAAGTGGCGCATGTTCA